>DATEGA010000075.1:0-4885 GCA_035280345.1 bacterium | reverse complement strand
CGATTGCCGCGGGACCGGCGCCCGCTCCCCAACCATCGCGCCCGCAACCCGCACCACCGTCCGCGCCGGCGGCATCTCGACCGGCCGCCTCTGTCGCTCCCAGCACGGCGGCGCCCGCGGGCACAGTATCGAGAGGCCGAGACGGGCTGAGGCTCACGCCGTTGGTGCGCCGGTTGGCTGAAGAGCACGGTCTCGGGATGCAGGAGTTGGAGCAGATCCGCGGGACCGGCATTGACGGCCGGATTACGAAAGACGACGTGCAGCACTATCTGGAAGGCCGCGGCGGAGCCGGTGTCCCCCCTGCGGCACCGGCCGTTCCGTCGATGAGCAGGCCGGCCGCGACGGGTGCCGCGGCATCAGCCGGGGATCAACTCCAGCCGCTCACCCCACTGCGCCGGACGATCGCCGAGCGAATGGCCCGCAGCAAGCGTGAGATTCCTCATGCCTACGGTGTGGTCGAAGTGGACGTGACGGCGCTCGTGCGGCACCGCGAGGCTCACAAAGCGGCCTGGCGCACGCGCGAGGGCGTCAACATCACGCTCACCGCCTTTATCGTCCGGGCGGTCAGCCGCGCGCTGCGGGAGGTCCCGATCGTCAACGGCACCTTCACACCCGAGGGCGTGCTGGCCAAGCATGCGATCAACATCGGCATCGGCGTCGCGATTCCGGAGGGATTGATCGTCCCGGTGATCAAGGAGGCCGATCAAAAGAGCGTGGCCGGTCTCGGCCGCGACCTTGAAACCCTATCAATGCGGGCGCGGGCGGGCAAACTGACGCTGGACGATGTCTCGGGCGGGACGTTTACGATCACCAACCCCGGGGTCTTCGGTTCGATCTTCTCGATGCCGGTGATCAACTACCCGCAGGCGGCGATTCTCTCTACGGACGCGGTGGTGCGCCGCCCCGTGGTGCTCGGCGAGGGCATCGCGATCCGCGAGATGATGCACCTGGGGCTCGCGTTCGACCACCGCGCGTTCGACGGCGCGGTTGCACTGCAGTTCCTCAACCACATCAAACGGCAGTTGGAGTCGTTCTCGCCCACCGGCGACTCGCCGGAGTTTTGAGATGGCCGTCGCACGACGTCCCGAGTGGCTCAAGGTCAGGCTGCCGGCCGGTCCGAACTTCCGGGACCTCGTCGGCGTCATGCGCACGCAGGCGCTTCACACCGTGTGCGAGGAAGCCCGCTGCCCGAACATCGGCGACTGCTGGGAGCGGCGGACCGCGACGTTCCTCATCCTCGGCAACGTGTGCACCCGGCACTGTGCGTACTGCGCGATCGCCCACGGCCTCCCGACGGAACTCGACGTCCGGGAGCCGGAGCGCGTCGCCTCTGCGGTCGCGGCGATGGGCCTCCGTCACGTCGTCGTCACCTCGGTGGACCGCGACGATCTCCGCGACGGCGGGGCGGAGATGTTCGCGCAGACGATCCGGCTCGTG
Source organism: bacterium (assembly GCA_035280345.1). Lineage (GTDB taxonomy): Bacteria > Sysuimicrobiota > Sysuimicrobiia > Sysuimicrobiales > Segetimicrobiaceae > DASSJF01. The sequence goes on along the minus strand of DATEGA010000075.1, from coordinate 3,448 downwards.
CGCGAGCGCATGCCCCGCTGTTCCGTCGAGGTGCTGATCCCCGACTTCAAAGGCGACCCCGCGGCGCTCGAGACCGTGCTCGACGCCGCGCCGGACATCCTGAACCACAACATCGAAACGGTTGCCCGGCTCTTCTCGGCGGTACGCGGCGGAGGGCGCTACGGCCGCTCGCTCGAGCTGCTGCGGCGCGCCAAGGCGCGCGGCACACGCTGGCTCACGAAGAGCGGGATGATGGTGGGGCTGGGGGAGACCTCCGACGAGGTCGTGCAGACGATGCGAGATTTGCGCGAGGCCGGCTGCGACATCCTCACGATCGGCCAGTATCTCAGCCCGGGCACCGACTACGTGCCGATCGCCCGCTACTACCACCCGGACGAATTTGCCGCGCTCAAGCGCGACGGGCTCGCGATGGGCTTCCGGCACGTCGAGTCGGGGCCGCTCGTCCGCAGCAGCTACCACGCCGATGAACAGGCGGTGTCGGCCGCCGCAACATAGCAGTGTTCCGGATCGGTTGACGAACGCGGCGGGCCGGGTGGCCCGCCGCTCGTGTTTCTGCCGCTGAAGGGCCTTTTGACGTTACGCGATCGCGCCGGCCTTCTGCTTGTGGACGTCCTGGCTGCTGCTGTGGCCGGGGAACACGCTCGCTTTCGGGTTGATGTACTGTGCGGCGTTGTTAATCGCGGTCGCGGCCTCGCCGAAGCCGGTCGCGATCAGCTTCACCTTGCCCGGGTAGACGACGATGTCGCCGGCCGCGTAGATGCCGGCAAGGTTCGTTTCCATCTTGCTGTTCACGCGGATGCTGTCGTGTTCCAGCTCGAGGCCCCAGTCCGCGATCGGCCCCAGCGTGCTGAGGAAGCCGAGGGACGCGATCACGGCGTCGACCTCGATCGATTCTTCCGCCTGGGTCTTGTTCTGGAAGATGACGGCGCGCTCGACTTTATCCTTGCCCTCGAGCCGGCGTAGTTCATAGAAGAGCTTCACGTTCACCGGCGAGTGGAGCATCTTCTGCACGGAATCTTCATGCGCCCGGAACTGGTCGCGGCGATGGATCAACGTGATCGAGCGCGCGATCCCGATGAGGCCGTTTGCCCAGTCCACCGCGGAGTCTCCGCCGCCCGTAATGAGCACGCGCTTCCCCGCGAAATCTTGAAAACTTTTCACGAAATAGTAGAGGCCCCGCCCCTCGAACGAGTCGATCTGCGGGTTCTTGAACGTCTTCGGGTGGAACGCGCCGATCCCGGCCGTAACCAGCAACACCTTGCTCGCGTGCGTGTTCTTGTTCGTGGTCAGGCGCAGGGTGCTGTCCGCCGCGCGCTCGAGCTTCTCGACCGTTTCGCCCTCGCAGATCGTGGGATTGTACTGGCCCGCCTGCTCGACGAGCTGGTCGACCAGCTGCCGGCCGATGATCTTGGGGAAGCCCGCGACGTCGTAGATCGGCTTCTCGGGATACAGCGCTGTGACCTGGCCGCCGAGCGCGTCGAGGCTCTCCACAATCTTGGTGCGGAGCGTCCGGAAGCCCGCGTAGTAGGCTGCGTACAGGCCGACGGGGCCGCCGCCGATGATTGTGACGTCGAAGAGATCAACCTCTGGACTCATGTGCCGCACACCTCGTTGTGCCGGTTTCTGGCCCCCGCACCACCGCGCCATTATAGCACCGGGCTTAGCGCCGCAATCAGATGCGGACCGCACGCCTATCGAGTCTCCACCCGACGGCCGCCGCTTGGCCGGAAGGAACCGGGCCGCCGCGGCGTTTAGGCCTTATGATGGAGAACGGGCGCGTTCTCTCTACATTTAAGAACGCACACCCGGCCTGGTTAGGTTTTCTTGACAGGCCCCCCGGCACGGCCTATCGTAAACGGATGTACCCGAAGTCTGGAGGGATGGTGACATGGCGACTAAGGTGAGAGCAGCGCAAGTCCCGCTCCTCAGCGACACTCAGATGGAGCGGTACGGCCGCCAAATCATTCTGGAAGAGATGGGTCTCGAGGGTCAGGCGAAGCTGCTGCGGTCAAAGGTCCTTATCATCGGCGCGGGCGGCCTTGGCTCGCCCGTGGCGCTCTACCTCGCTGCCGCCGGCGTCGGGACCATCGGGATCGTGGACGGCGACCGGGTCGACCTGAGCAATCTGCACCGGCAAATCCTCCATCCGACGCGGGCGCTTGGGCAGCCGAAGACCGACTCGGCCCGGCGTACGCTCGGCGGTGTCAATCCGGACGTCACCGTCGTGCCGTACCAAACGGTGCTGACCAGCGCCAACGCGCTCGACATCATCCGCGAGTACGATGTTGTCGTCAACGGCAGCGACAATTTCCCGACGCGGTACCTTGTCAACGACGCGTGCGTGCTGCTCGGCAAGCCGCTTGTGGACGCGAGCATCCTGAAGTGGGAAGGGCAGGCGACCACGTTCGTGCCGGGGCACGGCTGCTACCGGTGCCTGTTCCCGACCCCGCCTCCGCCTGGGATGGTTCCGAGCTGCGCGGAGGGCGGCATTCTGGGGGCGCTCTGCGGCCACGTCGGCTCCCGGCAGGCGCTCGAGGTCCTCAAACTGCTCCTCGGCGCCGGCGAGACCCTGTCCAACCGCCTCCTGATCTTCGACGCGCTCGAAGGTGAAACGCGGGTCGTCCGCTGGAGCCGCAACCCGGAGTGCCCGGTGTGCGGCGATCGGCCGACGATCACCGCGCTCATCGACTACGAGCAGTTCTGCGGCATGCCGGCGCACGACCGCGCCGCGGCGAAGCCGATTCCCGAAGTGACGCCGGTCGAGGCGAAGGCGCTCCTCGATCGCGGCGGCATCCAGCTCATCGACGTGCGGGAGCCGTGGGAATACGAAGACGCGCACATTCACGGCGGCCAGCTGATCCCGCTGGGCCAGGTGCCGGAGCGGCTGGCGGAGATCGATCCCGCGACACCGGCGATCATTTACTGCCGGTCCGGCGGGCGCAGCGGAAAAGCCGTGGGCCTGCTGCAGGGGCACGGCTACGGCAAGGCGGTGAACCTGAAAGGCGGGATCCTCGCCTGGATCAACGCGCAGCTGCCGACGGAGTAGTCCGGCGGTTTCAATCTCACGACGACCGGCCGCTCGCCGGCCGGCGGTAGATACCGAAAAAAACAAAGGGCCGGTTCCGAAAGGACCGGCCCTTTGCTGTGGTTACCGAATGTGGATCGGCAGCCGGTCGCGGACGGGGGCAAGCGCGCGCACGACGGCGTCGGCGATCCCGTCCGGCGTGAGCCCTGCCTCCGCAAGAAGGTCCTGCCGCTTGCCGTGCGCGAGAAAGCGCGGCGGGATGCCGAGATCGCGAAGCGGCGTGTCGACGCCGGCGTCCCGCAGCGCCTGTGCCACCGCGGAGCCCGCGCCTCCCGAGCGTACATTGTCCTCGACCGTGACCACGAGCCGGTAGTCAGCGGCGAGCTTCGCGATCTCGACGGGGACCGGCTTCACCCAGCGGGG
>DATEGA010000074.1:0-82253 GCA_035280345.1 bacterium | reverse complement strand
CAGCCCGTGCGTGCGCGCATCCGGAAGGCGCGCCGCGCCCCCGAGCGGTCGACGACGCACCTCTCTGCCGCGGACGCGAGCGGGCTGGCGGTCAACATCACCCAGACGATCGGGAGCGGCTACGGCTCCGGCGTGGTCGTCGGCGATACCGGCATCGTCCTCAACAATGGCCATCATTGGTGCACGCTGATACCCGGTGACGCCCGCGTCATCGCGCCCGATAAGCGCCGCGAATCGCCGTCCGGCCCGGCCCACGGCTTCGGGATCAAAGAGAATCCGATGGCGCCCACGCAGTCGTTCGGGATCGACCCGCTCGGCCCGGCGCACGCCGCCCGCGGCGGCCGGCTCGCATTCCTGATTGGGACGCCGGGCTCGTACGGCATTCCGCAGACGACCGCCCAGATGATCCTTGGGCTGATCGACTTCGGCCGCGGCATCCAGGACGCGATCGCCGCCCCGCGCTTCCGGTGGAAGGACGACGTCGGCGATCCGATGCCGCCCAAGACACTGCTGCTCGAAGGCCGCTTCCCGGCGGCCGCCCGCAAGGCGCTGGCCTCGCGCGGCTATTCGATCGAGGTCCTCGAGGACTGGTCCGTCCGGGTCGGCGGCGGGCAGGGTATCGTGCTGCGCGACGACGGTTGGATGATGGGCGGCGCGGATCCGCGCCGGAACGGCTACGCGATGGGCTGGTAGCCGCAAGTCAAGCGCGGTTGCGTGATGGTACTGGCGGCCGCGACGTCTCTGTGGCTGAGGGGGTTGGGAGTGCGCATCGCCAACTGGGGGATGTTCCTGCTCGCGGTCTACCTGATCCTGGTCGGGCTTGAATCGTCCGGACTCTTCTTGTTTCGGGGCTTCGGCAGCCTCACCGGCATCATCGCGCTGATTGCCGGCGTCCTGCTTTTGATGGAGCACTGGCGCAGGTAGCGCGCCGCGCCACGGGGTTGAGAGTCCGGCCCGTTTAAGACTCCTTGGTGCTCCGAAGGTGCTCCAGGGCGGCGTCCACCGTTGAGAAGATTGGAATCGCCTGCTCGAGTCCCATCACATCGATGATCCGCCGCGCCAGTGGCTGAACGTTCGCCATCACGAGCCGGCGTCTGCTCCGTCCGAAGAGCCGGTTCGCGTCCAGCAGCGCCTTGGCTCCGGAGGAGTCGATGTACCGGAGCCCGCCCATGTCGACGATGATGTCGTCGTCGCGCTGCGCGAGCGCCTTGAACTGTACCTGCAGCGCGGCGATGCTCGCCAGGTCGAGCTCACCGGAGAGGATCACGCAGACCGCGCCGTCGCGATCCTCCCGCCGGCACTGTAGTTGGTTCGACCAGTGCGACGCCACTACCATGAGCCGTGTTCTCCCCCCGTCAAAACGCCCCCTTTGCTTATGCACTCCTTCGCCGGTTTTATGACCCTTTCCCTTCCGCCACATTATACTTAGCGGCTAAGTTATCATTTTTACGCTCAGTCTGATGAGACGGATGAGTGATTGCGTCAGTGATGGCTGAGAGGAAAGCCAGCATTTGGCCACGCTCGGCCGGAAGCGCGGGAAGGCAGAGCGGTGTCGCGGGGCAGGGTAAGTTCTAAGCAGCCGTGAGGCCCCAGCGGTCTGTTGACCGTTTTCTGGCCGCCAAGTTAGAATGATCGCGGGGGAGCTAGGAGATTCGATTGATGACACGGCCCGCAAGCCGGAGGCGGCGCAAGAAGACGACCAGCATTTGGGCAGAGCTGGGCAGCAAGGGGGGGCGCGCCAGAGCCCTTCGTCTCAGCGCGACGGAGCGGCGGCGCATTGCGATGATGGGCGTTCGGGCCCGTCTGGCAAAGAGCAAGGCGAGGAAGAAGAAGGCGCGCTCGCGCCGGGCGTAACCGCTTCGCAGCAGGTGAAATGACGGCCGGAGGCGTCGACCGGCCGTTTCTGTTGTCCGCTCGCCAACCCTCGTGTATACTCCGCTTTGTCAGCCGGGCCGGCGTAGCTCAGCGGTAGAGCAGCGCATTCGTAATGCGCAGGTCATCGGTTCAAATCCGATCGCCGGCTCCAGTATTTGCTAGGGTTGTAAGGCGCGCACCGATCGGGTCCTCATCGCGCCGCAACCAGCCGCCCGACAGCGCCCACGGTGCATACCGCTGGTGCTTATGGCGGGCGATCAGGGCGGCTGCCCGTGCCAGGGTGGACCATCCCATTCGCAATTCGGCGGGTCCGGGGTGCGGGCCGTGGTTGGGCGTTGAAGCCGAGCCGCGTCGACAGCGCCTGCGCGCCCTCCCGAATGAGCCGCGCGAGCGTCTGCTGGCATCTCGCGCCCATCCGGCTCACCGGGACGGAGGCGCTCATCGCGGCGACCATGGTCCCGTCACGATCGTACACCGGCGCCGCGACGCACCGCACGTCGAGATTGGATTCGCAGTCGTCGAACGCCAGCCCGCGTTGACGAATCGCGCCCAGCTCGCGGCGGAGGCGCTCGAGCGAGGTGAGGCTGTTGGGCGTCATCGCCGGCAGCCTCTTCCCGCGCCGGTAACACGCCGCTAGCTTCTCGTCGGAGAGCGTTGAAAGCAGCATCTTGCCGACCGCGGTGCAGTGCGCTGGCAGACGGCGGCCGACGGCCGAAACCATGCGCACGGCGTACGTGCCGTCCACCTTGGCGATATAGACCACCTGCGTGTGGTCGAGCACGGCGACGTGAACGGTCTCGCCGCAGGCGTCCGACACGGCCCGCGCCGCCTGCAGTGCTTCCCTCGGTAGGTCGAGCGACGCGGCGTAGGCGCCACCGAGCTCCCACGAGCGGAGGCCGAGGACGAAGTGATGCGGCTTGCCGTCCGCCGGCTGCAGGTAGCCCCGCGCCGCGAGGGTGGTCACAAGGTCGTGGACGGTGCTGCGCGGCAGACCGAGCCGCGCGACGATTTCCGGAATCGCCGGCGGCGACGCGGCGTCGCGCACAGCCTCGAGGATGTCGAGCGCTCTCGCGAGCGCCGGCACGAGCCTCGGCGCGGCCTGCCTCCGTAGGGGCTGCTCGGACCCGCCGCTCACTCCTTCAGCCCCGTCAGGGCGACGCCCTCAATAATCTGCCGTTGGGCGATAAAGAAGACGGCGATCAGCGGCAGGGCCGCTAGCATCGCGCCGGCCATGACGATCCCGTACTCGACAAAAAACGACCCCAACAGCCTGGAGAGCGCCACGGGCAGCGTCATCATATCGTTGCGGCTGATGACGATGAGGGGCCAGGTAAACTCGTTCCAGCTGCGCAGGAAAGTGAAGATGCCGAGCGCGGCGAGGGCCGGCCGCACGAGCGGCAGCGCGACCCGCGCAAAAATGATGAATGGTCCCGCGCCGTCGATCCGCGCCGCGTCCGAAAGATCTCGCGGCAGGGCGAGGAAGAACTGCCGCATCAGGAAGACGCCGAACGCCCGGGAGAGACCCGGCAACACCAGCGCCTGGTAGGTGTTGAGCCAGCCCACCTGTTCAAACATGAGGTACAGCGGGACGAGCGTGACCTGAAACGGCACCATGATGCTCGCAACGACGACCGCAAAGACGAGGCGACGGCCCGGGAACTGCAGGCGCGCCAAAGCGTACCCGGCCGTCGCGTCGACCGCCAGCGTTACGACGGTCTCGCTGAACGCCACGATCGTGCTGTTCAGGAACGCGCGGCCGATCGACGCCGTGCGGTTGGTCGTCAGCGCCACGCCGAAGTTGTGCAGCGTCGGATGCGCCGGGAGCCACCGGACTGGCAGCCGGATGATCTCCGGCGCGGGCTTGAACGCCGTCACGGCGATCCACACCAGCGGCAGCAGCCACACCGCCGCCAGCACGGCGAGCGCCGCCACCCCGACGCGGAGCAGCCGCCGGGCCGGCCGGGGCAGGCGACCCCGTCGCAGCGCCGCGGCATCGGCCGTCATCGCTTAGTACTCGGTGTGGCCCGAGAACAGCCGGAACTGCGCGAGGCTGAACACGAGAATGATGAGGAACAACAGCCACGCCGCTGCCGCGCCCTCCGACAGCTGCAGCTGGACGAACGCGGTCTCGTACACGTACTGGATCACCGTACGGGTCGCGTTCCCCGGACCACCGCTCGTCATCACATAGACCTGGCCGAAGACCTGGAATGAGGCGATCAGCTGGATCACGATGACGAACAGCATCGTCGGGCGCAGCAGCGGCAGTGTCACGGAGCGGAACTGCCGCCAGCCGCCCGCGCCATCGATGCGCGCGGCTTCGTACAGATGCGCCGGAATATCCTGCAGCCCCGCCAGGAACAGCACCATGTTGTAGCCGGCGGTCCACCAGACGGTGGCAGCCACTACGCCGGCCATCGCGAGCGGCGGACTGCTGATCCACGGCGGCGGACGAAAGCCCAGCGCCTTCAGGTAGAAGTACACCGGCCCGAAATTGGGGTCGAGCAGCCACCACCAGCAGATGCTGACGATCGAGACAGAGAGGGTGAACGGCAAGAAGAACGTTCCACGGAAAAACGCCCGCCACGGCATTCGCTGGTTAAGCGCGACGGCGAGGGCCAGCGGGATGACGATCAGCGCCGGGGTGCTCTCGAGCACAAAGACAACGGTGTTGCCGACCGTGGTCCGGAACAGCGGGTCGGTCAGCACGTAGGCGAAGTTGTCGAGGCCGGTCCAGCGCGGGTGGACGCTCCCGAGCCGGAAATCGGTGAAACTCAAGTACAGGCCGTAGGCCGACGGGACCACCATGAACGCGGCAAACGCCGCGAGGTACGGCGCGAGCAGCGCGTAGGCGGTCCACGTCTCGTGCCGGTGCCCCGCCGCGCGGGCCGGCCGGATGGCGGCCGGCGGCAACGCGGCGGAGGGAACCGCGGCGGAGGGCGTCATGCCGGCGTCCCCCGGTGCCTGGGGCGCCGTGCCGCCCGAAGTCCGTGAGTGGGGGCCGTTAGCCCGCAGTTCAAATGCGCGCGCGCTTGATCTGATCGTTCAGCGCAGTGAGCGCGTCCTTGGGTGTAGCGCGGCCGAGAAAGATCTGCTCCTGGGCCGCGGTGATGAGGCTCTCCTCCACCAGGATCTTCGGGACCGCCGGCATGAAGTGCCAGTAGGGCGCATCGGCCAGCAGCGCCGCCTGTTTGCGCGCCTTGAAGCCGGGCGTCGCGGTCAGCCCCGCCCGGGCCGGGATGTGCCCGCCCTGAGCCCACGCCATGCTGTGCTCGCTGATCCACCGGATGAATACGAGGGCCGCCTCGCGCTTCGCGGGATCGGGGCGGCGCTGCACCGGCAGGTAGAACTGGTGAGACCCCGCCCACACCGACCGCTGCTTGAAGAACGTGGGCGCGGGCGCGACGGTGAAGTCCATGTTGGCCGCGACGAAGGCCGGCGTCAGCCAGTCGCCGTGCACGGCCATCCCGATCTTGCCGGTCTGAAACGCCTCGGCCGGGTTGCCGGTGATTCCTTCGGGCGTGTAGTGGTATTTGACGTTGAGATCCTGAATGAACTGCATCGCCTCGACGGCTGCGGGACTGTCGAGCGTGGGCTCGCCCTGCGCGTCGAACATGTCCCCCCCATTCTGCCACAACAGCATCTGAAACGCCCAGCCGACGCCCCGCTGCAGCCAGCCGACGCCGTGCTGGTCGCCGTGCGTCAGAACTTTGCAGGTGTCCAGGAACTCGGCGCGGCTGCTGGGCGCCTTGGGCCGGCCGCCGGCCCAGAGGCCGGCGCTCTTGAAGAGCGTGTTGTTGATGAAGAGGCACATCGCGTGGATGTCGAGCGGTACCGAGTAGCGCTTGCCCTGATAGATGCCGCCCTCCCATGCTCGGGGCGTAAAGTCCTTCGCTTGGAAGGCGAGCGCGGCGAGGTCCGTTTCGGAGAACTCCGTCAGCGCGCCGCTCTGGACATAGCGCGGCTTCTCGTACGTGTGCATGATGGCGACGTCCGGCGCCTGCCCGGCCGGGATCGCGGTCAGCATCTTCGTGTGGAAGTCGGTCCACTGCAGCTGCTGCTGCTCGATCCGGATGGCCTTGTGCTGCGACGTGAAATCGGCGACAATGCCTTCCATCACCCGGCCGTCGGGACCGGTGAGACCGTTCCAGAACGCCAGGGTGACGTTCGACGCCGCGCGCACATGCGCCGGCGCCCCGAAGATTCGGACCGCTCCTCCCGCGGCGGCCGCCGCGCCCATGGTGCGCAGAAGACTCCGCCGTGTCCACCTCCGTGCCGCGCGTCGCATCGTCACTCCCCCTTCCTCGTTATCCTGGTGCCGAACTTTCGTCCCCGTCTCGGCCAGAGACGTTGGAACGTCGGTTCGCTGTATCCGGCCGGGATCTATCCCCGCGGGCTCACCGGCAGCCGCAGCACCGTGACCGAGTGCGCGGGGAACCTGTAGCGCAACTCGCCGGTGGGCTCGGTCTCCGGACGGCGCTCGCGCACGTCGACCGCCCGCGGCTCCTCGAAGCTGTTCAGGGCCTCCGGGGCGCGGCCGTTGACTTCGTATGCCCGGACAGCCGAGCTGATCGCGGCGTCCGACACGCGCACCGTCGCCGGGAGGTCCCGCGCGGGGTCGCGATTGACGACCGCGAGTGTGACGTCGCGGCCCGCCGCATCGCAGGTGGCCGCCGCGTCCAACAGGTCGAACGGTCCCAGGTCGGCGACTCGCCACGTCCGGTTCGTGAAGTCCTCGTTGTCCGGGGCGAGCGTATACCTTTCGCCTTCTACATGCGGGTCGAGCGCGACGGCGCCGGTATGCTCCGCGTACAGGCGGAGCGGGTGGTAGATCGTCTGCAGGAAGAGTCCCTGCCGGTTCGTCATCACGGGGGCGATGACGTTCACCATCTGGGCCAGGTTGGCCATGCGCACGCTGCGGCAGTGCCGGATGAAGATGTTGAGGTAGGTCGCCACGGCCAGGGCGTCCGCCAGATCGTACCGCTCCTCGAGGCCGGACCGGCGGGCTTCCGGGCTGCGCTCCCGATACCAGACGTTCCACTCGTCGTATGCGATGTGGATGGGGTGCGCGATTCGCCGCTCGTAGCGGACCCGCTCGATCAACGCTTCGCAGATGCGCACAGCGCGGTCGGCTTGGTGAGGGTGAAAGACGTTTGTGTAATAGTCCCGACTACCGGTGTACAGATGGATCGAATGGTAGTCGACGAGATCGCCGATGCCGTCCAGCACAATCCGGTCCCACTCGCTCCAGCCGTCGTGCCCGCAGCCGACGAGCTGAATGTTGGGATCCGTCAGCTTCATCACGAGGGCGAACTGCCGCGCCGCGCGGACGTAGTCCTCAGCGCTTCGGGCGCCGATCTGCCAGGCACCGTACATCTCGTTGCCGAGGCCCCAGTACTTCACCCCATAAGGCTCCGCATGGCCATGCCGGCGCCGGAGGTTGGCCCAGTGCGTGTTCCCCGTGCCGTTGCAGTACTCGACCCACGCCTGGGCCTCGTCCATCGTGCCGGACCCCATGTTGACCACGATGAACGGCTCTGTACCGAGTTCGCGGCAGTACGCGATGAACTCGTCGGTGCCGAAGCGGTTGGGCTCCTCACCGTGCCAGGCAAGCTCCATTCGCCGCGGGCGGTCCGCCGCCGGCCCGATGCCGTCTGTCCAATGGTAGCCGCTCACGAAATTGCCGCCCGGCCAGCGCAGCACCGGCATTTGCAGCGGTCGCAGCGCGTCCAGCACGTCGCGGCGGAAACCCTGCGCGTCACTGAGCGGTGAGCCTTCCTCGAAGATTCCGCCGTAAATGCAGCGGCCGAGGTGTTCGACGAAACCGCTGAAGATCGCCCGGTCCACGCGGCCCATCCGCCGCGTCGTGTCGATCGTGATCCGGTTCATGCTCCTCCGCCGCTCATGGGCGCGTCCGATATATCGGACGCCTGCCGGAATGTTGAGCGGCTAAATTGGACGGCGGCCTGGGGGCACCCTGCGTCGCACTAGCGGCGCGAGGCCTTCGTAATGCGTAGGCCATCGGTTCAAATCCGATCGCCGGCTCCACTCGCTGGCTCCTACCAGTGCGTTGCTCAAATCGCCAACGACCGCTTGCGAAGGTGGCCAAGGCCAGAAGCCAGCAACCTGGCTACGCCCTCAACTGCCCTACTTAGGCAATGACGACCTGCCAGCTTCGGTTCGGGACCATCTTCCGACCACGGAACGGAGTAGTCTCCTCGCACTACCACGCATTTAGCGCTCGACGCAGGAGCGCGACGTATGCTGGATGAGCGAGGGAAATACCGGCAAGCTGTCCGGGCGAAAACCATCGGATCTCTGTGTGCTCTTCAGGGGCGTCGTTGTGGGGCACACCTTCCCAAGCGTCCACGATGAACACCGCGAACGGGCCGCCTAGTACATGCGGATTGTCCAATACCTCGAGCACGCTCAAATGGGTTACGCGGACGCCCAACTCTTCGTAGATTTCCCGAACCAAGGCATCCTCGGCACGCTCACCAGGCTTCACATGACCGCCGAATATATCCCACACGCCTGGCGCCAGGGCTCGTGTTGGCGCGCGTTTCCCAAGGAGAACCGCACCATTCTGCGCTACGACGCCACCCACTATCATGTCCGAAGCTTAAGCGGAGATGAACTCGATACCCGAGGTCAAAACGAAAGCGCGAATGCAGCTACCAGGCAACACGCCGTGGCAAAAGCGATGCCCATGAGTGGTCTAAGGCCCGCGGGCATCAACCACAATGTGACAAACCGGGACGACGTGTGGCACTCCATTCTTGCCTTTTGTCGCCACCCGACGGACGCGTTCCATCGTCGCGCCGTTCGCAGTTTGCTCACGACACGAGGGCTGACGTCGTGGTTCGTGCCGGACGTCAACCGGCGACACCGGCGGCCGGCTCGGTGCCCCCCCATTGGGCGGCAATCCGCGCCCACCCATCCGATGCACTCGGAAATTCCGGTGCCCAGCCAGCCGCGTCTCTGAACCTGCGGTTCGAGACGCGGAGCGAGCGGAAAAGGTATCGTCCCATCTCGCCGAACAGCAGGGGGCGCAGGACGCGGGGAAGCCGCCACGGCCGAGGTACTCCAAGGGACCGGGCTGCGATCCGTAAGTATGCGGCGAACAGGACGGGGACGTCATCGGCGATGTTGTAAATGCCGGCCGGCACGGTGAGCGCCGCGGCCACGGCTCGGCCGGCGTCGGGGACGTAGACCGACGACAGGTAGTTGGTTCCCTGCCCGATCTGCGGCAGCAGTCGGCGCCGCATCATTTGCGCCGTCTCAAGCGTCGATGGCGCATCCGGTCCGTAGAATCCACCGAAGCGCAGCACGATCCCCAGGCCTCCGGCCCGGGTGAACCGCGAAGCCTCCTGCTCACCGGCGAGCGCCGCCCGCAGAGGTGTCGTGCCGCCGTCGTCCGTCGGCGCGTCCTCGTCGAGCCAATCGGTGCCGCCGTCGCGGTAGACGAACACGACCGATTCGTGCACGTAAACCGGCACCTGTTCCTGTAGCGCCGCCTCGACCATGATCCGGGCGCCTTCAGTCCGCAACCGGTTTGTCTCGGCCCACGCTCCATGCCGGCCCATCTTTGTGAGCGACGGGATCTTGGTCGTCAGCCGCACAATAGCGGCGGATCCGGATACGGCGCGGCGCACCGCGGCCGCGTCAAACAGGTCGATGTCGACGGGCTCCGCGCCGAGCCGGCGCACCACGAGTGCCTTCTCGGGTCCTCTTGCCGTGGCGCGGACCGTATGTCCGGCCTCACTGAGCGCCCGCACGGTTGCACGGCCGAGAACGCCGCTTCCACCTGCCACAAACACCTTCATGTCGCCTTTCTCCCTAGCACCCCGGGGGCACATCGCCCGCTGCGATACAGCCCGCGCGCCTGTCGGTGCAGGGGTCGCCGGTCACGAACCATAGGCATACACAGTGGACGTCGCGCCTCATCGTCCCGCGTTCCTCAGGAACTCGAGAATCGCAACAGTATCTTGGTTGAACATCCAGGATTCGATCACTCGGTTGTCTTGCATCTTGAACACGAATGTCTCCGGGACATCCAGAGAGCTTCCGTTTGGTGCGACCGCGAGCTGCCGGCCGATCACCACGACATGATCTTGGGCCGCCTCAAGGAACGCGAAGAGGCGCGGACGCGTGATTCCGACGTCTTTAAATAGCTCCGGAGGTTTTAGCCCCTCCCACGTCCGGTAGAATCTCTGCACGTGCTCGATGGCCCCCGAATGCCCATGGAAAGTGCCGCCATACGGCAGAGAGGGTGCCTCGTGGATTGACACCTGAGGGTGGTAAGCGTCTAAGAGCGCCGCTTGGTCGCGCCGCCTCACCGCCTCGAACAGACGCTTCACCGTCTCAACTCCCTCCGACATCGCGCATCCTCCTCGTGATCGTCCTCGTCCGGATCGACTTCGTCCTGCGTGTTCATCCGTCCCGGGCATGGTTCGCGTGTACCGCGCCCTCTACGACGAGGCGACGCCCACGAGACGCAGCGTGGCATGATACGTTGCGGTAATCAGCAGATCGACGTAGTCGGGCGGCACCTCCTTCGCCGCCACGTGCCGTCGAACCGCCGCAAACGGCGCATCGAGCACGGCGAAAGTGACAATGCGCGCTGTGCGGGCATCCGTTCGCCCGCACAGCCGCCGGCTGAAGTCATGAAACTCGGTGTCGATCTGCTGTCGCAATGCGCGGGCGCGCCGCTCCATACCGGCCGGCCAACCGTGTCGGACAAAGTCTTGCCGCCGGTAAAGTTGCAGCACCCGTGCTTCCGCGAGGTTGGCACGCACCCGTTGTGCGAGGTACAGGGCGGCGGCCAACCCTGCTTCACGAGCCCCGGTCCCTCGGAGCACCTCGAAGTAGGCGTTCTGGAACGCCTCCGCCGCGCTCAACCAGACCTCGCCGAGAAGCACGTCACGCGACGCGAATCGATGGTAAATTGAGCCGATCGGCGCGTGAATGGCTCGCGCAATCGCACTCACGGACGCGGCTGCGGGGCCGTGGGCGGCGACCAGGTTTCGCGCCGATGCCAGGATCTGTGCTTCGTCGAACTTCGGCGTTCTCGGCATGGATTTAGAATACATATTCTAGAATCACCTGTCAATATGCCGGTCGCGACGGCAGAGCGCGTTGAGGCGCCGCCCGGGAGGAGATCATGGCCGCTAGTGAGGACGCCCACGCCGACCATCGTGGCTCTTTAGCCGGGGTTCTGGTCAACCCGCCGGCGGCGCCAAGGTAAATATCCTCGTCGACACAAACACTCTACTCCAAGCCGGTCACCTGGAGGCGTTATGTTGCACATCGATTCCGGTAACACCGCCTTCATGATCCTCTGTTCAAGCCTCCCGATGCCCATGACGACCTCAATGCTTTCATTGAAGAACGAGACCGTTATGGTTAGTGCTGTACGGTCAACGGAATGACATGTGAGTAGTGTTACGCTGGGTGGTCTTGGCGCGCCGGGAGCCTCACCGCGCCGCGTCATCATCGATACCGATCCCGGCATCGATGACGGCCAGGCCATCCTGTTCGCGCTCCTTTGCGGCCGATTTGAAATCGACGCGGTAACCTCCGTTTTCGGTAATGTCAGAGCCGAGCTGGCGGCCGCGAATGTTCTCCGCCTCATGGATCTTGCGGGCCGATCCAACCTGCCCGTTTACGTGGGGGCCACGGAGCCGCTTGTGCAGCGCCGGCTCTTCTTCGCTCCGACCGTGCATGGCGCGAACGGTTTCGGCAGCGTCCAGTTGCCGCTTCCCGATCGGACGCCGGAAGCCGGCTACGCCGCGGTGGAGCTGGCGCAGCGGGCGGTCGAAGCGCCTGGAAAGATTACGCTGCTCTGCCTGGGGCCGCTGACGAACGTGGCACTGGCCATGCGACTCGAGCCCGGGTTTGCTGGCGCCGTCAAGGAAATCATTTTCATGGGCGGGATCGTGCGCGGCCCCGGTAATGTTAGCGCCGTGGCGACGGCCAACATATTGAACGACCCGGAGGCCGCCAAGGTCGTACTCGGGGCCGGCATCCAGCTGACGATGGTTGGGCAGGACGTGACGCGCTGGGTGCGGGTCAGCGCCGCGCGGCGCGAACGCATGCGAACGGCCGGATCACGGATCGCAGAGTTCATCTATCAGATCACCGGCTTCTACGCCGACGCCTACACTTCTGAAGGCATCCCGGGTTTTCCCGTGCACGACCTGCTCGTGATGGCCTACGCACTGCGGCCGGGGCTGTTTGAGACGCAGCAGCTGCCGGTGGACGTGGACATCGAAAGTTCGTTGACCCGCGGCATGACGGTCGCGGATTTTCGGCCTCAGACGGATAAGCCGGCCAACGTTCGAGTGTGCATGAAGGCCGACGCCGACGGAATTCTCGACTGGTACGAGCAGGTGATCGCCTCGGCCCCGTAACTGGCGGCAGCCGGCCCTGCGCAAACCCATTCTAAGCCTGCGGCCGCGCACAGGCCGGGAGGTCGAGGGTGCCGGCCTTGCGAAGAAGTTCCACGCTCAGCACTGCTTCACAACGTCGGCCCCGTGTGGAGTACGCTGTTGGAACACCTAATTATCGACACGGATCCGGGTATCGACGACGCCGCGGCGATCTTCTTTGCGCTCGCCTCCCCGGAAGTCCAGGTTGATCTCGTCACGACCGTGTTTGGCAACGTCGCCGTCGAGCAGTCGACGGTCAATGCGCAGCGGCTGCTGGCGCTCGCCGAGCGCCGTGACGTTCCCGTCCGAATGGGCGCGGGCCGCCCGCTGCACGGGGCGCCGAAATTTGCCAAACGCATCCACGGCGACGACGGTCTGGGCAATCTTGACTGGCCCGCCGGAGAGCACGCCGGAACGCCGGGTGGAGCGGTCGAGGCAATTCTCGACCACGTCAATCGCCACTCCGGCGCTGTCACCATTGTTGGGCTTGGTCCGCTCACGAACATCGCGCTCGCGCTGTCGCAGGACCCCACGATGGCACAGCGGGTCAAACGCATCATCTGCATGGGCGGCGCCGTTCTCACGATGGGCAATGCGAGCCCGGTTGCGTCGGCGAACTTTTTCAACGATCCTTGGGCCGCGGCCGTCGTGTACGACTCTGGAGCGCCGATCGTCCAGATCGGCCTCGACGTGTGCCGCAAAGTGTATGTCACCGACGACCAGTTGAGAGGATTGGCGCGCGATGGCGCCGCCCCGGCCAAGCGGTTGGCGGAAATGAGCCGGTTCATCGCCGACGCCTACCGCAAGGTCGCGCCCCCAGTGAAGCGTTGGTCGGAGTACGGGGCGGGCGCGTGGGTGCACTTCAACGACGTCCCCGCGGTCGGGTACGCCGTCCGCCCTGACGTGTTCACGGGCGAGGATCTACCTGTCGTCATCGAGACCTGCGGCCTGTGCCAGGGCCAAACGGTGGTGGACTTCCGCGGCCAGCTCGGCAGAGAGCCCAACGCCACCGTGTGCCTCGACGTCGACGGCGGCCGGCTGGCGGGCCTGTTTGTTGAGCGCGTGGCCGGTCTCGGCCGCGGACAGTGACGCGCTGTACAACGCGGGGGGAGGGGTCTCCGGGATGAAGCGTGCACGGAAGGAGCGCAGGAAACCGGCAAACGGCCGCGCGGTGGCGGGGTTGAGCCGCCGGACGCTCCTGACCGCGGCCGCCGGGGGTGCGGCGGCCCTCGCGGCGGGTGTCTTTAGCAGCGCCGCACGGACAGCGGGTGTCCGCGCGGCAGCACCTACCACTCTGCAGTTCTGGTACGTCCGGTATACGATCCCGCTCTTGAACGAACTGTTGGACGGCTTCGGCCGCGCGTTTGAGCAGTCGCATCCCGGGGTCCGCGTTCAGGTGCAGGCGTTCCCGTTCGGAGAGTACTTTCAGAAAGTCAATGTGGCTTACGCGGGCAACCAGGCCCCGGACGTCTTCTTTGTCGACTTTCCGCTGATCCCCAACTACGTATACCGCAAGATGATCGTGCCGCTGGACGGTCTCGTCGCGAAGGCGGAGCTCGACGATTACTATCCGGCCCCCCGCAACGACATGACGTATCAGGGCAAGGTCTGGGCGCTGCCCATGCACCAATCCGGCGAGCAGCTGCTCTACAACGTCGACGTGCTCGACCAGGCAAAGATTCGACCGCCCCACACATTAGATCAAGAATGGACGAAGGAAGACTTTCTTCACGTAGCCGAGGCCGTGGTCCGGCGGGACGCAGGCCGTGTCACGCGCTGGGCATACGCGACGACGTACGCACCCGGGCTCTACGTCTACCAACCATGGCTCGCGATGTCGGGCGGTGAGGTCCTCAGTCCGGACGCAAGCCGGGCGACCGGCTACCTCAATAGTCCGGCGACGGTGAACGCTTTCACGTTTTGGGGCGACCTATACACGAAACGCCAGCTCGCGCCCATTCAACCGACCCCCGATCTGTTCGGCACCGGGCAGACCGCATTTACGCAAGGGAATCCGTTTGTGCTTCGCGATATCGCCGCGCGCTTTTCCAACCTTCGGGTCGGCGCCACGTTCATGCCGAGGGACCGCCGCTGCGTGACCAATTCCGGCGCCTACCATATCGGCATTTCGGTGCAGGCCAAGCAACGCGACCTCGCGTGGGAATTCGTGAATAGCGTCGCCGGCCGGGACGGGCATCTGAAGTGGGTAAAGGCAGCGGGGTACCTTCCGGCGCTGAAGTCGACGTACGCCGAGTTGCCGTATCTCAAACAGTATCCGTGGTCGGTGTTCTGGGACGGGCTCGCGCACTGCGCCGTGCAGCGGCCGCGCACGCCTGCGTACGACTTCGTGGACGATACGGTGACGCAGGCAAGTAAGGACATCCAGCTGGGTCGCCCAGTGAAGCCTATTCTGGACGTGGCGGCCGCGAAGATCGACCAGGAGCTGGCCCGCTACAGGTAGCGGTTAGGACGCGGTGACGCGCGCAGCGGTTGGAGCCGGCGGCCGGGCGGCCGCCGTGGCTCTGCCGGCAGGCTGGCTTGTGCGGCGTCGCCGGCCGGAGCTCAGCGCGTACGTCTTTGTGCTCCCGGCGGTGCTGGGTGTGCTCGTCTTCGGCATCGCTCCGATCCTCTACGCCTTCGTCGTCAGCCTGCACAACTACGATCTAGTGAACCCTCATCCGCCGTTCGTCGGGATGCGGAACTATGCCGCGCTGGCGGCCGATCCCATCTTCTGGACCGCGCTGCGCAACACCACCGCCTACGCGCTCATGCTGGTGCCGCTGCAGACGGCGGCCGGCCTGGGTTTGGCCCTGATCGTGCAGCCCTCCGCGCGGTGGATCGCCGTGCTGCGAACGGCCTATTTCATGCCGGTTGTCGTGTCTTACGTCGTTGCCGCCGGACTCTGGGAGATCCTCTTCGCGACACCGAACGGGCCGGTCAACAGCCTGGTGGCCCTCGGGCACTTACCACCCCAGCTCTTCTTCCAGGATCCCCGCCAGGCGCTGCCCCTGATCGCCGTGATGTCCACGTGGAAGTGGTCAGGCATCACCATGCTTATCTATCTCAGCGGGCTGCACGAGATTCCGCTCGAACTGTACGAGGCCGCGGAGATGGACGGCGCGCGGGGGGCGCGCCGATTTTGGTCGATTACGTGGCCGCTCCTGCAGCGGATCACATTGTTCGTAGTTGTCGTCAACACGATCGAGGCATTCAAGATCTTCACGCCCGTCTACGTCATCACGAGCGGCGGCCCGATGAACTCGACGACCGTCCTCGTGTTCCATCTCTTCCGCGAAGCGTTCCGCTACGTGCACCTCGGCTACGCGTCCGCGCTGTCGTTCGCGCTGCTGTTCCTCATTCTAGGATTGGCCGCGATTCAGTTCTGGCTGCTGCGCGAGGATCGTAGCGAATGACTCATGTGCCGCTCGGGCGGGGTGCGCGGCAGCACGCGCCGCGGCTGGAAGTGATGCTGTCCGCGGGGCGTCTCGTGCTGGCCGTGTTCTTCGTCTTTCCACTGGTCTGGATGTTCTTGTCCTCGCTGCGTCCCGCCGCGGAGATCTTCCAGTATGTGTATCCATTCGGTCTGTGGACGGTGCTGCCGCGGCATACGACACTCGACAGCTACCGGCATCTGTTTCACGACGAGCCCTTTGCTCGGTATTTGATCAATTCGTTCGTGGTGGCCGGGAGCGTGGCTGTGCTCGACGTGGCGGCGAGTTCAATGGCCGCCTACGCGTTCGCCCGCATCCGGTTCGCGGCACGGGAGTTGTTGTTCTTCCTGGTGCTGACTGTGATGATCATCCCGTTCGAAGCAATCCTGGTCCCCCTGTACCTGATCGTGCGGTGGCTTGGGTGGGTGGACTCGTATGCCGTGCTGATCATACCCATGGTCCCGCGGGCGTTGAGCGTCTTTCTCCTCCGGCAATTCTTCCTGGGGCTGCCGAAAGAGTTGGAAGACGCCGCTCGGATCGACGGATGCCAGCACTGGGGCATCTACTGGCGCATCGTGCTGCCGCTCAGCCGGCCGGTACTGCTGTCTGTTGCGCTCCTGGCGTTTCAGGAGATGTGGGGCAGCTTCACGTGGCCGCTCGTCGTGACGAACAACGCGAGCATGCGAGTGGTGCAGGTCGCGGTGGCGACGTTCGGGCAGGGCGACGCCATTCAGTACGACAAGATCTTCGCCGCCCTCTCGCTGGCGGCCGCGGCGCCGCTTATTTTGTTTGTCATCTTCCAGCGCTACTATGTCCGTGGCATCGCCACCGCCGGACTCAAGGGGTGAGAATTCAAAGGATCTTCACAGCAACTGTGCGCCGTCTTCACTTCGCCGGGTCATAATACGGGCGACTGCTAAAAAGGTACGGGGAGGTGGGGGCCATGTTAGTCGCGTTTCTGCTGCTGGCCGGTTTGATGATGTGGGCAACTGGTCACCTGCTCCTTCAGTAACGGCGCAGCCTTCTTAGTCGCGGGCCCGCGATGTCCGGTTGGATGTCGCGGGCTACTTCTTATTTCGTCGCTGAGATATGCATCTTCGGCTCGCACACCGTAGCGGCCGGGCAGGTAGGCTCTCTTCACGTCCTCGTGTGACGCTCACCCCTTTAGTCGGGGATCGAGGACGTCCCGAAGCCCGTCTCCCAGCGTATTGATTGCCAACACCGTCACCATGATCGCCAGTCCGGGAAAGGTCGTTAACCACCACGCGCGCTGAAGCCAGTTTCGGCCGGCGTTGAGCAAGGCACCCCACTCCGGCTGTGGGGGCTGCGCGCCAAGCCCGAGAAAGCTCAGTGCGGCCGCGGTGAGAATCGCCGCGGCCATGTTCAGTGTCGAGAGGACGATGATCGGCGCCGCGACGTTCGGGAGGACGTGGCGGACGAGAATCACCCGCGAGGGGACGCCAACCGCGCGGGCGGCCTCGACGTACGGGAACGCTTTGGCTTGAAGCACCGCGCCCCTGACGACTCGCGCATACGAGGGAATTCCGGTAATGCCGACGGCGATCATCGCGTTGGTCAGTCCCGGACCGAGAATCGCGACGATGGCGAGGGCCAGTAGAATCCCAGGAAACGCGAGCATCAGATCCACCAGGCGCATCAGACCGAGGTCCAGAAAGCCGCCGTAGTATCCGGACGCCAGGCCGACGGCGACGCCGAGTCCGCAGGCGATGCCGACGGCGACCACGCCGACACTGAGCGATAGGCGCGCGCCGTGCACGACGCGCGTGAAGAGATCGCGGCCGAACTCGTCGGTTCCGAACCAATGCCGCTGCGAGGGCGGCCGGAGCGCGTCCTGCGGCTGCATTAAGTAGAGATCCGCGTCGGCGACGATCGGGGCGGCGACGGCGAGAAGCACGAGGGCCAGAAAGACCGAGCCGCCGGCCACCATGTGGGGATGCCGGCGGATGCGTTGCCATACGGTCCCTCGCGCCCCGCTCGGCGCCGGCGCCGTCACTCGAAGCGTACGCGCGGATCGAGCACCGCGTACGACAGGTCGACGGCCAGATTAACGGCGACGTACAACACCGCGACGAACAGCACCGCGCCCTGCACCACGGGAAAGTCCTTGTTCAAGATGGCATTGACGATCGTTCGCCCCAAGCCGATACGAGAAAACACGGTTTCAACGACAAAGGCGCCGGCCAGCAGCCGGCCCATCTCGAGGCCGAAGAACGTGACGACCGGGATCAACGCGTTGCGAAACGCGTGCCGCATCACGACCGCCGGTTCGGCCACGCCCTTCGCCCGCGCCGTGCGCACATAATCCTCGCCGAACGTCTCCAGCAGACTGCTTCGGACCAGACGCGCGAGGCTCGCCATGGGGGCGAATGCCAGCGCGAAGCCCGGCAGCACGAGCCGGTTCAACCCGCCCTGCCCGATGGCCGGGAACCATCGGAAGTGCAACGAGAACGCGAAGATCAGGAGCGCCCCGAGCCAAAAGCTGGGCATCGAGACGCCGACGAGCGACACGAACATCGCTACGCTGTCTCCCCATCCCGTACGCTGGACGGCGGCGAGGATCCCGAGCGACACGCCGGCGGCGACGGCGATCACGAGGGCGGCGGCGGCGAGCTCGATGGTGTACCGTCCGTTTTCGATCAGCAGCGCCAGGACCGGCCGGTTGAAGCGAATCGACCGGCCCCAATTGCCGCGGGCCATGTCGCGGGCGTAACGGACAAATTGCAGCGGGAGCGGGTCGGTCAGGCCGAGCTCATGGCGAAGCGCGTTCATCGCCTCGGGAGAGGCGACACCGCCTTCCCCGAGCAGCAGTACCACCGGATCTCCGGGGACGAGGTGCAGCATCAAGAACACAAACACGGTAATTCCGGCCAGCACGGGCAGCGTGGACAGTACCCGCCGTGCCGCGTACGACGTCATCGCGCACGGGCGAGCCGGTCACCGCGTGATGTAGGCGTCATAGAACAGCGGGTATCCCACCGCATCGAACTTGACGCCCTGCAGCGTGCGCCGGGCGGCAAGGATGTTGTTCTCATAATACAGGGTGAGGGGGAGCGCATCGTCCATAACCTTCCGCATCACTTGACGGTAGAGGTTGATGCGTGCCCGCATGTCGGTGAGTCGGTTGGCCTGCACCAGCATCCGGTCGACCTCCGGGTTGTTGTAGTGGAACCAGTTGAACGGGATGTTGGTCGAGAAATAGAGCGTGCGCAGCATGTCGGGGTCGGGCCAGATGAAGAACGCCAGCGTGAGGTTGTGGTCTCCCCGGTTAATGCCCTCATACCATGCGGCGCGGGCCAGCGCCCGGATCTCCAGGTCAATGCCGATCTGCCGGAGTTGCGACTGGAGGTATTCGGCCGTTGGCTCCGACCCGATGTTGGGAATGATGAAGAGGCTCATCCGGAGCGGTTGTCCATCCTTGAAGCGAACGCCGCCCTGGCCGGGCCGCCAGCCCGCTTCGTCCAGGAGCTGGCGGGCCTTTGTCGGGTCGTACGTGTAGATGCGTTCGAGACTCTTGTCGTAGCCGGGCATGACCGGCGACACCGGCGATCGCCCCACCACGTGCTGCCCGTAAAACAGCGTTTTCACGAGTGTCGCGGTGTCAACCCCGAATTCAATCGCCCGGCGCACCCGCACGTCGTTCGTGGGCGCGCGCTGGGTGTTCAAGAGTACCACGCGGCCCGCGCCCATCTCGAGTTGCTTGAGCACATACAGGCTCGGGTCGCCCTGGACCTGGGCCACGTTTTGTTCGGGCAGCGGCTCGATGAGATTCGTCTCTCCGTTCTGGAGGGTGGCGAGCCGGGTCGAATCTTCGGGGACCGTCCGGATCACGAGGCGCTCCAGATACGCGGGACCGGAGTGCGCTTTCCCGGCGGAGGGCGGCCACGCGTAGTCAGCGTTGCGCACCAGCGTGATGTGGTCTTGCGGAACCATCTCCACGAACTTGAACGGCCCTGTGCCCACGGGATGCTGGGCGAAATCCCGGCCCCAGCTCTTGACGGTCGTCGGTGAGACGATGCCCAGCCACGGCTGGCTCAGCGCGTTGATGAACGGACTGTACGGCTCCTTGAGATGCACGCGAATCGTGGACGCATCGACCACTTCACTCGAGGCATACGGTCCGATCGCGGAAATCGCGGAAGTGGACCGCGTGGCCGGATCGATAATGCGGTCGAGACTGACCTTCACGGCCGTGGCATTGAACGGCGTGCCGTCGTGGAACTTTACCCCCGAGCGGAGCGTCAGCGTGTAGGTCATTCCGTCCGGGGCGATCGTCCACTTGGTGGCCAGCCACGGGTGGTACGCGCCGTCCGGGGTCATATACACGAGGCCGTCGTACAGATGCGCGAGCACTCTCTGCGACACTCCGTTGGCGGACGCGTGCGGATCGGTTGTGCTCGGCTCCTGGCGAATTCCGAGCGTCAACGTGCCACCCGGTGCAGGGGCCGCCGGGGCCCCCACGGAAACGGTCGATGCCACAAGAACGACCGCGGCCGCCGCCAGCGCGGAACGCCATCCCGATCCGTTCGGTACGAGCATGTGGGCACGCTCCTCTCGCGGTTGTCGTCGTACGCGCAATCGTCCGGCCTCGCGGCCTTCTGTGGCATCGGGGAGGGTTCCTATCGTACGCTCTACCGCAGGGTTGATTGCAGGAGACTTGCCGCACCGGGTTGGTAGTCTCTTCCTCGAGTTTAGTCTGCAATCGAGTCGCATCGGGGGGGATGCCGTGATGGTGGTGAGGCGGTCAGTCGCGGCCGTGGTGCTCGTGGGCCTACTGCTCGTCGGACTGGGCGCCGGGATGACGACGGCCGCTCCGGCGCCGGGCACCCTCCGCGTCTCGTACCTGCAGCGGATCCTGTCGCTCGATCCGCACGGTAGCGCGGGCGCGGAGCGGATGTCGTGGATCATCGGCCGGCACCTCTACAATCAGCTCGTGTCGTGGGACTACACGGCGAAGAAGTTTCAGCCGCAACTGGCGCTGCGCTGGCGAAACGTCGATCCGACGACGTGGGAGTTCGAGTTGCGGCGCGGCGTGAAGTTCCACGACGGCCGCGACTTCACGGCCGCGTCGGTCAAGACGTCGCTCGAGCGGGTCATCGCCATGAAGGGTCCGCTCGCCCCGCTGTTCGCTCCGGTGCAGTCCGTTGAGATGCCCGATCCGTACCGGGTCATCATCAAGACGCAGGATCCGGTTGGAACACTCCTGTCCAGCCTGACCATTCTCGCGATGGTCCCTGCCGGCACGCCGCCGACGCCCGATTTTGGCGACCACCCGATCGGGACGGGTCCGTTTAAGTTCACCGAGTTCGTCCGGGACGCGCGCCTCGTCCTCGACGCCAACCCGAACTATTGGCAGCAGGGCGTCCCGAAGGCTCAGCGGCTGATCTTCGTCGATATCCCCGAGGTCGCCGCGCGGGCGACGGCGGTCGAGACCGGCGAGATCGACATTGCGGTCGGGCTCCCGCCCGAGGAAATGAAGCGCCTCAGGACGATCCAGGGCGTGAAGGTCGAAGTTGGCCCGACGACGCTGACCCGGGCGTTGTGGATCAACGCGTCGCGGCCGCCGTTTACGGACGTCCGCGTGCGGCACGCGCTGCAGCACGCGATCAACGTGAACGCGATCACCAGTTCCTTGGTCGCCGGGATCGCGACGCCGTCGACATCCTCGATCGCGTCCAACGTCGTCTGTTACGCGAAGATGCCGTCCATTTCGTACGACACGACGCTGGCCCGCAAGCTGCTGGCGGAGGCAGGGTTCCCGCGCGGCTTTGACACGTCGATCAAGTGGACCGAGGGCAACCCGAAGGAGCGCGAGGTCTCCGACGCGATCGTCGGGCAGCTGGCGCTCGTCGGCATCCGGGTCCGGAACATGCAGCAGCCCCGCGCGATCTGGCTCGACGACCTATTGAAGTTGAACTGGGACTTCGAGATTGCGACGACGGGCGGCGGCACCGGCGATCCCGATTTCACGCTGCGTCGCTTGTACCACACGCGCAGCAAGCGGACCGGCTGGTCCAATCCGGAGTTCGACAAGCTGATGGACGACGCCGCCGCGTCCGTGAACCTCCAACAGCGATGCGCAATGTATAAGCGAGCGCAGGAAATCATCTGGGATCAGGGGCCCGCGGTCTTCCTGTTCGATCCGCTCGAGAGCTACGCATACCGGACGCGCGTCCAGGGCTTCACCGCGCCGCCGGCCGAGATTTTCAGCGTTGCCAACGCCGCGGTTTCGCCGTAGCGTCGGCGCCGTGCGCTAGCCGGACGGGGCCGCGCCGGCAATAGTGGGCGGCTTTATCGCCCGGCGCCTGTTGGCCGCGCTCCTCGTTGTGTGGGGCGCGCTCACGGTCATCTTCCTGATCGTGCGCGTGCTTCCGGGCGATCCGGCGGCCGTGCTCCTGGGGACCTACGCTACGCCGCAGCTGATCGCCGAGCAGCGCGAACGCCTCGGCCTGAACCGGCCGCGCGCCGTGCAATACGTTTTGTTCATGCGCCAGGCCGTGCTGGGCGACTGGGGGCGTTCCTACTACGAGGGCTCCGGCGCGATGGGCCTAGTTCTGGCGAGGGTTCCGGCGACCACCGAACTCGCGGCAGCGAGCCTCACGCTCTCTGTGGCCGCCAGCTTCGTGCTGGGGTCCGTTGCCGCGCGCTGGGCGCATTCGGTCCTCGACCGCCTCATCGAAACGCTGTCGCTGGTCGCCCAGGCCGCGCCCAACTTCTGGCTTGGACTCGTGGCGATCTTGATCTTCTCCCGTGACTTGAAATGGCTGCCGTCGTTCGGCCGGGGCGGTCTTTGGCATCTCGTCCTTCCGGCCGTGACGCTGTCGATGCAGTTTATCGGACTGCTGACGCGGCTTACTCGTGCGGGGATCCTGGAAATGGCGGGCCAGGACTTCGCGCGGACGGCCCGCGCCAAGGGTCTCCCCGAGACCGGCGTGCTCGTCCGCCACATCTACCGCAACATGCTGATCCCGGTCGTCACGATGATCGGGTTGCAGCTCGGAACGCTGGTGGGCGGGGTCGTGGTCACCGAGACGGTATTCGCCTGGCCCGGGTTGGGGCGATTGATCGTCACCGCTATCGAGAACCGCGATTATCCGCTCGTCCAGGCCGCGGTGGTGTTTACCGCCGTGGTGTTCGTGCTCAGCAATCTGGCCGCCGACGTCGCCTACGCGTGCCTGGATCCGCGGATCCGCTACCAATGATGAGCACCGCGGCGGCGCTGCCGCGCGGATCGCGGAAACGAACGGATGCGTCGGCGCGGCCGTGGACGCACACCCGGCGTGGACGGCGTCTGCTCTGGACCGGCGCGCTGCTGGCCGCGGTGACGGTGGCCGGGCTGGGAGCGCCGTTTCTCGTGCCGTACGATCCGGTGGCGCTGCGGCTCGAACAGCATCTCTTGGCGCCGGGCACTCGGCTTGCCAACGGACAGGTCGCGTGGCTCGGCACGGACCAGCTCGGCCGTGACCTCGCGGGGCAGGTCGTGCACGGGGCCAGGGTTTCGATGCTCGTTGCCGCGAGCACGGTTGTCCTCGCCGGCGCGTCTGGCACGGCCCTCGGCCTGGTCGCCGGCTACTACCGCGGCGCGGCCGACTCGGTGATTATGCGGCTCGCCGACCTGCAGCTCTCGTTCCCGGCGCTGTTGCTCGCGATTCTCATCGCCGCGATTCTCGGGCCGTCGGTGCTCAACGTCATTCTGACCCTCTCGATCATCCGCTGGGCCGTGTTTACGCGCCTCGCCTACGGCTCCGTGCTCGCGTTGCGCGAGAGCCAGTTTGTCGAGGCGGCGCGCGCCCAGGGCGCGACGCACATCCGCGTGATTTGGGGCCATATTCTGCCCAACATGCTGACGCCCATCATCATCGTCGCGACCCTCCAGGTGGGCGCGCAGATGCTCGCCGAGGCTGCGCTTAGTTTTCTCGGGCTCGGTATCCCGCGGCCGCTGCCGTCGTGGGGCGTGACGATCAGCGAGGGCCGGGAGTACCTTGACAATGCCTGGTGGATCGCGACGATGCCGGGGCTGTTTCTGACGTTCGTGGTCATGGTGGTCGGATGGTTCGGCGACGCGCTGCGGGACTATCTCGATCCGCAGGGCCGGTATTAGCGGAGGAATGCGGTGAAAATCGCCTCGATCGAGACTGTCACCGTAAACGTGCCGTTTCACCGCCGCCACCGCTCGCACGGCCGCGTGGGGCGCGGTGTCACGCGCACGATCGTCAAGGTGCATTCGGACACAGGCATCACCGGGCTGGGGGAGACCCTGCACTATCAGTCCAAGTACGTGATCGATCATGTGCTGGCGCCCGCGATCGTCGGGCAGGATCCACGTGATCTCGCGAAACTGCGGATGCGGTTTCTGCCAGGGCTCGGCATGCCCGGCACGTTCGGCCGCGCGTGGGAGAGCGATCCGTGGGCGTACAGCGGTGTCGAGATGGCGCTGTACGACGTCCTCGGCAAGGCGGTGGGCCGGCCGCTGCACGAGCTGTGGGGCGGCCGCGTGCGCGACCGGGTGCCCTTTACGGCCTACTATTACCCGCCCGCCGATGAGACCGCTCCCGAGGTCATCGCGGACGGCGCGGTGGCGGTGCTGGCGAAGATGCGCGCCGAGACCCTCGAGGTCAAGGTCGGCGTGCATGAACCCCAGCGCGACGTCGACACGATCCGGCGGCTGCGCGAACGCATCGGATCCGGCACCGCGATCCGCATCGATGCAAACGGCGGCTGGTCTCCCCGAACGGCGATCCGGACCCTTGACGCGCTCGAGCCGTACGGCCTGGCGAATGTCGAGGAACCCTGCCGCGGGCTTGCGCCGCTGGCCGACATCAGGAAGGAAACATCCATCCCGCTTTCCACCCACTGTGCCGATGCGACGGCCGTGGCGCGTCTTCGCGCCGCGGACAACATCGTGTTCGACCTGCCGTCGGAAGGCGGCCTCGACTCCGCAAGAGAGGCCGCAGCGGCGGCGGCCTCGTTGGGTCTCGGGTTCTGGATGCGCAGCACTGGCGAACTAGGGATTGCCACGGCCGCGATCGTGCACCTCGCCGCGGCGACGCCCTCGATGGTGCACGCGAATCAAACGGTACTCCACCTGCTG
Source organism: bacterium (assembly GCA_035280345.1). Taxonomy (GTDB): domain Bacteria; phylum Sysuimicrobiota; class Sysuimicrobiia; order Sysuimicrobiales; family Segetimicrobiaceae; genus DASSJF01. The sequence continues at coordinate 57,408 of DATEGA010000074.1, read as the reverse complement.
GACGGAGACGTCGTCCGGACGCCATTTTCGCTCGAGGATGGATCTGCCGGCGTACCAGAGGCGCCGGGGCTTGGGGTTGATCTCGACGAAGGACTCGTTCGTGAGTACGCGCGCCGGTTCGACAACGAGGGGCCCTGCTGGTTTTGGGCCGGGCCCGGCGTCGTCGAGTGGGAGCCGCCGCGCATATGGTGAAGACGAGCCGCCGGCGCGGGCGCGTGACGCGGTGGTCGAGGTGAGGCGATGAGCACCACACAGACGCTGGCGGCGTTCGCGTCCGAGATCGCGGGGATTCCGGACGATATCGTCCCTGAGGCCAGGCGTCTTATTCTCGATACGATCGGCTGCGCTCTCGGTGGATGGACGACCCTCAAAGGCCGTCTTGCGGTGGAACTTGCCGCCGACCTCGGAGGTGCACCGGAGGCCTCAATCCTCGGCGGCGGCCGTCGTGTGAGTGCGGACCACGCGAGTTTCGCAAATGGGGAATTGGCAAACGCCCTGGACGCCGATGCCGGGTTCCTGAACGTCGCGCATATCGTGCCGATCATTGTGCCGGCCGTACTTGCCGTCGGCGAAGCGGTCGGGGCAAGCGGCCGGCAGGTGCTTGACGCAGCGATCGTCGGACTAGAAATCGCAGGCCGGCTCGCCCTCGCGATGACGCCGATGCGCGAAGGTTACGATGGGACCCGGACACGCTATGTCGTCGGACCGGTGTGCGGCTACGGGTACGGGGCGATCGGGGCCGCGGCCGGCGCAGGCAGATTGCGCGGTCTCGACGCCGAACGCATGGCGCACGCCTTTGGGTTGGCCGCCTACTATGCGCCCGTCCCGAGTGTGCTCCAATGGCTTCGCGCGACGCCGTTCTCCATGGTCAAATACGCGCCGATGGGATGGACGGCTCAGGCAGGCGCGACGGCCGCGTTGCTGGCGGCCAAGGGCTATACGGCCGACACCAGCGTGCTCGATTCACGGGAAGGGTTCGCGCAGTATTGGGGCAGCGACCGCTTCGAGCCGGAGTATCTCCTGCGGGGACTGGGGTCCGATTGGGACAGCATTCGCTGGCTCAATTACAAGTCCGAGCCGCTCTGCAACTTGTACCGGCCTCACGTGTGGCTTTTGTCCGCCCTCCGCCGCGACGAGAGGCTGTCCGCGGGCGACATCGAGGAGGTCATCCTGCGCATGCATGCGCCGGCAGGTGCCGACCGGCCGTACGCCGGCGAGCCGCCGACAACGCCGGAGGGAGCGCACATGAGCGCCGAGTTCGGTGTGGCGCTTGCCTTGACGGGGGTCCCACGTGGTCCGCGATGGGCCGATTTACGCCTCCTTGACGATCCGGCATTCCTCGGAATCATGCGGAAGGTTCGCATCGAAGGTAATCCTCAGACGACCGAAATCACGTATCGTTCATGGACGGGGCCGTCGATCGCCGAAGTCCTCACGCGCGCCCCAGCGGAGGTCGAGGTTAGGGCTCGGGGACGGACGTTTCGGCGCTCGACGGAGTACTCGTACGGCGACATGTGGGCGCCGCGGGAGATGTATTACGCGACACCGGACCTTATCGACAAGTTCATGGAGATGACCAGACCACTGCTGCCCGAGGACCGGCGAAACGAGGTCGTGCATCTTGTGCTCAACGACTTCGATCGTCTGCCGGATCTCGAGCCGTTGCTCCGGCTGCTCCGCGGCGCAGGGGCGCCGTCTCGCTCGGGCGCAAATCCGCAACGAGAAGGGGCCTCGCATGCGTGACCACCCCATTGCTGCGACCGGCGCCATCAAACAGTTCCCGCGCATCGCGCTCGCGACGCTTCCGACGCCGCTGGACGACGCGCCGCGGCTGGCCCTCGAACTGGGCGTCCGACGATTGTTAGTAAAGCGGGACGATTTGACGGGTCTGGGGTTGGGCGGCAACAAGGTCCGAAAACTCGAGTTCCTGCTGGGCGACGCCCGGGCCCGCGGGGCCGACACCATCATCACCACCGCCGGACTCCAATCGAACTTCCTCAGGCTCACCGCCGCGGCCACCGCGCGCGTCGGCATGAAGGCCATCTTGCTCGTGCGCGGCGCTCCGGACGCGCCGCTCGCGGGGAATCTGCTGCTCATGCGTCTGTTCGGGGCCGACGTGCGCTTCTTGCAGACGGACGATCCGTACGCGGAGTCGACCTTCGTCCGCATGCGCGAGATCGAGGACGAAGTACGCCGGCGCGGCGGATGTCCGTACCCAATCCACCTCGGCACGTTTTCCGGTCCCTTGAGCGCCGTCGGGTACGTGCACGGCGCGGCGGAACTCGCGGGGCAGATCCGCGGGATGCGCGAACGCTGCGAGCACGTTGTGCTGGCGGTCGGATCGGGAGGGACGCATGCCGGGCTGCTGCTCGGCCTGCGCATGGCGGGGTTGAGCTGCCATGTGCTGGGCGTGTCCGTCAACGCGCCCGCGGAGGAACATCGCCGCCGGATCATCGAGAAGATGCGGCACGCGGCCGAACTTCTCGGGAGCTCCGTCTCGGTGCCCGACGAAGAGGTGGATGTGACAGACGGCTATATCGGTCCGGGATACGGCGTCCCGACGCCCGCCGCCCTGGACGCGATTGTGCAGGCGGCCCGCGCTGAGGGCATCTTGCTGGACCCCGTTTACACCGGCAAAGGATGGGCGGGGTTGGTGGACTCAATCCGACGAGGCGTGATCGGGCTGGGGGATGCGGTGGTGTTTCTTCACACCGGCGGCGCGCCCAATGCGTTTCTGTACTCGTCCGCAATCGCCGAACAGCTCTCGGCCTGCGACTAACCGCGAACCCGAAGGAGAATCGAAGATGCACGGACCGGATTTCGAGCGCCCGAGCGAAGAGACAATCCGGACCCTCAGCCGGGCGAGTACGGCGACGCTGACGACGATCTTCCGGCGCAGGGGCATCAAGAACATCTGGATCCGCCTGAAGCCGCTGTTTCCGGGCATGCGGGTCGCGGGGCCGGCGCTCACCATCCGGAGCGTGCCGGGCCGCGACGATCTCCAATCCATCGCCTACGTCAAGGGGACACTGTTTCCGGGGCACCCGGACGACGCCATTGAGGCGATCAAGCCAGGCGACGTGGTCGTGCTCGACGGCCGAGGTGCGACGAACGAGGGATTGTTTGGCGACCTCCTTACCCTACGCATCAAGATGAAGGGCGCCACGGGGATCGTGTCCGACATGTGCGTGCGCGACTCGCCGCACATGGCCGAGAAGAATATCCCGATCTTCTGCCGCGGGAGCGCGAGCCCGGGCGGCTCGGTGTTTAACGTGGACTATAACGTGCCGATCGGGTGCGCCGGGGTGCTGGTCTGCCCCGGCGACATCATGCTTGGGGATGCCGACGGCGTGGTCGTGATCCCGTCCGCGATGGTCGAGGAGATCGTCGAAGACGTACTGATGCACGAAGATCGTGAGGAATACATTCGGCTCATGCTCGCCCGCGGGGCCCCCCTCGACGGCCTCTACCCGATGGGCGCCGAGACAGAGAAGAAGTTCCTGGAGTGGCGGCGGACGCGAGCCAAATAGAGTCAGGGGTGATGATGCGGCAGCCATGAAGCCGATCCGATGGGGCGTGTTGGGCGTCGCCAATATCGCCGTCCGAACCGTCATCCCGGCGATCCAGAGTGCGCGCGGCGCCGAGTTGGTCGCCATCGCGAGCCGAACGCCGGACCGCGCCGGTGAAGCGGCAGAGCGTCTCGGCGTGCGTGCGCATGGGTCGTACGAAGCGCTCCTCGCCGACCCCGAGATCGACGCGGTCTATATCCCGCTGCCCAACGCGCTGCACCGAGAGTGGACGGTGCGCAGCGCCGCGGCCGGGAAGCACGTCCTCTGCGAGAAGCCGCTCGCTCTGACCGCGCTCGAGGCCCGCGAGATGATCGCGGCCTGCCGGGCGCACGGGGTTCAGTTAATGGAAGCGTTTATGTACCGGTTTCACCCGCGGACTTTGCAGGTTGCTGAGCTGGCCGCATCCGGCACCATCGGTGATCTGCGGCTCGTGCGCGCGGCGTTTACATTCGCCGTTCGGGAACCTGGGACAAACATTCGCTTCCGGTCTGACCTTGGCGGGGGATCTCTGTACGATGTCGGCTGCTACTGTATCAACGCCAGCCGGATGGTGCTAGGCGAGCCGGTCGAAGTTTTCGCGTGGGGGGGAATCGGCAGCCACGGGGTCGACGAGGCGGTCGTTGCGCTCCTGCGGTTCGATACCCATCGAACCGCGGTCGTCGATTGCGGCCTGCGCATCATGCGGCGGGAAGAGGTCGAGATCGTCGGGACCGATGGCCGGTTTTTGATCCCGAAAGCCTTCTTGCCCGGGACCGCCGACGCTGAATTCTACGACTTTCGCGGCGCCGAGCAGAGCCGAAGAGTCGTGCCGGGTGTCAATCAGACGCAGCGAATGGTCGAGGGGTTCGCCGATGCTGTTCGCTCTGGCGCGTCGGTCCCGTACTCACCAGAGGACGCGGTGTCCAATCTGACGGTAATCGAGGCCGTGTTGCGTTCGCTGCGCAGCGGCCGGCCAGAACTTATTCAACGGGAGCCCGCAGGTACAGGGTCGTGAGCGTCCTGCCCGCTTCCGAAGCCGTGGCGCGGGATATAGTTGAGAGCGACGCATGAATCTCCTTGTCGGTGCGTTCGGGTTTGATCGCCTCGGCCTGTGCTTCGCCGACGATGGGATAGATCGTGCGGAACTCGTCGGGCGGGCTACCTAGGAGCAGCGTGCGCGCAAGAACCGAGTTGTAGCCGTCCACGCTGCAGCCGATGTCGCGCACCACGGCCTTGTCTCGCGCGAGGCGTCGGCCGCCGGTGGTGCAGGGTGGTTGAGCCGATCTCGGGCCGGAGCCGACGGCCGCTATTCAATGGTCAGGGCCGCCCGCGGCGCGTAGTCACTCAACAACCGCGTCGACGACTCTTTCGTCGCGGCGATATCCTCGAGATATAGGTTCCCGATGTTTGGTACCGCCGCGACCGTCACCAGGATCAGCACCATGTCGGACGCGATTTCGTCTGTCGAACCCCGCCGGAGGCGCGGCGGCTCCTGATACTCTAGCCCGATGCCGTGGCCGACATGCGCCGTTCGCAGTTCCAATCCGACAGACTTTCGGAACTGTGCGGCGCGCTGATAAACGTCGTCGCCCCTGGCGCCCGGACGAACCGAGTCGACCAGATCGTCGCGTGCCGCTGCGAGCCTCTCATAGAAACAGACCAACTCGTGCAGCCGCGGCGCCGCGAACGCTGTTCTGGCGACGAGAATGTGGTAGGCGCCCAGCGTGGCGCGGCAGCCTACGCGGGCGACCGTGCCCGGTTCGATCGGAGTGGCGTCCGCGACATGATGCGTGGTCAGCAGGTTGCGCCCGCTGGCGACGAGGCCGACCGCCGTCTGTACCTCGGATCCCGCAATCGCGTACAGGTTCGAGACGACGGAGGCGGCAAGTTGTTCTTCACGCGTGCCTGTTTGGCAGGCTGCGACCGCGGCGCTGACCGCCTGATCCAGGGCCCGGGCACCGCGCGCATACAGGTCGATTTCGGCAGGGGACTTCAGCGAGCGCAGTTTCCGCAAAGGTTCGTCGATGCCGACCACGCGAGCTGTGCAAATCGCCTTGCGGAGCCGTTCGTAATCGCCCGCGGGCAGGTGATCCGTCTCGATGCCGACCGTTCCGCTCGGCTTGACGAGGCTGCGCAGCAGCGGGATCGCGACATCGATCGCCGTTTGTTCGAACTCTCGGTACGCAAGAAGCTGCGACAAACGATTGTGCCGCGCGGCGAGTCCGCGTTCCACTTCTGCCACGATCAAGGCACCGTCGCCAGCCTGACCCAGGATCACCATGGCCTGGCGGCGGCGGATCAGGTTCTGGGTGTGGACGTGCGCGCCGGAGGCGTAGAGGACGTTCTCGGGTGACGACAGCAGGAACGCATCGCACCCTTCCGCGACCATCGCCCGAACTAGACCGCCGTTCATGTCTGCGATACTGATGCCGCGAGTGAGTTCCCGACGCGCCCGCGGCGGATCAAGACGACGACAGCCGCAACGGCCAACACCGATAGGCCGACGAGGAGCGAGGCAAGAGCGGCGATCGTCGGGTCCTGGTATTGAAACATGTAGGTTAGCATCGCGATTGGGATCGTCTGGTTCCCTGGACGCACGAGAAACAGCGAGGTCTCCAGTTCATCGAGCGACGCGATGAACACGAAAACGAAGCTGACCAGCACCGCCGGCGCGACCTGCGGCACCACGACCGTCAAGAACGTCCGCGCCGGGCCGGCCCCGAGGTCCATTGCCGACTCCTCGAACACGCGCGGGACGGCTACGAAGGCCGCGGACATGATCGCGGCGGCAAACGGCAGGGTGATCACCGCGTGCGCGGCGACGAGACTTAGTAGGCTGCCGTAGAGACGGAGCTTCAGCATCAGGATGAAGAACGCGAGGCCGATCCCGATCCTCGGCACGAGGAACGGCCCGAAGAAGATGACCCGCACCAACTCCCGGCCCTTCGCGACATAGCGGGCCATTGCGTAGGCGGCGAGCGTGCCGGCGCCGACTGCGATGACACTTGCCGAACACGCGACGATCAGTGAATTGCGAAGCGCCGGACGCCAATCGACCGCGGTGAAGAGATGCTCGTACCACCGCAGCGAGACGCCTGGGGGCGGAAAGACGCTGTAGGCGACCGAGTTGAACGAATCGATGACGACGATCGCGATTGGCAGAACCATGAACGCCGCGACGAGCGCCAGCCACCCGTAAATGGCGGGGTGGCGGGACGAGGCCGGCGCCGTCCCCGCGCGCCCCGTCTGTTCGTGCGCGAAGATCCGCCGGCTGAGGACGTTGACGGCGAGGAGCACGAGTAGCGAGAGTAGGAGAAGCGCAAGCGTCATCACACCCGCGAGCGGCCAATCGATGTCGATCGTCGTCTGGTAAATGGCGGGGGCAAGGACGAGGACGTGCCCGCCGCCGAGCAGAGCCGGCGACACGTAGGCACTGATGCAGAGGCTGAATACGATCTGAACGCCCGCAATGACGCCCGGCAAACTCAGCGGCCAGGTTACGCGCCGGAAGGTCTGCCACGGTCCGCTGCCAAGGTCTTCCGCGGCCTCTTCCATGGACGCGTCGATCTGCCGCAGCACGCTGTAGATCGGAAAGACCATGAACGGCATCAGGATGTGGATCAGCGAGACGTCGACGCTCCAGGGAGTGTACAACAGGCGCAGCGGTTCCCGGATGAGGCCCAGCCTCTCAAGCGCGAAATTGATCAATCCTTTGTTCGAGAACAGCACGAGCCACCCGTACGCTCGGATCACGACGCTGACGAGCAGCGGGGAGAACAACGCGAGCGAGACGACGAGGACCAGCCCTGGATTCCGCAGGCGCGCCAGCGCGTAGGCGGTCGGATAGCCCACGATCAGTGTTCCGAGGGTGACGACCGCGCCCAATACGAGAGTGTTCCGGGTGAGCAGACGAGAGTACGGGTCGCTGAGAAACCGGGCGTAGGCATTCAAAGTCAGGGGATGGGCAACCGTGACCGACGGGCGAAGCGTGTATGAGAGCAGGATGACGAGCGCCGCCACGAATACCAGCATGAGAACGGTCGCCGGCAGCAGCAGCAGGGCGATCGTGCGGAGGCGGTTGCCGCCGTTCTGCGACGGCTTCCCACCCACGGCGCGCGTCGTACCCGCGGCGTTCACCGGCGGGCCCCGACGGCCACGGGATCGGACGGCTGCCAGCCGAGTTCGACCTCTTCACCGGCTGCGAAAACCTGGTCGCCGCGGGTCTTCACGGTGAGACGCGTATTGCCGGCCGCCACCACATACTGGACGTCCGCGCCGACGTAGACCACGTCGACGACGCGTCCCGCCGTCCGCTCTGCGCACGCTTTCGCTGGCGCCCCGGCGCGAATCCGTTCGGGCCGCAGCGAGACGGTGGTACGGTCGCCTGAGTCCCCCAGCGCAAACGTCAGTGCGCCGTCCGGTGTCACGTAGCGTCCTGGTGCGCGCTGGACCACCTCGATGAGGTTGGTGTCTCCTATGAAGCCCGCGACGAACGGAGTCTTCGGGCGATCGTATATCTCGCGGCCGGTACCGGTCTGCTCCAGCCGGCCGTCGTTCATCACCGCGATCCGATCGGACATCGTCAGGGCTTCGATCTGATCGTGCGTGACGTAGATGAACGTCGTGCCGATTCGTCGCTGAAGGTTCTTGAGCTCCAGTTGCATCTGCAGGCGCAGTTTGAGGTCCAGCGCGCCGAGGGGCTCGTCGAGGAGCAGCACCGCGGGCTCGTTGACGAGCGCGCGAGCGATCGCGACGCGCTGCTGCTGCCCCCCTGAGAGCGACCGTACGGCGCGGCGCCTGAACGGTCCGAGGGCCACGAGCTCGAGCGCCCGCTCGACGCGCGGACCGATCTGGTGCGAGGCCACCCGCTTTGCCCGTAGCCCGAAAGCGACATTCTCGTAAACGTCGAGGTGCGGGAAGAGCGCGAGCTGCTGAAAGACCATGTTAGTATCGCGCTTGTACGCCGGAACGTCGTTCGACGGCCGCCCGCGGATGAAGATTGTGCCGGCGGACGGACGCTCGAAGCCGCCGATCATCCTCAACGTTGTGGACTTGCCGCAGCCACTCGGCCCCAGCAACGAGAAGAATTCCCCCGGTCTGATTTCCAGCGAGAGATCGTCCACGGCCAGGACCGAGCCGTACCGCTTTGTGACCTGCTCCAGCTGGACGACGGCGGGACGGCCGGCCGCGCCGCCGTCGACGCGCTCCGTCACCGCCGCGCGGCCGCCTACAGTTTGGATTTCACCTGGGCGTTCCACAGCCTTGTATAATTCGCGGTGTTCGACGCGATCGCCGCTTCGTCCAACAGGATCGCTTTGCTTAGGACGCCCTGGCTGAACGCGGGGTCGTTGGCCAACGCTGCCGGAACCCGAACTTCGTCCGATACAGGAGAGGTGTAGCTACTGGCGGCGTACAGGCCCTGGTAATACGAACTCAACAAGAGGTTAATGATGTCCTGCGCGGCGCGCACTTGGACCGGCGATGAGCCCTTGACGACCGTCAGGTACAGAGGGAACGCGATCGCGCCTTCCCTCGGCACCGCGAACGCGAACGGCAACCCCTGCTTGGCCCAGACCGCTTGGTTGGCCTTCGGCCACGCCGTCAGCCACGCGTCGCCGGTCTGGAGCAGGTTCTGCATTTGGTCGGTCGAGGTGATCAGCGCGCGAATCTGATCGGTGTGCTGGCTCCAAACGCGGATGCCCGGCTCGATGTTGGTCTCGCTGCCTCCGTTGAGCCTCGCCGCCATCACGAGGCCGTTGTACTCCCAGAGGTAATCGAACAGCACGACTTTGTGCTTGAATGTGGGATTCGCCCACAGGTCCGTCCACGACGTGGGCGGCGTCTTGACGTAGTTCTGGTTGTACAGGAGCCCGATCAGTACGATGCCGACGCCCGCGCCTTTGTCCTGCGGTCGCCGGTACGGCTTCAGCACGTGGAGAACGTTGGGTGCGCGGGCGGTGTCAATCGGCAGCCACATGTCCGCGGCGTAACCCTTCGGCCACGTCGGCGCGTTGATGTACGCCATGTTGAACAGCGGCTGATCCGGGGTCGTCTGCATCGCGGCGAGCATCTTCGGGTAATAGTTGGCGTTGCTGCCGGCCACAATCGTGACGGTGACATTCGGGTGTTCCTTTTCATACACAGCCACGGCCGCGCGCGACGCGACATCCTGCCCCGGGCCTTCCGGAATGAGGAAGTTGAGATGGACCGCCTCGGCGGCCTGGGACAGCGTCCCGCCGCAGAGCCCCGCCGCCACGAGTCCCGCGAGCGCGACGAGCCCGATCACGAGCCGGAGCAATCGTGTTACATCGTTCCGCATGTCGGTTGCACCTCCGTTGTTATTGAACTCTTTTGGTCACGCGAGGCTGCCGGGGTCGTGCGTGACGGCGCCGAGCGAGATCACCCAGTCCCCCTCGCCGACCCGTTTGAGGCGCCGTGTCGTCAGCACCAGCCCATTGTCAACCGGACTCACGCCCGTGTGGACGACGTTACCTTTCGTGTCGAGCACGTCGAACAGCTTCGCGCCTCGGTTGACACGCGAGCCGGGGGTCACGTACTGGACCACGATGCCGGCGCGGTCCGCCAGCACCCACCGCGGGTCCAGAACGGTGTACGGTTCGCGGGTGCCCTGGGCCGGCGTGGGCGCTATCCCGGCGAACGCGAGCATGTTGAACCCTCCCGCCATCGAAGCTTCGAGCCCGGGAGCCACATCCAGATCGCCGACGTCGAGCAGCGCAGTGGGGATGTCGTGCTGCACCGTCCAGCAATACAGGGCGCTCGCCATGTAATCGCCCGAGCTTTCCCAAATCACGTCCACCCAGGCGCGCCGCGCGAACGCCTGAGACTGCCGCGAGACGTCGGTGCTCGACGCGAAGTACAGCGCGTGCGAGAGCGCCAGGAACGTCTCCGTCGACGAGTGCACGTCGATCACGTAGTCCGCGTGCTGCTCGATCGAGGCGCGGATCGCGTCCGCCAACCGCTCGCTGTACGAGCCGTCGGCGCGGCCGGGGAAGAGCCGGTTCGTGTCCTTGCCGTCTGCCGGGCTGTCGCGCTGGCAGGCGACAAACGCCGCGTTGTTGACCACAGGGACGGCGATGATAGTGCCGCGCAGGCGAGACGGATCGGCCGCCTGGATCAGCTTCTGGACGAAGATCGCCGAGTCGATCTCGTTACCGTGGATCGTGCCTTCCAGCCACAGCGTGGGGCCCGGCTCGGCGCCCGTGACGATCGCGACCTCCACTTCGCTGGACGCGTCGGCCGGAATGGGGCGCCACCGCTTCCAAACGGTCCGGCCCCGCTTGGCGCCGGCCGGATCGAAGACCGGGGAGGCGGGATTCATTGTCGCTCGATCCAATCCATTGCGTGCCTCCTTGATTGGAGTGCCGCGGCGTCTTCCGCTGGGATTTGAAGGCGCCGGTTCTTACATCATTCTTACCAGGGGAGTGGCGGCACCGGTGGCTCCGGCGTGTAGTGCACACCCGCCTTGTAGACATGCCGGACGCGCCGCGCAGCGCTGATGTTCTGAAGCGGATTGCCCTCGAGCAGGACAACGTCGGCCTCCTTGCCGGGCGTCAGCGTGCCCAGTTTGTCGGACCACCCGAGGATCTCCGCGCAGGCCACCGTGGCGGCCCGCAGCGTCTGCTCCGGCGTCAGTCCGACCTGGACCATCAACTCCAGTTCGAGCGCCAGGTCGTGAGGGAAGACCCGCGGCGCGCCGGTGTCCGTGCCCGTCGCGAACTTGACGCCGGCCTTGGCCGCCCGCATGAAATACTCCATCTTCCGGTCCCACACCCGGTTCGCGAGGTCGACGAGGCCGTCGTCGAGTCCGATCTCATGTCCCTCGCGCGACAGCTTCCAGTACGCCGCGAACGTCGGCACGATACACGCCCCGCGCTTCAGCAACAGCTCGATCACGTCGTCGGGCATCTCGGTCGCGTGCTCGATCGTTTCCACCCCCGCGCTGAGCGCGACGCGGGTGACCGCGGCCGGATGCGAGTGCACCGCCACCCATTTCCCGGCCGCGTGCGCGTCGTTGACCGCGGCGCGGATCTCCTCCTCGCTGAATTCCATACCGAACGGGTTCTCCGACGCCTGCATGACGCCGCCGCTCGCGACCAGCTTGATGCCGTCGGCGCCCGCGTCGATCTGCTCGCGCACGGCGCGGCGCAGCGCGTCGACCCCGGCGATCTCCTCGATCAGCCCGGTCCCGTGGCCGCCCGGTGCGCCGAGCCACCGCCCGGCGGCCTGCATCCGCGGCCCGGGCACCAGGCCGAGGTTGATCGCCTTCTTCAGCTGCAGGTCGATGTGGGCGTGGCCGCCCACGTCCCGCCACATTGTGATGCCGGCGTTGAGCGCGTTCCGGGCGAACGCGGTGGCCTGAATCGCCTTGAGCGTGTGGGGCTGGGCGTTCACCGGCGCGGTGTCCATGGTGTGCATATAGGCGGTGAAGTGGCCGTGCATCTGGCCCATGCCGGGAATCGCGGTGAGCCCGGCGGCGTCCAGCACGCCGGGGCCCGTGGCTGCGACCGGCTTCGGCAGGATCGCCGTGATGGTCGTGCCCTCGATCTGGATCGCGCCCTTGTCGATCACCGGACCGTCCATCGGGATAATGCGGCACTGGTTGATCGTCGTCATGATCGCCTCCGTCAGCGGGCTGCGCCCGACTCCGCGCGCGGATCCAGCACGTCGCGGAGCCAATCGCCGATGAGATTCGTGGCCAGGACGGTCAGCATGATCGCGGCCCCGGGAAACGTGGCCAGCCACCAGGCCACCGAGAGATACTGCGCGCCGTCGGTCAGCATCCCGCCCCAGCTGGGAATGTTGGACGGGATGCCGAGGCCGAGGAACGTGAGCGCCGCCTCCGACGTGATCATGCCGCCGAGCGAGAAGCTCGCGATCGTGACCACGGACGGCACGACGTTCGGTACAACGTGCCGGACGACGATCCGGCCATCGCGCGCGCCCATCGTCCTTGCCGCGTCGATGTACTCCAGCCGGCGGATGCCGAGCACGCGGCTGCGCGTGACGCGCGCGTAGCCGACCCACCCGGAGAGTGCGAGCACCGCGATCAGGTTGCGCACGCCGGCGCCGAGCATCGCCACGATCGCGAGGCTCAGCAGAATCGACGGGAACGCGAGCTGGACGTCCGTGATGCGCATCAGCAGATCGTCCCATCCGCGACCCGCGTAGCCGCTCGCTACGCCGATTGCCGTCCCAACCAGTGCGGAGATCGCCACCGCGCTCAGGCCCACGAGCAGCGAGATGCGCGAGCCAAAGATGATGCGGCTCAACAGGTCGCGGCCCAGCTGGTCCGTGCCGAGCCAGAAGCGATGCCCCGCGGCGGCGGACATCGGCGGCAGCAGCCGGTGGACGATATCCTGCGCCCCGGGGTCCATCGGCGCGAGCAGCGGCGCCAGCGCCGCGAGGAGGACGACGCCCGTGAACATGCCGGCACCGACCCACACGCCCGGATCGCGCGTCGCGGCGAGCCAGATCGGCCACCAGGGCGGGCGCCGGCCCGGCGCGGCGGCGAGCACGCTCGCGGAGGCCATCATTGATAGTGGATCCTCGGGTCCAGCCACGCATAGAGCATGTCCGTGCAGAACGTGGCCGTGACGAAGATCGACGCCGCGAAGAGCACCACGGCCTGAACCACCGGGATGTCGCGCGCGAAAATCGCCTGTACCGCCAGCCGGCCCATACCGGGCCAGGCGAAAACGGTTTCGGTGACGACCGCGCCGCCCAGCAGGGTGCCGAGCTCGAGTCCGATCCAGGTCACGATGGGCAGGCTCGCGTTGCGTAACGCGTGGCGGCCGACGACGGCCGCTTCGCGCAGGCCCTTCGCGCGGGCGGTGCGCAGATAGTCTTCGGAGATGATGTCCAGCATCGACGTCCGCGTGAGGCGGAGGATGCCCGCGGCGGAGAAGATGCCGAGGACCACGGCCGGCAGCACGAGATGGCGGAAACCACCCATGCCGCCCGTCGGAAACCACCGCAGCACGACCCCGAACAGCAGAATCGCCTGTAGGCCGAGCCAGAACGTCGGCATCGATTGGCCGAGCATCGAGAAGAGGAGCGCCACGCGGTCGACGGCGCGCCGGCGGTGGAGGGCGGCCGCGATGCCGAGGGGCACCGCCAGGCCGACGGCGATGACAAGCGCAGTCGACGCGAGCTCCGCCGTCGCCGGCACGCGGTCGAGCACCAGGCCGAGCGCCGGCGTGTTCTGCCTGACTGAGAGTCCGAAGTCGCCGTGCAGCGCGGCGGCCAAGAACGCCAGGTACTGCACGGGGAGCGGCCGGTCCAGCCCGAGGATGTGGCGCATTTCGGCCACCTGGGCCGGACCGGCCTGAAACGGCAGCAGTAGGACCACCGGATCGCCGATCACGTGTGTCAGCGCAAATGCGACCGCGGAGATCCCAAATAGCACGAGCACCGCCTCGAGCAGCCGCCGCGCGACGTAGCGTTCCACCGGTCCGTCAGTTTGGCGGGCCGCTCTTTACTTCACGGTTGACTTGGCCAACCACAGTGTCTCGTCGTCCTGCGGCGTCCAGTTGAGGCGCGCGTTCACGCCGTAGATGCCTTTCTGGGCGTACATGAAGATGATCGGCGCCTCGTCGTAGATCAGGGGTTGAATCTCACGGTACTGGGCCGCGCGGCGGTCGGGCTGCACCGTCGCGATCGCCTTTGTGTACATCGCTTGGATGCCCTGGTTGCAGTACCACGAGTCCCACACGCCGCAGGAGACGTTCTCGAGCGCGTCGGCCGCGTCGAGGGCCGCGGACGCCGAGCCGATCAGGAAGATCGGCCCGAGCTGGTGCTTGAAGTACATGTTGACGTAGTTGCCCCACTCGTAATACTTGAGATCCGCGTTGACTCCGGCGGCCTTCAGGTAGCCCACGACCGCCTGCGACACCTGCGCGTCCGCGAGATACCGGCCGCGGGGTGACTGAAAGACGATCGGGAATCCGTTGGGGTAGCCGGCCTGGGCGAGGAGCGCCTTTGCCTTCGCCGGATCGTACGCGTAGGGCTTGAGCCGTGGGTTGAACCCGAGGTACGCGGCGGGAACGAGCGTCGACTCGACGGTCCCGAAGCCGCCGAGGATGTTCTTGACGATCGTGTCCTTGTCGACGGCATAGTTGAGGGCCTGGCGGACGCGCTTATCGCGCAGCGGCCCGGTCTGCGTGTCGAGCATGATGTTGATGGAGCGCGTGCCGGTCGTCACCGCGACCTTGAGCCGAGGATCGTTCGCCACGCTCGGCACGAGGTCGGGCGCGAAATCGGTGATGAGGTCGACCTCGCCGCTCCGGAACGCCGCGACGCGCGCCGCCGGGTCGGGGATCAGGCGGAACACGACCGTTTGGATGGACGGTGCGCCGCCCCAGTAGTCGTGGTTGGCGGTTAGGGTCAGCCGGTCGTCCTTGACCCACGACTGGAAGCGGTACGGGCCGGTGCCCACCGGATGCGTGGCGACGTAGCTCGCCCCCCGCTCCTGGTAGTACTTCGGCGGGGCGATGCCCAGCAGCATCAGCCTCGGCAGCAGCAGCGGCAGCGGATCGGCGGTCGTGACTTCGACGGTGTACGGATCGACCGCGCGAACGCTCTTCACCCCATCCACCAGATAATTCGACGGGGAGTCCTTGAGCATCGCGCGCTCGATGGTGAACTTGACCGCCGCCGCGTCGAACGGCTCGCCGTTGTGGAACTTGACGCCCTTGCGCAGGCTGAACTGCCAGGTCGTCGGGTTGACGATCTTGTAGCCGCTCGCCAGCATCGGGACGATCCGGCCCGCCGGGTTGCGCATGAAGAGCGGGTCGTAGATCTGCAGCGTGACGTTGTAGCCGGTGCGGGAGATCTCCTGAAGCGGATCGAGCGTGGCGGGCTCGGCGCCCTGCGCGACCGTCACCGTACCGGCGGCCGCCGCATGCGACGGTGGGATTGGCGACCCCATCGCCGCCGCCAACGCAAGGGCCAGGCCTGCTGCCAGCATTGCCGTCCGTGCCCACTTCATCGGTTGCGCCTCCCCCGTAGTGCTGTGTGGTGTCCTACGCTTATTCGTCCGCCGGAATCTTGATCGGCGGGACGCCGAGCTTCCGCAGGGCGTCGCTAAACATCGCGACGCCGCCTTTCTTGATCTCCGCCAGCCGTTTGAGCTGTGTGTCGGCGCGTGCGCGCAGCTCCGCGAACAGTTCGCGGGCCTGCCGGGTCGGCGCGCCGTCGGTGATGCTCATGAGATCGGCGATCGTCGCGATCTGGTTGTTGAGCCGCACGGGATAGTGGAAGACATCCTCGTAGGCCTGCGCCCGCCACTGGATCAGTTCGTCCTCGATGCGGTCCAGCTCCGCGCCGAGCTCCCGCGCGGCGCCGGCGAGGGCGTCGCTGCCCCGCAGGCCTTCGGCGCGCGACACCCACTGCTTGATCTGCTCGCGGATCTCGCGGGCGGTGATCACGGCCCCGTTGATGCCGCTCAGCGTGTCGCGGATGTCGCGCAAGAATTGAAACTGGTCCTGGAGCGCCCGGTCCGGTAGGTCGAGGCGCGGGTCCTTCACGATCTCGAAGGGCTTCGTGAGTACCTCGCGGCCGGCGGTCAACCGCACTTTGTACGTGCCGGGCAGGACGACCGGTCCGCCCATGAACCCGAACCACAGCGCCGCGTCCGGGACTTCGCGCGCTCCGGGGAGCCGCATGTTCCAGACGAAGCGGTTGCCGCCTTTCTCGGCCGGCACCGTGGGGTTCTGCTCGTCGCCGGTCAGCGAATAGGCGAGCCCGGACCGGCGGTCCGGCGCCTTGTCATTGCTCGAAAACTCGCGGATCAGACGATCCCGGTCATCGAGAAACGCGAGCTTCACCTCCGCGGCCGGCTTCTCGCGGAGGTAGTAGTGCACGACCACGCCGGAGGGCGGGTTTTCGCCGGCGTCGAGCAGCGAGGGCGATCCGTTTCCGGTGTCGCGCGCCGTGATGCCGAAACCGCCGGCCCGGCCGTAGAGGACACGCCCGCCCTTTCGAAGGGATAATGACTTGTACCTCGCGCGGGTGGTGGTGCGCGGGGCGAACAGGTGCGCGCCGGCCGCGGGCGCTTCCGCCGCGAGCTGCCGCAGCGGTGTCAGGTCGTCGAGAATCCAAAACGACCGGCCGTGCGTGGCGACGACGAGCTCGCTGTCTTTCACCACCAGGTCGTGCGCCGGCGACACCGGGAGCCCGCCTCGGAGCGCCGTCCAGCGTCCTCCGCCGTTGAGGCTGACGAAGACGCCGGTTTCCGTGCCAGCATACAAGATGCCCGCACGCGCCGGGTCCTCACGCACCGAGCGCGTGATGAGATTCTCGGGCAGCCCGTCGATGATGAGATCCCACGTCGCGCCGTAGTCCTTGGTCTTGAAGAGGTACGGGCGGAGATCATCCGACTTGTACCGGGTGGCCGCGACGAACGCGGCGGCGGGATCGTGCGGAGACGCCTCGATGATGCTGATGAGCGCCCATTCCGGCAGGGCCTTGGGTGTGACGTTGCGCCAGTTCTTGCCGCCGTCGGCGGAGACGTGGACGAGACCGTCGTCGGAGCCGGCCCAGAGGACACCCGCTTTGCGGGGCGACTCACAGAACGCGAAGATCGTGCAGTAGTACTCGGTGCCCACGTTGTCCTTCGTGACCGGCCCGCCCGACTGGCCCAGCTTGCCGGGGTCGTTGCGCGTCAGGTCGGGGCTGATCACCTCCCAGCTCGCGCCTTCGTCGGTTGTCCGGAAGACGTGGTTGCCGGTGGCATACAGGACGTTGGGGTCGTGCGGGGACAGCACAATCGGAAACGTCCACTGGAATCGGTACTTCAGCGCTTCGGCGCCCCAGCCGGCCAGGTTTTGCGGCCACACGGTGTTGTCGCGGACGTCCCCGGTGTGGTGGTCGTATCGCGTCATCATCCCTTGGAAGATGCCGGCGTAGACGATGTTCGGATTATCGGGACGCACCGCGATGTAACCGGACTCGCTGCCGCCAACATCGTGATACGAGTTGGGATGGATCGCGCCGTTGAGAGCCGAGCTCGGCAGGCAGATGGTCGAGTTATCCTGCTGTGCGCCATAGATGCGGTAGGGGATCTGATTATCGGTGATCACGTGGTACAGCTCGGCCGTCGGCTGGTTGTACAGCGTGGACCAGGACTCTCCGCCGTTCAGCGAGACGCTCCCCCCGCCGTCACTGCCATTGATCATGCGCTGCGGATCTTTCGGGTCCAGCCAGAGGTCGTGATGGTCCCCGTGCGGGAGCGACTTTTTCTGGAACGTCCGCCCGCCGTCGACCGATCGCCACAGATCCAGGTTCGCGACGTAGACGGTTTCCGGATCCGACGGGTCGGCGAAGATGTGGCTGTAGTAGAAGGGACGCTGCCGCGGCTCCCGCTCGTCGTTGAGCCGTTCCCACGTCGCGCCGCCGTTGTCGGACCGAAAGATGCCGCCTTCCTCGGCTTCGACGATCGCCCAGACGCGGTCCGGCCGCGCCGCGGAGGCGGCCACGCCGATGCGGCCGCTGGTGCCGCCCGGGAGGCCGGGGTTGCCGGTCAGTTCGATCCAGGTTTCGCCGCCGTCGGTCGTCTTGAAGAGGCCGCTCCCGGGGCCGCCGCTGCTGAGGCCCCACGGCGTGCGGTGGGCCTCCCAGACCGCCGCGTAGAGCACCCGCGGATTGTTCGCATCCATGCTGAGATCGCACGCGCCCGCGCGGTTGCTTCGGAAGAGGCTGCGCGTCCAGGTCTTGCCGCCGTCCTTGGACCGGAAGACGCCGCGCTCGTCGCTTGGGCCGAAGACGTGTCCCAGCACCGCGGCGTAGACCAGGCTCGGATCGCGGGGGTCGATGCGCACGCGCGCGATATGCTGGCTGTCGCCGAGGCCGGCATGCCGCCACGTTTTCCCGCCGTCATCGGTCCGATAGACGCCGTCGCCGTGCGCGACGTTGCCGCGGATGCACGATTCGCCCATACCGGCGTAGATCACATTGGGGTCCGATTCCGCGACGGCGATCGCGCCGACCGAGGCGGTGTTGAAGAATCCGTCGGAAATGTTGTGCCAGTTCCAGCCGGCGTCCTCGGTCTTCCACACGCCGCCGCCCGTGGAACCGAAGTAGAAGACCTGCGGGCGCGTAGGGTGGCCGGCGACTGCGACGACGCGGCCTCCTCGAAACGGCCCGACCTGCCGCCAGCGGAGCGAATTGAGCAGGCCCGGGTCGCGGTCCAACGCACTCTGGCTCATCCTGTATACCTCCCGTCTATCGCAGTGCTCGAATCATCGAAGGCGCGGATCCAAGTAGTCGCGCAGCCAGTCCCCGACCAAGTTGACGCCGAGGACGGTCATGAGGATGGCCAGTCCCGGAAACGCGGTCAGCCACCAGGCATCGGTCATGTATTCCCGGGCGTCGGCGAGCATCGCCCCCCACGTCGGCGTCGACGCGCCCACGCCGAGGCCGAGAAAACTGAGTCCGGCTTCCGCCAGGATCGTGCTGGCGACCGAAAACGTCGCCACGACGATCACCGTCCCCACCACGTTGGGCAGCGCGTGGACCACCAGCACTCGTGCCGCGGGCGCGCCGACCGCGCGCGCGGCCTGCACGAACTCGCGCTCCCGGAGGGAAAGGACCTCCGAGCGCACGACGCGGGCGTAGGTCACCCAACTCGTGAGACCCAGCACGCCGATGATGTTGACGAGTCCGGGCCCGAGGACGGCCATGACCGCCAGGGCGAGCAAGATGAACGGGAACGCGAGTTGCATGTCCCCGAACCGCATCATCACGCGGTCGGTCCACCCGCCGTAGTAGCCGCTCAACAAGCCGATCGCCGTGCCGAGGCTGCCGCCGATCAACACCGCCGTCAGCCCCACGAGCAGCGAGATCCGGGCGCCGACCAGCAGGCGGCTCAAGATGTCGCGGCCGAGCGCGTCCGTTCCGAGCCAGTGCCGGTAGCCGCCCTGCACGGTCAGCGGCTGCAGCAGCCGGTCCTGCACCCGGACGAGAGTGGTCGACTGGCCCGTGACCCATGGGGAGACCGAGGCCGCCGCGACGATGCACAGCAAGAGCACGAGGCCCCCGACGGCGCCGGGAGAGCCGCGGAAATTTCGCAGCGCGCGCGCCCGCATCCCTCAGCTGTACCGGATGCGCGGATCCAGATAACCGTAGGCCAGGTCCACGCATAGATTCAGGAGCACGAAGATGGCCGCGATGAGAACCACCGCCGCCTCGACGATCGGAAAGTCTTTTTCATAGATGGCGTTGATGACCAGCCGGCCGACGCCGGGCCACGCGAACACGGTTTCCGTGATGATGGCGCCTCCCAACAGGACACCGAAGTCCAGGCCGACAAGCGTCACGATCGGCAAGAGCGCGTTGCGCAGCGCATGGCGGTAGAGCACCGCGAGCCGCGACGCACCCTTGGCGTAGGCGGTGCGGATGAAGTCGTGGCCGAGGGCGTCCAGCATCGACGCGCGCACGACGCGGGCGTTGCGCCCCATCGAGTACATCGCGAGGGTCACGCCGGGCAGGACGAGGTGCGACAGTCCGCCGCGGCCGGACACGGGCAGCCAGCGCAGTTCCACCCCGAAGACAAGGATGAGCACGAGCCCGATCCAAAACCCGGGCGCGGACTGCCCGACCAGGCTGCCGACCATGCTGGCGCCGTCCACGAGTGTGCGGCGGTGGGTCGCGGCGACGATGCCGGTCGGCACGGCCACGGCCAGCGACAGCAGCATGGCGGCGACGGCCAGTTCGAGCGTCGCGGGCATCCGCTCCATCACGAGCGGGAGCGCCGGCAGCTGGCTCCGCAGCGACACGCCGAAGTCCCCGCGCGCGGCGCGCGCCAGAAAGTCGCCATACTGCATGTACCACGGACGGTCGAACCCCATCGAGTGCCGAAACTCCGCGATCTGCTGCCGCGTATAGTTTTCCGGAATCATCAAATACGTGGGATCGCCGGACAGGAACAAGACCGCGAAGGCCAGGAAGCTCACGCCGAGTAGGACGGTCGCGGACTCGAGGAGCCGCCGGGCGACAAACGTTCCCATCGGCTACGTGCCCGATACGGGCTTGCCGAGGCCGAACAAGAGCGCCCCTTTCTTCGCCGCCATGCTCGTGCTCAGGAAGAGCACTTCCGCGTCCGCGGGCGCGCGGAGATCTTCGAGGGGACGGCCCCAGAGGTCCGTCAATCCGCCGATCACTTGCCCGGCCTGCACGCGGTCGCCGATGTCGGCCGTCCGGTGGAAGAGCCCGTCCTGTCCGGCGGTCACGAGCACGAACTCGACGAGGCGCAGCGCCGGCCGCGGCGCTTCACCCGCGATCATCCCGAGATGCGCAAGGACTCCGCGGAGACCGCTGATATGCGCGGCGACGTCGTCCGGCTTGACCTGGTCTTCGCCGCCGGCTTCCGCCACGATCGACGGAATGCCGCGGACCGCGATGGCTGTCTGCAGATAGCCGGGAACCTGCCGTTTCAGCACTTCCTTTGACCGCCGCACGGCGATCGGCAGCCCGTAACTTGCGGCGAGCGCCTGCGACCGCGCGTCGAGATCCTGGTTTCCGGTCTCCTGAAAGATCGTAAACGGGACGAGCCGCTCCATGATGTCCCCGCCGTGCAGGTCGACCAGCGCATCGCAGCGGCAGAAGACCTCATCGAAAAGATAGGCGGCCATGACCTCGGTGACCGTGCCGTCGCGCCGGCCCGGGAACACCTGGCTCGGATTCTTGCCGTCGAGCGGCACGATCGCCGCGGCGCGCGCCCAGAACGCGGGCTGGTTCACCAGCGGAAGGATGAATGCGTGCCCGCGAAGCGCCTGCGGCCGGAGTTCTTCGGCGACCCGCTGAGCCGCCGTGATGCCCGCGTACTCGGACCCGTGCATGCCCGCGCTGACACACACGGTGGGACCGTCGGCCGTGCCGCGGATCGAGATGTACGGCCAGGAGAGGCCGGCCAGCGCGGCGTGGTCGAAGGTGAGTTCCCCATAGACCTTTGTGCCGCGCCGGCCGACCTCGTCGATGATCACGTGGGCCGCGGCGCTACCGCGTCAGGGATGCTTGGCCGAGGATGATCAATTCATCCCGGCGGGGCGTCCAGTTGAGCCGCTTGCTCACCCCGTAGTAGTCGGTCTGTTTATATAGGTAGATGATCGGCGGATCGTCATGGGCGATCTGCTGCAGCTTGTACAGGATCTCCATGCGCTGTTTCGGGTCGACCGTCAGGTTGAGATCGTGGTAGCCTTTTTCGAAGTCCACGTTGTTCCAAAACGTCGGGTTGTAGCCGAAGTCCTTTTGCAGATAGCGGATCTCGTCTTGCCCGTCGAACGACGAGCCGAGGCCGAGCAAATACATGTCCGCCGGGTTGGTATCTTCGAACATCTTCTTCGCGTACACCGGCCACGCGAGCGGGTTGACCTTGATCCGCACGCCGGCCTGCTCCAGATACGACGCGGTCGCTTCGGCCAGTTCCTTGTCGCGAATGTAGCGGCCGGCCGGGGTGTCGAGCGTGACGGAGAAAGGCTGGCCGTCCTTCGTCAGTGCGCCATTGTCGAGCTTCCAGCCGGCTTCGGCCAGGAGCGCCTTCGCCTTGGCCGGATCATACGGGTAGGGCTTGACCGCGGGATTCGCGTACGCGTTCACGAGCGTCGCCATGCGCCGGCCGCGCCCGTTCAGCAGCCCCTTCAGGATGGCGTCGACATCGACCGCGTAGTTCATCGCCTGGCGCACGCGCGGATCCTTGAACTGCGGCCGGTCCGTTCGCATCCCGATGAAGATGTCGCGGCCGCCTTCCACGGTCTTCACCGACGCGACGGCAGAGCTGTTGATCCGGTTGAGCTGGTCGGGAGAGACGTTGACGATGATGTCCGCGGCACCGGAGAGCAGGTCGGCAATCCGTGTCCCCGCTTCAGGCACCGGCCGCCAGACGATCGTGTGGATGTTTGGCTTCGTCCCCCAGTAGTTCGGATTGGCGGTGACGGTCAGGTGATCGTCGTGGACCCACTCTTTGAAGACGTAGGCGCCGGTGCCGATCGGCCGCAGCGCCGCCTGCGCCGGAGTCAGGCCGCCGTAATACTTGGGTGCCATCATGTAAAAATAGACGAACCACTCGAGCATCAGCGGGGCCGGTTCTTTTGTCACGATGTTGATCGTGTAGTCGTTGACCACGTCGATGCGATCCAACTTCACAAAACCCTTCAAGAAGCTCGGCGCTTTGATCGCGGGGTCGTAGAGACGGCCGATCGTGTATTTGACCGCCTGCGCGTTGAACGGCTCCCCGTCGTGAAACTTGACGCCCTGCCGGAGGCGGAACTGCCACACGGTCGGGCTCATGATTTTCCAGCTCTCCGCGAGGCGAGGCCGGTAGCGCATGTCCGGGTCCCGGGTGACCAGCGTCTCGAACATGGTCAGCATGATGTTGTCGCTGAAACGTGCCTCGGTGAACATCGGATCAAGGCTTTCGGTATCCGTGCCTTGATCAATGACGACCTGGTCCCTCGGCTGTCCGCGAGACGGCCCCGCGCCGAAGGTCCCAATCGCAACTGCGATGACCAGCAACACCGCGAGCCGACGCGTCATCATCTTCCCTCCCTAAGGTGTTGGAGCGGCCGTTCGCCGTTCACGGTGCCGGCCGCCATGCAAGACCCGTTATAGGGCGGCCGGAGGCGAGCCGGGCGCCGCGCCAGTCCATTCCCGGAAGTGGGCTTCGATCCGTTGGTCGTTGTGGTGCAGGTAGGTGAACAACTGGTCCCAGTCGGCCGTCTCGAGCAGGTCGACCATTTTGGCGTGATGTGTGACCATCGCGGTCAACGACGGGTACACCGCCGTCGCATAGTCCCTGACGAGGAGATAGCTTTGGAACTTGAAGCGCTGCCACAGATGTTTGAGACGTCCGTGTGCCACGTGACGAAAGAGCACGTCGTTGAACTGCAGATCCGCCCGGGCGACCCCCAAGACGTCGTGCCGCTCCGCCGCCACACTCATGGCGAGCACGGCGCTGCGCAGTTCCACTAAGAGGGACGGCGACAGCCTTCGTTTTAGCAGCCGGAACGCCAGGTGCTCGGTCACGGCCATGAGGCTGTAGACTTCGTACGCGTCGGCACCCGCGAGGGCCGACACCCGCGCCCCGCGGTGCGCGCTCAGGACGAGGAGGCCCTGCTCGGCGAGTTCACGAAACGCCTCCCGCACGGGACCGCGGCTCACATCCAGCTCTCGGGCCACATTCGCTTCGACGATGCGTTCCCCGGGCGCGAACTTCCCGGCGAGGATGGCCTCGACAAGCGCATCTCGGACGTCGTCAACGAACAGGCGCCGCGACAGAGGGCGCGACGCTTCAGCCAGGGTGTTTTTCAACGTCTCGATGTCACCCCAACTCCAGACATTAGGCAGGTGAGAGAACTGTCGACAGTTAACATTCGACAATCCGACCGCCGCGACCTGTCGCCACCGCTGGCGACGAGCCGCGAGGGGCCGGTGGACGTTCCCGGAAATGGGTGTCTATGAGCGATCAGCGCGACGTCGTGATCGTAGGCGCGGGGCACAACGGGCTGGTGTGTGCCGCGTATCTTGCCAAAGCGGGGCTGAACGTCCTCGTGCTTGAACGCCGTGACATCATCGGCGGCGCGTGCGTGACGGAGGAGTTGTTTCCCGGGTACCGGTTTTCCGCGTGCTCGTACTACTGCTACCTGCTTCAAGCGAAGGTCATCGAAGATCTCGAACTGCGCCGGTACGGGTTCCATGTCTCCCCGCTCGATCCACTGAAAACCGTCCTGTACCCGGACGGCCGTGTGCTGATGACGTGGGACAGCGTCCAACGGACTCAGGACTGGATCGGGCGCTTCTCCAAGCGGGACGCCGAGGCATATCCGCGGTGGGTCGCGTTCTGGGACCGCGCCGCCGAGCTGATTTACCCGTATTTTCTGACGTCGCCGCCGACGCTGGCTGATCTCGCGGCGAGACAAGGCACTTCGGAGGACCGCACGTTCTTCGACTACTTGCTGACCGCGAGCGTCGTGGACGTGGTCACGGAGTTTTTCGAGGACGAAGCGATTCGCGGCGCGTTCATTCACGCGCACGACGCCGGCGACGCAACGGCTCCGGGCAGCGCGTGGTCCTTCGGCTACATTCGGTCGAGCGCGCTGACCCCACACGAGAACACCGGTATCGTCCGCGGCGGGATGGGAGCCATCACGGAGGCGATGGCAGCATCGGCGCGAGCTGCGGGTGCGACGATCCGGACGGGAGCCGCCATTTCGGAGATTGTGGTGCGGGACGGCGTCACGGTCGGCGTGCGCCTCGCAGACGGTGAAGAGGTCCGTGCAAAGACGGTCGTGTCGAATGCCGACCCGAAGCGTACGTTCCTGCGACTCCTCGACGAAAAGCATCTCCCTAGTGACTTCCGCAGGCGCGTCGAGCGGCTGAAGACCAATGCCGCGTACTTCAAGTTTCACGCGGCGCTCGGCCGGCTGCCTGATCTCTCTCGCTACTTCCTCGGCGACTTCGACGTGAAATACCTCGCCTACACAAAGATCTCGCCGTCCGTCGAGTACTTCATGCAGGCCTGGGACGACGCGAAGCACGGGCGGTCGCCGCGCGGACCCGTCCTGGATATTCAGATCCCGTCCGGTTACGATCCGACGATGGCGCCGCTTGGGAAGCACGTGATGTCGATCTGGGCATCCTACGCGCCCGTGCACCTCGCTGAAGGGACGTGGGACGAGCGGCGCGAGGAAATCACCGAACACGTCATCGACACGCTGGCCAAGTACGCGCCGGACATCCGCGACTGCCTGGTCGACTACAAGCTGTTCACGCCGCAAGACCTCGAGGAGCGCGTCGGCCTGACGGACGGCAACATCCGGCATCTCGACATCGTGCCCAGCCAGTTCTTCGCGAGCCGGCCGATGCCGGGCTGGGCGCATTATCGGACGCCGATCCGGGACCTGTACCTGTGCGGCGGCGGTACGCATCCCGGCGGTGAAGTGACTGGTGCGCCCGGCCACAACGCGGCGCAGGCGATCCTCGCCGACAAGTTGGCCGAGGCGCCACGCTAGACTCGAAGCATCTACCGGAGGCAGAGTTCGTGCAGACCCGGCGGCTCGGACGTGAAGGACCGGAGATCACCGTGTTGGGCTTGGGGTCGTGGGTGTTCAGCGGCGAGGGCGGCCTCGGGTTGGGGCCCGCCGACGATCAAGAGTCCATCCGCACGATCCGCCATGCAATTGAGTCCGGGATCAACTGGATCGACACCGCGCCGATCTACGGGATGGGCCACTCCGAAGAAGTCACCGGCCGCGCCTTGCGGTCTTGGACGCCCGGCAAGGACGTGTACATCTTTACCAAATGCGGGCTGACGTGGCCGGCCGGCGGCGGACCGGCCGCGTTCGACGCGGTGACCCGCAACCTGCGGCCGGCGTCCATCCGCGCGGAGTGCGAGCAGAGCCTTCTGCGTCTCGGCGTCGAGCGGATCGACTTGTATCAGTTTCACTGGCCGGACAACGTCACGGGAACGGCTGTGGAAGACTCGTGGAGCACGATGGTCGAGTTGATCGAGGAAGGTAAAGTGCGGTGGAGCGGTGTCTCCAACTTCGACGTCGGTCTGCTCGAGCGCTGCGAGAAGATCCGCCACGTCGACTCTCAGCAAGTGCCTCTCAATCTGATCAACCGTGCGGCGCTGTCGGAAGTGATTCCGTGGTGCGCCGCCCACGGCACGGGCGTGATCACGTACGGACCGCTCGCGACCGGATTGCTGGCCGGTGCTATCGACCGGGCGCGGCTGGCCGGCCTGACGGAAGACGACCGGCGCCGAAGCCTGCCCAGGTTCCAGGAGCCGGCGCTGTCGGCGAATCTGAATTTCGTTGATCTGTTGCGGCAGCTGGCGCAACGTCTGCGCATGGAGCTGCCGCCGCTCGCCGTGGCGTGGGTGCTGTCCCGGCCCGGCGTCACGGGTGCGATCTGCGGGGCGCGGCGGCCGGAGCAGCTCGATGGGTGGTTGCCGGCTAGGGACATCATCCTGGGCCAGGGGGAACTCGACGAGATGGAGGCGGCCATTCGGCACGCGGGCGTCTAGGAGTAACGCGAGACCGTTCGGCGCCGTCAATTTCGTTTGGGGGACACGACCATAAGGAGCTCACGGCTTCGCCTCGCGATTGTCGGTGCCGGCGCCTGGGGCGTGCGGGCCCACCTTCCCGCGCTCACCGCGTATGAGGGGGTTGACGTCGTGGCTCTCGTCGATCCGCGCACCGATCTGCTTGAACCGGCGGCGGCACGCTACCGCGTGCCCGCGGTCTTCGCCGACGTCGAGTCGATGCTGCGGAACGTGGAGTCCCTCGACGCCGCCGTCGTCGCCACTCCGACAGACGTACACCACAACGTCGTCATGCGGCTCATTGAAGCCAATGCACACGTTCTGTGCGAGAAGCCGCTTGCATATTCCGTCGCGGAAGCGGAAGAGATGGTGGCGGCACTCCACGCCCGGGAGCGAGTCGGCAAGATGGGGTTTCTGTTCCGTTGTTCACCCGTCGTCTCTCGGATGAAAACATTGATCGACGAAGGCTACGTCGGCGAAGTGGTGGCGTTTGAGAGCTCGGTGGTGAATGCTCAGTTCGTCGACCCGGAGAAGCCGCTCCACTGGAAGATGCGTCGTGCCCGCGCCAACGGCGGCGTTTTCGTCGAGTACGGGGTGCACAGTATCGATTTGGCCCTGTGGCTCGGCGGGCCGGTGACGCGGGTAGTCGCTCACGGACTGACCACGGTGCCGAAGCGGCCCCCGATGGACGGACACTCCGTCGTCGACGTGGACGATATTTCGGCGTGGATCGCGGTCTACGAGAACGGTGGACAGGCGCTGTTCAAAGCTGGGTGGGCGTCGCTTCCCATCGGCGGGGGTGGACTGCGCGTGTACGGCCGTACCGGCTCGCTCGCCTGGCAGCTTGACCCTACCACGCGCCGGACTGAGCGGCTCCTCGCCTCGACGATCGCAGAGGCGGAGCCGCGGGTGCTGCTCGAGTTCGCCGCGCCCCCGGATCCGGAGGACAGCGCGGGCTGGATGCCGCTCGGCCTCCTGGCGCACTACAACACCCGGCTCGACGCCGGCTTTATCAGCGACGTCCGGAACGGCCGCGCGACCGGTCCAACCTTCGACGACGGCCTGGCCGCGCAACGCGTCGTCGCGGCGATCCGCACGTCCCTCGACAAGCGGCGCTGGGTCGACGTCGGTCCGGCCTAGGGCCCGCGGGCGGCGCGCGATGGGAGCGTACATTCTCCGCCGGCTGCTGGCGACCTTGCCGATTTTGCTCGGGGTGTCCGTCTTGGTCTTCGGCATCCTGCACGCCGTGCCGGGCGATCTCGTGCGCCTCATCGCGGTGCGAGAGTCCGCCGCCATCACGCCGGAGCAGGAAGCGCGCATCCGCCACCAACTCGGGCTCGATCGTCCGCTTGCCGTGCAGTACGCCGGGTTCGTGGGCCGCGCGGCGGTGGGGGATCTGGGGCGTTCGTTTTACACCAACCGGCCGGTCACGACTTCGGTGCTCGAGCAGTATCCCGCAACGCTCGAGCTCGCGGGGGCCGCGCTGCTGTTCGCGGTTGTGGTTGGCGGCGGCCTTGGGCTTATGGCCGCAGTGCGCCACAACACGTGGATCGACAACGCCGCGATGATCTTCTCGCTCGGCGGCCTTTCGATTCCGATCTTCTGGTCGGGTCTGCTCTTGATCTATCTGTTCGCGGTGCGCCTGCGATGGGTGCCCATCGTCGGCGGGCTCGGCTGGAAGGCGCTCGTGCTTCCCGCGGTCGCCCTCGGCTACGACGCCGCGGCTTTTATCGCGCGGATGGTGCGATCGAGCGTCCTCGAAGTACTGCGCCGCGAGTACGTGCTGATCGCGCATGCGAAGGGATTGAGCGAGCGCACCGTCATCTTCCGCCACGTCCTCAAGGCGGCGATGATTCCGATTATCACGCTGATCGGTCTCCACGCGGGCCGGCTGCTCGGCGGCACAGTGGTTGTCGAGACGGTGTTCGCCCGTCAGGGCATCGGCCGGCTCGCGGTCGACGCCGTCCTGTACAAGGACTACTTCCTGGTCCAGGGAGTCGTGATGCTGGCGGCGCTGACGTACGTCCTGCTCAATCTCGTGATCGATGTGTCGTATGCGTGGTTCGATCCCCGGATCCACTACCAGTAGGCGTGATGAGCGCAGGTCTGGCAGCATCCGGAAAGCAGGCGCTGTCGCGGCCGGCGCACCGATCGGCCGGCCGGCTCGCGATTTTCATCAGGCGCCTGCGGCGAAATGGTGCGGGGCTGGCCGGCGGCATCGTCGTGTTGCTCGTGTTTGCGGCCGCGCTCTGTGCCCCCGCGATCTCCCCATATCCGCCCAACGCGCTGGATTTTGCCGCGTATCTGAGCGCGCCGGCGTTCGCCCATCCGTTCGGCACGGACGAGCAGGGCCGGGACGTGCTGTCGCGGGTGATCTTCGGCGGACAAGTCTCGCTGCGCGTCGGCTTCATCGCCGTCTCGATCGCGATGGCCGCCGGAGTGGCGCTGGGGCTGATTGCCGGCTACTACGAGGGCTGGACCGGCACGTTCATCATGCGGTGGATGGATGTGATGCTGGCCTTTCCCAGCATTTTGCTGGCGCTGGCAATCGTCGCCGTGCTCGGGTCCGGCATCACGCCGTTGATGGTGGCCGTCGGCATCGCGTCGATTCCGCAGTTCACGCGGGTGGCGCAGTCGAGCGTGCTGTCGACCAAGGAGGCGGATTACGTGCAGGCGGCGCGCGTCGTGGGCTGTGCGCCCGTGCAGATCCTCATCCGGCACATCCTGCCGAACATTTTTGCGCCGATCACGGTGCTGGCGACAACCGGCGTCGCCGCGGCGATCATCACCGGAGCGGCGTTGTCCTTTCTCGGCTTGGGCGCGCAGCCCCCGACGCCGGAGTGGGGCAGCATGCTGAGCAACGGGCGCGTGTACATGGAGAAGGCGCCGTGGATGATGGTGTTTCCCGGTCTCGCGATCATGGTGACGGTGATGTCGATCAACCTGTTCGGCGACGGCTTGCGCGACGCGTTGGATCCGAGGTTGAAGTAAAAAACCGGGGTGGGAGCCCCACGGGGAGGGACCGGCGTGAGCGAGGGATCGAGAGCGGGGACGGGCGGGCGGTTAACCAGGCGAGCCGCGATTCGGGGCGCTGCGGCGCTCGGATGGGCGGCCGCGGGTGTTCGCGGGTTGACCGGAGCGCGGCAGGCCGTCAGCGCGGCCGACTACCGCGGCGGAAAGTTGACCGCGTGCATGTTCCTCGAACCAAACAGCCTCGACCCGGCCGCGGCGACGTACATTCCCGGGATTGTCGTCCTGAAGAACGTCGTCGAGACGCTGATCGAACTCGACACACAGGGACGGGCGCACCCACGGCTCGCCACCAGCTGGCAGGTTTCGAACGGTGGGCGCGAGTGGACGTTTCGCCTGCGCGAGGGGATCACGTTCCACGACGGCACGCCGTTCAACGCCGACGCGGTCAAATTTAGCTTCGACCGCATCCTTGATCCGGCCACAAAGTCGCAGACCGGTCTCTCCGAGATCGGCACGTACCAGTCGAGCCAGGTCGTGGATGCCAAGACGATCAAGATGACGTTCAAGGAGCCCTACGCGCCGTTTTTCAACAACCTGCACGACGTAGTGCTCGGCGTCATTTCTCCGACCGCCGTAAAGAAGTACGGCGCGGACTTCGGGTCGAACCCGGTGGGCACCGGCCCGTACCGGTTCCAGGAATGGGTGCGCGGCGACCACGTGACGCTCGTTCGGAACGACAAGTACGTGAACACATCCGATCTCGTCGCACACAAGACGGCCCCGTACCTCGACACGCTGGTCTTTCGCATCATCATGGAAGACCAGACTCGGCTCAACGCGCTGCGCAGCGGCGAAGCGGACTTCATCTACCGCGTGCCCGGCATCAACGTGGACAGCGTCCAAAGCGACCCCCGATTTCAGGTGTACAAGAACATGTACGCCGGCGAGCCTGTGATGTTCCTGATCAACCGGTCCAGGTTCCCGACCGACGACGTCGCCGTGGCACGGGCCATGCAGTTCGCGGTCAACAAAGAGGTGGTCGCGCGAATCGCCACGGGCGGCATCTCGCCGGTCGCGTTCGGTCCGCTGAAGCCGGTCGTGTGGGGCTATAACGCGGAGGTTGAGAAACTCTACCGCTTCGATCCGCCGAAGGCGCGTCAGGTGCTGGAGGAAGGCGGCTGGAAGGCGGGGCCCGGCGGCGTCAGGGCGAAGAACGGCCAGGCCTGCAAGATGGTTTGCGCGGTGAAGTCCGACCCCGTAACCGTGTCCGCGCTCACGGCGATCCAGGGGATGCTGCGGGCTGTGGGAATCGATCTGGAGATCCAGACGATGGCGCTGCCGGCCTCCGAGGAACTCGCGCGTCAGGGCAAGAGCAACATGACCTTCATGGAATGGCGCGGAATCGATCCGGATATTCTCACGGTGCAGTTTCACTCGAAGAATATCGGCGGTTGGAACATGGGCCACTTCCGGAATCCCACGCTCGACGGCCTCCTTGATCAAGGCCGCGCGATCGTGAACGCGAAAGAGCGCCTGCCACTGTATCAGAAAGCCCAGATGCTGATCATGGACCAGGCCGCGACGCTGCCGCTCTACAATCTGATCGCAGTGGACGGCGCAAAAGCCTCCGTGACGGGCGTGCGGTACGACGTCTATCACTACTACCCGGAGTGGTACGATGTGCGCTACAAAGCCTGACCTGAGGCGGGCGGCCCCCACAGGGGGCCGCCCGTGAACGAACCGCTCGCCGGCGCCGGCCGGCGTCGCGATTTTGTCGGGTACGGCCGCACTCCGCCGGCGATCGAGTGGCCGGGACGCGCGCGTGTTGCGGTCAACATTGTCGTGAACTACGAAGAGGGCGCCGAGCGCAGCATTCCCGATGGCGACAAGGCGTCGGAGGCCTTCGGCGACATCCGCTACCCGGTGCCCGAGGGCATCCGCGACCTTGCCGCGGAGTCCAACTACGAGTACGGCAGCCGGGTGGGGGTCTGGCGCCTCCTCGACGTGTTCGCGAAGCACGGCGTGCGCACCACGTTCTTCGCCTCCGGCCGGGCGCTCGAACGGAATCCGGAACTGGGTCCGGCGCTGCGCGAATTGCACCACGAACCGTGCAGCCACGGCTACCGGTGGAACGACCACTTCCGGATGAGCGAGCCGGAGGAGCGGCGGGAAATTCAGAACGCGATCGCCTCGATCCAGCGCTGTGTCGGCGAGCGCCCGATCGGCTGGTACTGCCGCTACGGTCCGAGCGAACGTACGCGCGGCCTTCTCGTGCAGGAAGGCGGCTTCATCTACGACTCGGACGCGTACAACGACGAGCTGCCGTACTACGTGACGGTCTTCGGTAAGCCTTGGCTGGTCGTGCCCTACGCGACCGATACCAATGACGCGCGGTACTTTACGGCGCCGGGATTCGGGACGCCTGACGACTTTTACCAGTATCTCACCGTGTCGCTCGACCGTCTTTGGGACGAGGGCGCGCAGACGCCGAAGATGATGTCGATCGGGCTGCACTGCCGCATCTCCGGGCGGGCGGGCCGCGCGACGGTACTCGATCGGTTTATCGACTATGCCAGGCGACGAGGGGATGTGTGGTTCGCTCGGCGCGACGAGCTCGCGCGGCACTGGTTGACACGCTACCCGCCGCGGGCGTGACCGGAATGCCGTCGTAAGCGACGTGCCATCCGGCGGCAGAGACGATAACGGGGAGGGCCGCGCGATGTTTTCGTTGACCGGAAAAGCGTGTGTCGTGACCGGCGCCAGCCGTGGCCTCGGCCGGGCGATCGCCCAGGCCTTCGCGGAACAGGGAGCGAGTGTTCTTCTGGCCGCCCGCAACCGTACCGACTTGGAGGCCGTGAAAGACGAGATCACGGCCCGCGGCGGGAAGGCCGTTGCGCACCCCACCGACGTTACGCACGTCCCGCAGATCCGGGCGGCGGCGGAGGCGGCCGTCAAGCACTTCGGCAAGATCGACGTCTGGGTCAACAACGCGGGGGGATTCACGGAGGAGCCGGGCAGCGCGTCGGAGTGGCTGGACGTCACCTCCGCCGGCTGGGAGCAGATGCTGCGGCTCAATTTGACGGCGCAGGTCTTTGGCGCGCTGGCCGCGGCGCGGGTGATGCGCGGCCAGCCCACCGGCGGCGTCATCCTGTTCATGTCATCGATCGACAGCCTGTACGCGGCGCCGGGAGGCGAGGGGATCTACGGCGCGTGCAAGGCGGCGCTCAACAACATTACCCAGACGATGGCGGTCGAGTTGGGACAGCACCGCATCCGTGTGAACGCCATCGCGCCGGCGGTTGTTGAGACCCCGCTTACCGCACCGTGGCTCGCGACGGAAGAGGACCGGCGGGCGCGGGCGGCACTGTATCCGCTCGGGCGCGTGGGTCAGCCGAAGGACGTGGCCGCCGCGGCCGTCTACTTTGCGTCCGACGAAGCGGCCTGGGTGTCCGGGGCGGTCTTGCTCGTATCGGGCGGCGCCGTCGTGACCAGCGATCCCTACCGCTACCTGCTCCGGGTCAATCAGCCGAAGAAGGAGTAGCCGTTCGGGGCGGCCGGAAGTCCGACGAGCGGTATGGTACGTTGCGGCCCGCCGCAGGAGCCACGATGCGGGCCGTCACCTGATCGGTCTGCTTACGCGGCGAACTTCTTTCCGAGCTCGTCGAGCCGCCGGCTGATCTCTTCTGCCGGTTTGCCGGTGTGTTGGTGAATCGCGGCCACCAGTAGATCGTAGTCTCCGGAGATTCCGGCGAGCTCGTGGTCCGTCAGTTGTCCCCATTCTGCTTTCACGGACTCGCGCATCTCGCGCCAATGGCGCACCAACTGTACCCTGTCCATTCGCATACGCCTCACTCATAACTCAGGGTTCAGTCAGGTGAACCTTTACCCCGAAACCAGCCCCCGCGCGCGCCGCCTCACTGCCCGTAGCGCCTTCTAATGGAAGAGGATGCCGCCTTCTACGTTGATGGCCTGGCCCGTGATGTACCTCGCGTCGTCCGAACACAGAAACGCGACGGCGCCGGCCACCTCCTCGGGTTTCTCCAGGCGCCCGAGGGCGATCGAGTTGAGGCGGCTCTGCGTGAACTCTCCGGGCTTGAGGTTGAGCAGCGGTCCGACCTCGCGCTCGATCTTGGCCCACATATCTGTCTCGACGATACCGGGGCACACGCAATTCACGTTGATGCCGCGCCGGCCGTAGTGGACGGCGAGGTTGCGCGTGAGCGCGACGACGCTCGCCTTGCTCACGTTGTAGTGAATGAACGCGGTGCTGCCCGCCTTGGCTGCGATGCTGGCCAGGTTCACGATCTTGCCGGACCCGCGCTCGAGCATGTGCGGCAGCACGGCCTGGCACATGAAGTACGTGCCCTTCACGTTCACGCCCTGGATCTGATCCCACTCGTCCTCGGTGATCTCGAGCGGATCGCTGACCCGGATGATGCCCGCGTTGTTGACGAGCACATCGATCTTGCCAAACTTGGACAGCGCGGCATCGACGAGGGCCCGGCGGTCTTTGGCATTGGCGACGTCCGTGCGCACCGCCAGTGCGCTGCGCCCGACCCCTTGCACCTCGCCGGCCACGGCCGACGCCGTCGATGTATTCAGCTCCCCGATGACGACGTCGGCGCCGTCCTGTGCGAGCCGCATCACGATCGCGCGCCCGATGCCTTGTCCGCCGCCGGTGACGATCGCGACCTTGTCCCTGAGGCCTCGCATGCGGCTACCTCCTCGACGCGTTGTCGGGCAAGAATTCGGCCAGCCGATCGTACCACCGCACCTGGTCTTCGACGGTGAAATGGGCGTTGGCGGGGCTTGGGTTTGGAGCGACAAACAGGCGGGTTCGTCCCACGGTCAGCCGCTGCGGTCCCAGCACGGCGGTCTTTGGATCGCCGCCGAGCGCGAACTGCACGAACGGCCGAAAGCCGGTCAGGCCGTGAAAGCAGGCGACGCCGGGCCGGTGCGTTTCGAGGCGCCGCCGCAGCCTCGGTGCCCACTCGCGGAAGAGCGCCGGCGACACGCCGGCCGCGTTCCGGCTCGGGACCTTGACCACGTCGGTGAACCCGATGCCAAATCGCAGCAGTGCCGCGTCTTGTTCCGGATCGAGCACGGACAGGTGCAGGGCCTTGCGTATCGGGGCGGACAGGACCGAGCGGGAGAACGCCGGCCAGAAGCGGCTGGTGCTCCGGGCAAAGTAGTGCCCGCGTTCGACCGAATACAGGCCAGGGTTGATGCCGACGAAGACGACCTGAAGGCCGGGGGCGAGGTAATCGGGGAGGGTTCGAAACCGATACCGGGTGCCGGCCGCGCTTCCGCGCGTCAACAGAGGCTCCGCTGATTCACTCGCGCTCTTGCACCGGATCGAGCGCGTCGCGAAGACCGTCCCCCACGAAATTGAGGCTGAGCAGCGTTGCCGCGAGCACAAGCGCCGGCGCGATGACGAGGCGGGGGTACGACTCGATCGAATCGATGCCTTCCGCGATCATGGTGCCCCAACTTGGCAGCGGCGGCTGCACGCCCAATCCGAGGAAGCTCAGCCCCGCCTCGGCGATGATGAAATTCGGGATCAGCACGGTCGCCATCACGATGATCGGCGCCATCACGTTGGGGAGGAGGTGCGCCCACATGATGTGGCGGTCGCCGGCCCCGAGGCTGCGCGCCGCCTGCACGAACTCCCGCGGGCGCAGGCCAATCACCTGGCCGCGAACGATGCGGGCGACGTCGAGCCAGCCAATGAGGGACAGCGCGAGCACGATGGCCGCGATGCCGTGCGTATTTTGGTTGAGCGCGCGCAGCCACACGAGCGGTCCGCCGCGCACCGTGGGGAGAAACGCCGTGAAAAACGTCTGGAGCAATACGACGAGCAGCAGGTACGGGATCGCGTAGACGACGTCCACGACCCGCATCAGCAGAAGGTCGAACGTGCCGCCGAGATACCCGGCGGTAAGGCCCATCGGCACCCCGATCGCCAGCACCAGTAAGAGCGTCGTGACCCCGACGCTCATCGAGACGCGCGCGCCGTACATGAGGCGGCTCAGCACATCGCGGCCGAGGCTGTCCGTCCCGGCCCAGTGCCGCGCCGAGGCGGGGCTGTAGGTGGAGAAGAGGTCCTGACGATCGTACACGTACGGCGTCACCATCGGGGCGGCCGCCGCGATCAGGAGCACGCCCGCGAGGAATACGGCGCCGACCACGGCCATCTTGTGCCGCTTGAATCGGGTGTACGCGCGCTGGTAGCGCCGCCGTTCCCGCGCGGGCCGCCGCGCAGGGGCGCCGGCCTGCGTCAGGGTGCTCACGGGCGGTTAGGCATAGCGCACCTGCGGATCCAGGACCGCGTACGAGAGATCGACCAGGATATTCATGGTGATGATGATCACCGCGAACAGCAGCGCCAGGGCGAGCAGCACCGGATAGTCCCGCCCCGTCGTCGCCGTGACGAAGTAGCGGCCGATCCCGGGGACGCGCGTAATGGTCTCGACGAAAAACGACCCGGTGATCACGTCGGCGACGAGAATGCCGGAGATGGTGGCGATCGGCACCAGCGCGTTGCGCAGCGCGTGCCGGATCACCACCTTGCGCTTCGCCAGCCCCTTGGCCCTCGCCGTGCGAATGTAGTCTTGGCCCAGGACCTCGAGCAGCGAGGTGCGGAGGTAGCGGGCGAGCGTGGTCGCCGGCCGGAAGCCGATCGCGACCATGGGAATGATGATCCGGATGTCCCAGATTCCCGCCCATCCCCCGGTCGGCAGCCAGTGCAGCCACACCGCGAGCGTCGTCACGAGAATCGTCGCCATCACGTAGTTGGGGATGGAGATGCCGGTGACGACCACCCCGATCGCGGCATAATCGATCGCGGTGTTGCGGTACACGGCCGCGAGGGTGCCGAGCGGGATCCCGACGGCGATCGCAAACAGCATCGCGATGACGCCGAGCTGTATGGAGACGGGGAAGAAGTCCGCGATGATCTCCGAGACGTCGCGCGCCCTGTTCACATACGACGGGCCGAGCGAGCCGTGCAGCGCATCGTTCAGGTAGAGCAGGTACTGCTTCCAGAGCGGGTCGTTCAGATGGTACTTGAGCCGGATGTTCTCGATGACCTGCGGGGCGAGCGGCTTCTCGGCGTTGTCCCAGGGACCGCCCGGCGTGGCGTGCACCAATAGAAAGGCCGCCGTGTAGACGACGGCCATCGTCGGCACGGCGAGCAGCAGGCGCCGGACAAGGTACGCGCCCACGAGGCGGGGACGATTGGAGCGGGACGCCGCGCCCGGCGGAACCGGCGCGGCGTCCCGCGGTGCTTACCCGGCCAGAATCTTCACGCGGCCGAACGTGCCGTACCAGGCCGCGGCGGCCGGCGGAAGCCGGAACCCTTGAACTGTCCGCTTGACCGCAATGATCACGCCGAGATGGTAGAGCGGAATCGCGGGCAGCTCGGTATTGAGGATGCGTTCCGCCGATTCGTACTGCTGCCGGCGCTTGGCGGGATCGGCCTCGGCAGAGCCCTTCCGGACCAGGCTGTCGTACTCGGCGTTCTTCCAGCGGGTGTGGAAGAAGTCTTGATCCGAGTCGAAGAGGATGTTGGCCCAGTTGGCCGGGTCCTCGTAGTCCGACCCCCAGCGGTCGATGAAGGCCGTGTAGGGCTGCTTCCCCCACGAGTTGAAGGCCGCGTTATACTCCTTGCGCTCCATACGCTGCAGCGTGATGTTCACGTTGAGCGTCTCGCGCAGCATCTGCTGCATCGCCTGCGCGAGCAGGTCGTACGTCACGAGCTTCGGCCAGGCAAGCTTCATGTCCGGGAATCCCTTGCCGTCCGGGTAGCCCGCTTCGGCCAGAAGCTGCTTCGCTTTCGCGACACCGCCCGTGAGGGGAGGGGTGGAGAGATACCCGAGCGTCCCGGGCGGCGTGATCGTCGGCGCCGGGTCGTAGATCCCGCGCAGCACGTCCCGCGCGATCCGCTGGTGGTCGATCGCGAGGTAGAACGCCTGCCGGACTCTCGCTTTGCTGAGCGGTGAGGCGGGATTCGTGGTGTCACAGAACATCATCGCGGTGCCGGACCACCGGTACTTGTGCAGCTGCGCGGCGAGCTTCGGATCCTTGCGCACGCGGTCGATGTCGCCGGGCTGGATCTGATCGGTGAGGTCGAGCTCGTTGTTCTCGAACGCCGGCAGGCTGGTGCGGAACGTGTCGTCGGTGATCGTGAACACGACGCGCTGCAGCGTCGGCTTCGTTCCCCAGTACCGCGGGTTGGCGACGATGACCATCTCCCGGTCGTGGTCCCACTTCTGGAGCATGAACATGCCGTTGCCGACGTGGTTGCCGGCGTCGACCCACTTCTTGCCGTTCTTCTCCACCGACCAGCGGGGTACGGGCAGGTAGTTCCAGGTCGAGACGAGGCGCGGGAAATACGCCGCCGGCTCGGTCAGCCCCACCCGCAGGGTCTGGGCGTCGACGGCTTTGATCGCGATCGTGTTCTTGTCCTTGGTCTTGCCTTTGTTGTAGTCGAGGGCGCCCTTGATCGGGTAGAACGCCGACGCGTAGTCGCTGGCGATGTCCGGGTCCACGACGCGCTTCCACGCGTATTCGTAGTCGGAGGCCTGGACCGGGTGACCGTCGGACCACTGCATGCCCGACCGGAGGTGGAAAGTGTAGGTCAGCCCATCCTTCGAGACGTTCCAGGACCGCGCCGCCACCGGGACGGCGGTTCCGCTGTCGTCGAACGTGAGCAGTGGATCGAACAGGGCCATGCCCACGAGGATCTCCGGCCGCGACTCCATCGTCGCGGGATCGAAGTTCAGCGGCTCAACGTTCGGATACCGCAGCACCTGCTTGGCCGCCGGGGCGAGTGCCGCGTGTGCCGGCCTCGAGTCGGACAGGACCGTTGACACCGCGGCGGCCCCACCGATCATCGCCGTCAGCTTGACGAGCTGCCGCCTGGTAATCAGGCCACGACCGTAGTAGTCGTGCCAGGGAAACGCGGTGCGATCCTCGGGCAAGACGATTCCTCCTTTTGGTGTGGGCGTGCGCGATCGAGGGCTTGACAGACGCGATGGTTCCCTCCGGCGCGCGCCGCCTCCTGCCCTGGCGCGCACAGGGCCTCCTCCTGGTGACGTGGAATGCGGTCAGACGGTACCGTCACACACATTGGGGGGTGTGATCGGCAATGCCCAAACACAGTAAGGCGTCGCACCTGTCGCGCCGCTCGCTGCTCAAACTACTCGCGGCCGGCGCGGGATCCGCACTCCCGCTGTCCGCGCTCGGCGAGTCCGGCGGGCCGCTGCTGCGCACGGCCGCCGCGGCCGCGGAGACACCGCGCCCGGGCGGCGAACTTACGATCGGCATGTACCGGACGCTCGACAAGCTCGATCCGGCCGTCTACTGGGGTCCGCCCGAGACGATGGTCACGCAGATGATCTTCGACTCGCTCGTCTACCTCGGCAACGACCTCAACATCTATCCCGGTCTCGCGACGTCGTGGACGGCGTCCAAAGACGGCACGCAAATCACGTTCAAGCTTCGCCCGGGCGTGAAGTTCCACGACGGCACGGACTTCAACGCCGAGGCCGTGAAGCTCCACTTCGATCGCTGCGTCGATCCGGCGACGAAGTCGCAGTACGCGAAGTCGCTGCTCGGTCCATACGACTCGACCGTGGTTATGGATGACCACACGGTGCAGCTGCGGCTGAAGGAGCCGTTCGCCCCGATCTGGGACTCGCTGAGCCAGGGCTATCTCGGCATCCCGTCACCGGCGGCGGTGAAGAAGTACGGCCTGGACTTTCAGAACCATCTGGTCGGTACGGGGCCCTTCACGTTCGTCGAGTGGGCGCGCGACACGCTTATCACGCTGGCGCGCAACCCCAACTACAAGTGGGGCACGGTATTCCCCGGCAAGACGAATGCGGGGCCGCCGCACCTCGATAAGCTGACGTTCAAGTTCGTGCCGGAGCAGGGTACACGCGACGGACTGATGAGCGCCCGCAAAGAACTGCGTATTGAGGCGTGGCCCGGCCCGCTGCGCCTCCGGGACTGGGAGCACGACTCGCGCTTCGCGCTGTACCGCGGCGTCTCGCCGGGGACCACTTGGTTCAACTTCATCAACACGCAGAAGCCGCCGACGAACGAGCCGGCCGTCCGGCAGGCGATCAACTACGCGATCAGCAAAGACACGATCGTCAAGGTCTTCTATCCCGGCTTCGCGCGGCCGACGTGGAATCTGATCGGCCCGACGAGCTTCGGCTATGACCCGGCGCTCGACCACCTGTACTCGTTCAACCCCGAGAAGGCGAAGCAACTGCTGGAGGAAGCGGGCTGGAAGCGCGGCCCGAGCGGCGTGCGTGCGAAGGACGGCCAGCCGCTGCACCTGGACGTGTTCACCAGCGGCTTCATGACCGAGAATTACAAGCAGCTGATGCTGACGATGCTGCAGGCCGTCGGCTTCGAGACCAAACTGATCGCCGGCACGCCGGCCGACCGGACGGTGGCGGGCAGCAAGGGCCTGTACCATCTGATCAATCGGGAGTTCGAAGCGAGCGACCCGCACTATCTCGTGGATCTTTTCGCGTCGAAGAACGTGGGCAGCTTCTCCTGGGCGATGAACAAGGACCCGGAGCTCGACCAGCTCCTCGCCGAACAGGACTCAACAATCGACCGGAAGGCGCGCTTCGCCCTCGTTTCCAAGGCGACCCGCCGCATACTCGAGCAGGGGTACGTGGTGCCGATCTACATCACACTGTTCGTCTGGGTGACGGACGCGGCGGTCAAGGACTTCCATATGGACGCGCGGTCCTGGTATCCCTACTTCCAGGACGCGTGGCTTCAGTCGTGAGGGCGTGACGACGCCGGAGGCCAATCCCGCGGGGGGCCGCTGCGACCCTAGACGGCCGTGCTGAAGTTCGCGGGCCGGCGCGTGCTGAGCACGCTGCCGGCCCTGCTCGGGGTGTACACGCTGATCTTCATCGTGCTGCACGTGCTCCCGTCCGATCCGGCGCTCATGATTTCGGAGGGCAGCGCCTCGAAGTCACAGCTGGAGTCGCTGCGCCACCAGTACGGTCTTGACCGCCCGCTTTGGCGGCAGTACGCGGACAGCCTCGGGTCGCTCGCCCAGGGCCGGCTGGGCCGTTCGATCCGGTACGGCGAGCCGGTGGGGCGGCTGATCGAGAAGGTCCTGCCGTCCACGCTCGAGCTCGCGCTTGTCGGTCTCGGCATTGCCGTGGCGCTCGGCGTGACGCTGGGGACGCTCGCCGCGCTGCGTCCTCACGGCTGGCTCGACAACCTCAGCACGATCGCGGCGCTCTCCGGGGTGTCCATCCCGAGCTTCTGGCTCGCGCTGATGCTGATCTTCGTGTTCTCGCTCTGGCTGGGGTGGCTGCCCGTAACGACGGGCTCGGGCTGGCAGCAATTGATCATGCCGGCGGTCACGCTGGGCTTGTACAGCACCGGTGTGATCAGCCGGCTCGCGCGGTCGAGCCTCGTGCAGACGCTTCATCAAGAGTTCGTCGTGACGGCGCGGGCGAAGGGCCTGCCGCCGCGGCTCGTCGTGCTCAAGCACGCGCTGCGCAACTCGCTGATTCCGGTCGTCACGATCGTGGGCGTCGAGCTCGGCAACCTGCTGTCGGGGACGGTCGTCGTGGAAACGGTGTTCGCGCGGCCGGGCCTCGGACGCCTCATCGTCGAGTCGATTACGTATCGCGACTATCCCGCGCTGCAGTCGGCGCTGCTGGTCGCGGCGTGCGGCTACGTCCTGGCCAACATGCTCGTGGACGTGTCCTACGGCTACCTCGATCCGCGCATCCGGGATGCCGCCGCTCATGGCTGAAGCGCTGGCCGCTCCCGGCATGCCGGGCGGTGCGGCCGCCACACCGCGGTCAGGCATGACGCAGGTCGCGCGGCGGTTCCGGCGCAACCGCAAAGCCGTGCTCGGGGCGGGGCTGCTCGGGGTGGTGGCCGCCGCGGCGCTGCTGGCTCCGCTCGTGAGCCCGTATTCGCCGACGCAGCCGTCGCCGGAGGAGGTGTTCGCGGCCCCCGCTTCCCGCCATTGGATGGGTACCGACGAGATCGGCCGGGACCTGTTCAGCCGCGTCCTCGCGGGCGCGCGAATCTCGCTGGCCGTGGGCCTGGCGGCGAGCGCGCTGACGCTTGCCGGCGGCGTAGTCTTCGGGCTCATCAGCGGCTACCGGGGCGGATGGGCGGACACGGTCATCATGCGCGGCGTCGACGTCATGCTGGCGGTGCCGACGCTCTTGTTTGCGCTCGCGATCGCGGCGGCGCTCGGGTCGGCGCTCTCGAATGTCGTGCTCGCCGTCGGCGTCGCCAGCATCCCGCGGTTCACACGATTCGTGCGGGGCTGCGTGCTGTCCGCCCGCGAGAACGTCTATGTGGAGGCGGCACGGGCCGGCGGCTGCAGCGAGGCGCGCGTTGCCGTGCGGCACATCCTGCCCAATATCTACGGGCCGGCGCTGATTCTCGGCACACTGAACGTCGGCGTCGCGATCCTGACGGCCGCCACACTCAGCTTCCTCGGCATGGGCGCGCAGCCGCCGACACCGGAGTGGGGCCTGATTCTTGCGCAGGGACGCGACTATCTCCAAAACGCATGGTGGATCAGCACGTTCCCCGGCGTGGCGATCGCGCTGACCGTGCTCGCGGTGAACCTGGTTGGGGACGGACTGCATGACGCACTGGACCCGAGGCTGCGCCTATGAGGAGCGTGCGTCGCGAATGACGGCTGCGGACGCGCTCCACGGTCAGGTCGAACGCCACCGCAGCCGCTACGTCGAGACGCTCCGGCGGTTCTTGCGGATCCCAAGCGTCTCGGGGCAGGCGGTCCCGGACGCCGTGGCTTTTCTGACGGATCTGCTGCGCGACCTCGGCGCGGAGACCGCACTCCGCGAGGCTGCGGGATCGCCGCCGTTGATCGTCGCCACGATCCCAGGCGCGTCTACTAAGACTCTCCTTCTCTATAACCACTACGACGTGGTGCCGGCCGAGCCGCTGGATGCGTGGACCCGCCCCCCGTTTGGGGCCGAGATCGTCGAGGGGCGGCTCATCGCGCGCGGCGCGAGCGACAACAAGGGCGAACTGGCGGCGCGGCTCTGCGCGGTCGACGCCTGGCGCGCGGCGTACGGGACACTGCCGCTCACGGTCAAGTTTGTGATCGACGGCGAGGAAGAGTTGGGCAGCCCGCACCTGCGCGACCTGGTGCTGGCGAACCGCGATCTGCTGCGGGCGGACGGCGCGCTCGGGGAGGGCGGCGGCCGGGACGACCTCGGGCGGCCGACGATCAGCCTCGGGTGCCGCGGCCGCATCTTGTTCGAGATGGAGCGGATCGGCGCGAGACAGACGTTCCACAGCAGCTTGACGTCGGTGGTGCCGAACCCGGCGTGGGAGATCGTGTGGGCGTTCGCGGGCATGAAGGCACCCGACGAGCGGGTGACGATCGCTGGCTTCTACGACGACGCCGTCCGGCCGACGGACGCCGAACTCAAGCTGCTGGACGACCTGCGCTTCGACGGTGAGGGCCTAAAGCGCCGGCTCGGGCTGTCGACGCTGACGCTCGACGTCCGCGGCCGCGACGCCATCCGGCGCCTGCTCTTCGAACCGACGCTCGAGGTTTCGGGGCTCGGCGCGGGCCGGACCTACGATGCGGGCGCGCGCGGGATCCCGCGGCGCGCGGTCGGCGTGGTGCGGTTCGGCCTCGTCCCGAACCAGGACCCCGGCAAGATGGAAGGCCTGCTCCGCCGGCACCTCGACGCGCACGGATTCGGCGGCATCACCCTGCGGCCGCTGAGCGAGCGGTATCCGGGCAAAGTGCCGCTCGACCACCCGATGGTCGACGCGATCATCCGGACGGGTCGCGAGTTCTACCACACCGCCCCCGCGATCTACCCCGTGGCGCCCTGGATCGGGGCGCCGTATCATGAGCTGGCGGATCCGCTCGGGATCCCGCTCATCAACGCCGGCATGGGGTCGGCCGAGTCGCAGTTCCACGCGCCCGACGAGGGCATCAAGGTCGGCGACTACTGCGCCGGCGTAGAGTTCACGGCGCGGCTCTTCGGCGAGCTCGCGAGCGCGATGTAGAGCGATAGGAGGCACCAGATGTCCGGCGTTACCGAACGGCTCGCGACTTACGCGAGCGGTCTTCGCTATGAGGATCTCCCGGCGGCGGTCGTCGCGCGGGTGAAGGACCTGGTTTTGGACACGCTCGGGACCCTGCTCGGCGGATCCCGGTATCCCGCAGGCCGGCTCGTCACGGAGTACACCGCCGGTCTCGGCGAGTCGGGGCACTGTACGGTCGCGGGTTCCGCGCTGCGCGTCTCGCCCGTCGCGGCGGCGTTCGCCAACGCGACGATGTCGCACTGCCTCGAGCAGGACGATAACTACAATCCGGCCAACGCGCACGTAGCCAATGTCGTCCTACCCGCGGCGCTGGCGATCGGCGAGGCGCGCCGCGCGAACGGACGCGACCTGATCGCGGCGCTCGTCGCCGCCTACGACGTCGAAGGCCGGATCGGGATCGCGCTCGACCCCGTCCGGTTGTACGCGCGGTCGT
Organism: bacterium; assembly: GCA_035280345.1. Taxonomy (GTDB): domain Bacteria; phylum Sysuimicrobiota; class Sysuimicrobiia; order Sysuimicrobiales; family Segetimicrobiaceae; genus DASSJF01. The sequence goes on along the minus strand of DATEGA010000074.1, from coordinate 13,298 downwards.
TTCACCCGTCGTCGATCGACGGCAACTTTGGCGCGGCCGCCGCGGCCGGCCGCATGCTGCGGCTCGAGCCGGGACAGATGGTGGACGCGTTCGGTCTCGCCGGGTGCCAGGCGTCGGGCCTGCTCGCCTGGGTCACCGAGGTCTCGCAGCTCAGCAAGGCGTTCCAGATCGGCATCGCCTCGCGCAATGGCGTGACCGCCGCGCAGCTCGCCGAGATCGGGTTCACCGGCCCCCCGCACATCCTCGAAGGCAAGCACAACCTGTTCCGCGCGTTCAGCGGGCTCCCGGACGGCCAGATCCCGGCGCTGACCGACGGGCTCGGCGAGCGGTTCGAACTGATGCGGACAAGTCTGAAGAAGTACGCGGCATGCCGTCAGATTCACGCGCCGCTTGACGGTCTGTTCACCATCATGGGCCGGGGCGTGCACGCCGACCAGATCGCCGCGATCGAGACTACCGTCGCGACCTCGATGGCCGACATCATCGACAACAACGAACTGCCGTCGCACAACGCGCAGTACGTGCTCGCCGTCGCGGCGTACGACGGCAGGGTCGGTGTCGACCAGCTCGACGGCCGGCGCCTCGAGGATACCCGCATCGCCGCGCTCTCGAAGCGCGTCCGGGTGCTCGGCAGCGACGAGCTCGAAAAGCGCTTCCCGGAGCAGTGGTCCGGCGTGACGACCGTCAAGACTACGGACGGACGGGAGTTCACCGAGACCGTGTACTATCCGACCGGCGACCCCGAGAACGCGCTGAGCACGGTGGACCTCCGGGCGAAGTTTCGGACGCTGGCGAGCCATGTCGTGCCCGACCTCGAGCTCGACGAGATCGAGCGCCTCGCCGGGGAGCTCGACACCCTCGAGGATTGCGGCGTGCTGTCGCGCTGCCTCGCCGCCGGGCGCTAAACGCTGGGAGCCATTCGAGAGGAGCCGCAGGATGCCGACGCAGGACGCAGGGCACGGTCCGACCGCGGCGCTGACCGCGTACGCCACGCGGTTCACGTTCGCGGATCTGCCCGCGGCCGCGGCCGCCGACGCGAAGATGGTGGTCCTTGACACGCTGGGGGCGCTGCTGCTCGGCTCGGCGCCACAATACACCGCGTCGTGGCTCACCGGCGAGCTCGCCCGGCGCGCCGGTGGTACGCCGGAGTCCACCGTGATCGGCCGCGACTTCAAGGCGCCGGTCGAGAGCGCGGCGCTGGCGAACGGCACGATGGGCTATGCGGCGGACATCGAAGGCGCGAGCGTCGCCCGGCAGCATGTGCCGGCGGTGCTGGTCCCGGTGGCGCTTGCCGTCGGGGAGCGGGAGCATGCCGACGGCAAGGCGCTGCTTGCGGCGCTCACGGTCGGCTACGAGATCTGCAGCCGGGCGGGCGAAGCCTGCCGGACCGAGTACTCATACCCGCACTCGTTTCACCCGTCGGCGGTGTTCGGATACTTTGGCGCGGCGGCGACCGCGGCGCATCTGCTGCGGCTCGACCAGCCGAGATTCGCGAACGCCCTCGGCATCGCCGGCAGCAACGCCACCGGCCTCATGACCTGGGTGGACGATCCGACCGAGAACTCGCGGCCCCTCGTCATCGGAATGGCGGCGCGCGGCGGCGTGACGGCGGCGCTGCTGGCGCAGATGGGCTTCGGCGGACCGCCCGCGATCCTCGACGGTGGCAAGTACAGCATCTACGACGCCTACGCCGGCGAGATGCACCTCGACCGCGTGACCGACGGCCTCGGCGAGGCGCTCTGGATCACGCAGCACTACGGCTACAAGCGGCACCCCTGCTGTGGGGACATCCACACCGGTATCGACGCGCTGCTGTCGATTCTCGACGACCACCGGATCGGGTCCGACGACATCGCCGCGATCGTGCACCGGGTGAAGGCCGACCGGGCGCCGGTGATCGACAACAACCCGCTCAAGTCGCACTGCGCGCAGTACATCATGGCGGTGGCCGCGGTCCGCGGGAAAATCGAATCGGCCGACATTCTCGAAGACCGCCGGGCCGACCCGCGGATCAAGTCGCTCTCCAACCGCGTGCGGCTGGTCGGCGACGCCGCCATGGACCCTTGGCCCGCCCACGCGCCGGCCGTGGTCGACGTCGCGACCCGGGACGGGCGGACGCTGACGGCGCGGGTGGACGACGCGAAGGGGCGGCGCGACAACCCGATGACGAAGGCGGAACTGGAGCAGAAGTTCATGGACCTCGCGACGACGCGCATCTCCCGGAGCGCGGCGACGCGTCTCATGGAACTCGTGTTCCGTCTCGATCGCGTCGCGGACGTCGGCCAGATCGCGGCGCTCTTGCAGGTGTCCGGCGACGCCGGTGCCGGCCTGCGGCGTGAACCAAAGCGTCCCGCCTCACCGTCCCTCGGAGGGGGCCGGTGACGGCACTGTCGAGCCGGGCGGCGCAGACGAACATGACCGACCGGTTCGCGCGGTGGGTGGAGACGTTCCCGTACGAGCGCATCCCCGCGGAGGTCGTCGACCGCACCAAAGAGATCCTCCACGACGGTCTCGGGGCGCTGCTGTCCGCGACGTCCCCGCGCTACGACATCGGGGGCGTGCTCCGGCGGTTCGTGCAGGAAACGGGCGGGACGCCCGAGGCGCAGGTCTTTGGGACCGACCTGCGCACCAACTGCGCCACGGCGGCGCTCGTCAACGGGACGTTCGGCTACTACTGCGACATCGAAAGCCACCACGCCGGCGCGATCATGCACGCGATCGCGGTCGTGGGGCCGGCGGCGCTCGCGGTCGGCGAGCGAATGCACCGCTCCGGCAGGGACGTAGTGGCCGCGATCGTCGTCGGCATCGACGCCGCGTGCCGGCTGAGCTACGCGCTCGGCGGCGCCGCGCTGTACGCGCGCGGCTTCCACCCGACGTGCGTCGCCGGGACCTACGGCTCCCTCGCCGCGGCGGCGCGGCTCTACGGGCTCCAGGGACCCGCGCTGCGGCACGCGTTCGGCCTCGCCGGCACGGAGACCTCAGGCCTGCTCGCGTGGGTGAGCGACGAGACGGAGCACTCCCGTCCCTACAATATGGGCCTCGCGTCCCGCCACGGCGTGTTCGCCGCGCATCTGGCATCGTGCGGGTTCGGCGGTCCGCCGGCGATCTTCGACGGCAAGTATCCGCTCGGCCACGCCTTCACCGGACAGTGGGATGAAAGCGCGCTCTTCCAGGGGCTCGGCGACACCTTCAAGGTGACGGAGATCGCGATCAAGCAGTATGCGTGCTGCGCGTTTATCCATCCGGGACTCGACGGGCTGTTCGAGATCATGGAGCAGGAACGCGTGCGCGCGGGCGACATCCGCCGGATCACGCTTCGATATCCCGCGGGCGGCTACCAGGTGATCGACGGCAACGCGCTGCGGTCGCACTGCGCGCAGTACGTGCTGGCGCTCGCGGCGCACAAGGGCGCCGTCGACTTCGACGACATCCTGCATGACCGGCGCAGCGATCCGGGCATCCGGGCGCTGTCCGAGCGCGTGAGCGTCGTCGGCGACAAGGAACTGGACCGCACCTATCCGGATCTGTACCGTTCCATCATCGAAGTGGAAACAGCCGCCGGCCGGTACACGCGGGACGTGACGTATCCGAAGGGCTCGCCGCAGCGGCCCCTGTCGCGCGATGAATTGGACCACAAGTTCGCGCGCCTGACCGCCGACTTGATCAGCCCGCGCCGGCGGGACGAGATCACCGGGATGGTGCGCCGGCTCGAGGAAGTGCCCGATGTGACGGAGCTTACCCGTCTCCTTCGGCGGGATGGCTGAGCCGCGCCGCGGGGACGGCGCCCCGCTACTGTGGCTGTCGCGCGACGACGTGACGGCGGCGCTGCCGCCGCTCGAAGAACGCTTCGCATGCATTCGCGACGCGCTCGTGTGGATCTCGGAAGGCCGGGCCGAAGTCCCGCCGAAATTCGGCGTTCATCCGCCGGGCGCACGCCACGCCCATGCGATGCCGGCGCTGCTGCCGGACGGCCGCGGGCTCGGAATCAAATGGCTCGCCGATTTTCCCAACAATAAAGCGCGCGGCCTGCCCACCGTGCCGGGCGTCATCGTGCTCAACGACCCGGCGAACGGGATGCCGCTCGCGATCATGGACGGGACCGTTGTGACCGCGGTGCGCACGGCCGCGGTGACCGCGCTGGCCCTCAGCGTGTGCGTGAGGCCGACCGCGTCGGTGGCGACGATCGTCGGCGCCGGTGTCGAGGCGCGCTCGCATCTCGAGGTGCTGCCGCAGGTGCTGCCGTCGCTGGTCCGGATTTGGGTCGTCGGCCGCGAGGCCCACTCTGCGGAGCGCCTCTGCGCCGAGATGGCGGGGCGCGTCGGGCCGGCCCTCACGCCCACGGCGAACCGGGAAGAGGCGGTGCGCGACGCGGACGCCGTCGTCACCGTCACGACGAACACGACGACGCCCCTGCTGGATATCGAGTGGTTGAAGGCCGGAGTGACCGTCGTCGTGCTCGACAACGGCGGCAAGGAGGCGTCTATCCTCTACCGGGTCGATCGCGTGCTGGTCGATGACCGGAAGCCCTTCGCCGGCCCCGAGGTGCTCGGACGATACGCGTCGGGCGTGCCACCGGTCGCCGCGGAGATCGGCGAGGTGCTGCTCGGCCGCGCACCCGGCCGGACGACGGATCGCGAGCGGATTCTCGTGCTGCCGCTCGGCATCGCCGCCTGCGACATCGCGCTTGCGGTTCCGATCTACGAGCGCGCGAAGGCGCGAGGCCTCGGAACGCTCCTCCCTCTGTAGCATGTCGCCTGACGACATCGTGGCGATCGATGTCCACGTTCATCCAATGAGCGCGGAGGCGCGCGGCGTCTTCGGCGACGAGATCGCGGCGATGGCCAGGTACTTCGGGCGTGAGATTCCGACGGTCTCGATCGACGAGCTCGCCGAGCAGTACCGGGCCCGCACGATGAGGGCGGTGCTGCTCGGTATGGACACGTCCACCGCGTCGGGGCACCCGCCGGTCCCAAACGATCACATTGCCGCGGCGGTGCGCGCCCATCCGGACGTGTTCCTGGGCTTCGCCGGCGTCGATCCGCGGAAGGGACAGCAGGCCGTGGACGAAGCGCGCCGCGCTCACGAGAGGCTGGGGCTGCGGGGGCTCAAGCTGCATCCCGGGCTGCAGAAGTTCGCGCCAAACGACGAGCGGGTCTACCCGCTCTGGGCGGCGGCCGCGGAGATGGGCCTGGTCTGTCTTTTTCACTCGGGCACGATGGGCAGCGGTGCCGGCGAGCCGGGCGGCGGAGGCTACAAGCTCAAGTACGTGAATCCGATGCTGGTGGACGACGTCGCCGCGGACTTCCCGTCGCTGCAGATCATCCTGGCGCATCCCGGCTGGCCGTGGCAGGCGGAGCAGCTGGCGATCGCCCGCCACAAATCCAACGTTTTCATCGACCTGTCCGGCTGGTCGCCGAAGTATTTCCCCGCGGAACTGGTCGAGCAGATGAACGGCCCGCTGCAGGATAAATGTCTCTTCGGCTCCGACTGGCCGTTTCTCACGCCGGAGCGTTGGATGTCGGACTTCGCTGCGCTCGCCGTCAAAGAGACGGTACGGCCCAAAGTCCTGCGCGACAACGCCCGCCGGCTGCTATTGGGACCGGTCGAGACGGGTGGCTCCTGAGGGGAGGACGCGATGGCACAGAGACTGCCGGAAAAAGAGACCGCGCTCGCCTGGGTGGAGGCGAACAGGCCGCGACTCTCGCGCTTTTGCGAGGAGATCTGGCGGTACGCCGAACCGGCGTGGCGCGAATACAAATCCGCGCGCGCCTACTGCGAACTCCTTCGGGCGGAAGGCTTTCACGTCGAGGAGGGCAGCGGCGGCATGCCGACCGCATTCTACGCCACGTTCGGCGAGGGGCGGCCGGTGCTCGGCACCTACGCCGAGTACGACGCTGTCCCCGAGAACTCGCAACAGCCGGTAGCTTATCGGGCGCCGCGCGAAGGCCTCAACCCGTACGCGGCCGGACACACGGACCCGCACTCCGCCCTCGGCGTCGCCGGCCTGACCGGCGTGCTCGCGGCGAAGGCGGCGATGCAAAAGCACGGGTTGCGGGGGACGCTCCGGTTCTTCGGAGAGCCGGCCGAGAAAGTCTGCGGCTCGAAGCCGGTGCACGCCGCGAAGGGCTACTACGACGGCGCGGACGCCTACGTCGCGTTTCACCCGAACCCGAACAACACGGTCGCCTGGGACACGCAGTGCGGCTCGTATTGGAGCGCCCAGTACTCGTTCGATTGCGACGCCCCGGAGACGTGGACGGACCACGGGCTGATGCCGGTTCGCCACTCCCACGCGACCGCGCGGTGTCCCGGGGCCCTCGATGCGGTCTGCCTGATGTACACTACGAGCAAGTATTTAAAGGAAGCGATGTTTCCGCACACCGGCACCTGGACGCTCAACGAGTTCCTAATGGTGGGCGGCCAGTGCACCTCCGACAACCTGCCGCCACGCTTTGCCGCGATGCAGTACGCGTGGCGCTCCCCGAGCCTCGGCATTCAGGAGCAGATCGCGCGGGTGCTCGAGCGAAACGCGGAACACGCGGCCGCGGTCACGCACTGCCGGCATGGGGTCCGGTGGATCACGAAGACGCGCGTCGGGCTCCCCAACCGCGCCCTCGCCGAACTCGTCTACCGGAACTTGGAGCAGGTCGGGCCGCCCGTGTTTGGCGAGGCGGCGCGCCGGTTCGCCCGTGACATCCAGCGCAACCTCGGGATCGCGCCGATGGAGGATCCGTTCATGGAGGCGGCGACCAAGCTGGTCCCCCCGGCGGCGAACGAGCGCCGCCTGAGGGACGCGCTGCCGGCTTGGCAGCAGAATTTCACGTCCGACGACTACGTGGACTACACCTGGCACGCGCCGACCGCCCGGCTGTTCGTCGGGCGGCCGCGGCTTCGGCCCGCGCAGCCGGACTACGAGTATCCGGCATGGACCGGGAACGCCCTCGGCGGGGTGCCCGCCTGCATCGACCCGATGACGTTCACGGCGGGGAAGACGATCGCGGGCAGCCTTGTCGATCTGCTGATCAACCCGGACGAACTGGCGAAGGCGCGCTCGGAGTTCGAGGAGCGGACCGGCGGCGGTGTCGGCGGCGTGAAGTGGGTGGCGCCGCTCCTCCCGCGCGACTTCGCGGCGCCGGTCGACCTCCGCTGGCCCGAGTACGTTACGACCGCGCGCGGCGAGGAGTGGTGGATACCGACGCCCGCGCATCCCGCGGGCTAGTCCCGCGACCGCGGGGCGACGCGGGCACAGACGCCAGCAGCCACGAGCCGGCGGGATCGGCAAACAACCGCATGCCGCCGCGCTCGAAATCGAGCAGCGCGCGTTTGATCGGCAGTCCGCCGCCGTAGCCGGTCAGCGACCCGTCGCTGCCGATCACGCGGTGGCACGGGACGACGATCGGCCACGGGTTCTGGCCGTTGGCCGCCCCGACGGCGCGGACGGCGTTCGGCTCGCCGATCTCGGCCGCGATCGATCCATAAGACCGAGTCTGGCCAAACGGAATGCCGGCCACTGCCTTCCACACCCGCCGCTGAAACGGCGTGCCCTGCGGCGAGAGGCGCATATCAAACCTCCAGCGCTTCCCTTCGAAGTACTCGCGCAGTTGGCCCGCCATGCCGATCTCGGTAGCGTTGACCTCGCGCCATGCCGGGTCGACGTGTCTCCGCCTGCGTCCGTTCTCGAAGTGGATGGCCACGAGGCCGTCGTTATCCTCGGCCACCAGCAGCGGGCCGATCGGTGTGACGAGCCGCGTGTAGCGAACCGCGTCCGGCATCAGCGTGTCCGTGTCTTCAAGTCGTCGGTAAATAGACCGTTCAACTCGTTCCCGGACGCCGCCTTGGCGAACGCGTCGAACGTGCCTCCAACGAGGCTTTTCGCGGCGCCCATGAAGCCGCCCCACGCAGCGCGTGCGAGCGCGCCGCCGACGCTGATCCGCCGCACGCCGAGCGCGGCCGCATCCTTCAACGTGAGGCCGATTGGCGAGCCGATGAGAAGATTGACCGGCTTCGGCGCGACCGCGTCGACGACCGCGCCGATCTGTTCGCGGGTCCTGATTCCCGGCGCATAGAGACAGTCGGCACCCGCGGCCGAGTAGGCCTTGAGCCGGCGGATCGTCTCGTCGAGGTCCGGGGCTCCACAGATGAAGCCTTCCGACCGCCCGACCAGCAGCACGTCGCCGCCGGCGCGGTCGATCGCGGCCCGGGCCGCGCGGATCCTGGCGGCCGCAAGATCGAAGTCGTAGAGCGGCCGGGAGGCATCGCCGGTCGAGTCCTCGATCGACAGCCCGGCGACGCCGGTCTCGACACACAGGCGCACGCTTTCGCCGACGCCCGCGGGATCGTCCGCGTAGCCGGATTCAAAATCGGCGTTGACGGGCAGGTCGGACGCCTCGACGATCATGCGAATGTGGGCGAGCATGGGCTCGCGCGTCAGCGCCCAGTCCTGATCGGGCATCGCCATCGACCACGCGGCGCCCGAACTGGTTGTCGCGAGTGCCTTGAAGCCGAGGCGCTGGAGATACCGCGCCGTGCCCGCGTCCCACGGATTCGGGATAATGAAGCACCCGGACTCGTGCAGTTGGCGGAACGCGCGGCGTTTCTCGGCGGTCGTTGGCATCGCGGGTTGATCCTCCGTCGCGTGGACTCGCGCTTTGCCGTTGGATGGCGCCGTTCAGGTCTCCTCCCGAACACCGTCCATAGGGTGCGTCGCCGAAGCCGCCGAACTGTCCGCCACCGCGTTATCCGAGTTACTGCTTCATCCGGAGGGATCGATGAGCAGACTCGCCGATCGAGTTGCGCTGATCACGGGGGGCAGCCGCGGCTTCGGCCGCGCCACCGCGCTGTGCTTTGCGCGGGAGGGTGCCGACGTCGTCGTGAACTACCGTGCGGCGGAAGCCGAGGCGGCGTCCGTCGTGGAGCAGATCGAACGGATGGGGCGTCAGGCGATCGCCGTGCGGGCCGACGTGGCCCACCGCGACGACACGGCCGCGCTCGCGGATCGGGCAATGCGGGCCTTCGGCCGCGTCGATATTCTCGTCAACAACGCGGGGATCATGGACGTGACGCCGTTCGCGGCGCAAGATCCGGCTACGTGGACGGCGATGATCGACGTGAACATCTACGGCACGCTGACGCTCACGCGCGCGCTGCTGCCCTCGATGATCAAGCGCGGCTCCGGCAGGATCATCAACCTCTCGTCGCAACTGGGCCACGTGGGTGCGGAGAACTTCGCCGTGTACTCAGGCACGAAGGGCTTCGTGCTGGCGTTCACGCGCTCGCTCGCGAGGGAGCTCGGGCGGTACGGCATTACCGTGAACGCCGTCTGTCCCGGCTCGATCGTTACCGACATGAATCGTCCGATCTATCCGCCGGAACGCCAGCGCGCCAGGGCCGCGGAGCTCCCCCTGCGGCGGCTCGGCGAGCCGGACGATGTCGCGATGGCGGCGCTGTACCTTGCTTCCGAGGCGGGCAGGTTCATGACCGGCCAGTGTCTCGACGTGAACGGGGGCTCTGTGATGGTATGAAGGTCCGGATTCTTCCGGTACCGCTGCTTGCCGTTGTGCTCTGGGGCGGCGTCTATCCCGGTGCGCGGCTCGCGCTCCGCGAGATCGATCTGGTGGACGTCACGTTCCTGCGTCTCGTGATCGCGACCTCGGTGCTCGCGGCGATATGGCTGCCGCGGCGGCGTTCGATTCCGGCGGGGTCCGCGCCGCCGTCGGGGGCGTTGGTCCTGCGCGCCGGTCTGGCCCAGGCGGCATTTCAGGTTCTCCTCATCGGCGGGCTCCGCTGGACGACGGCCGGACAGAGCGCGATCTTGCTCGCGGCGTCGCCGATCCTGACGGCCGGCTGGCTGGCCGTGCGCGGCGGCGAGGCGCTGGACGTGCGCCGATGGACGGGACTTGCGATCGGGCTCGTGGGGGTCGTCCTGATCGTCTGGGGGCAGGCCGGCGGGCTCGATGCGCAACGCGTGCTCGGCGATTTTCTCGCGCTCGGCGCGGCGGCGGCGTGGTCATGGTATGCGTTCGCCATCAGCCCCGTCGTCGCGGCGACCGGGACGTGGCGGGCGACGGGGTGGTCCATCGGGATCGCTACGCTGCTGTTCGCGCCTCTCGCGTTGCCCGACGTGGCTGGGCTGGGGTGGAGCGCAGTGTCGTGGCCGGCGTGGGCGGGACTCGTTTACGGCGCGACCGCGGGCATGGTGCTCGCCATGGCGCTGTGGGGCCGGTCGCTGCACCGGTTTGGCCAGCGGCAAACCATGGTGTACGTCTATCTAGAGCCGATCTCGGCGGTGGTGATCGCCGCGATCGTACTCGGCGAATCGCTGACGCTCGTGCAGGCGGCGGGAGCGCTCCTCACGCTGGCGGGCGTGTGGTTTGCGTCCGAGCCGGCGCGCGCCCCAGCGGAGGCGGCGCCGTGACGGTCTCTCCCGACGGAGGCCTGGCGCCACGGCCGGTCGAAGGACGCGGAAGAGGATGTGAGGCGTGACCATGCTCGACAACGCGCACCTGCACCATAAGCACGCGCGGCTCGAGGCCGTGCTGCGCGATCTTCGCGGGGCCGTGGTGGCGTTTTCCGGCGGCGTCGACAGCGCGTATCTCCTCGCCGTGGCGTCCGACATGCTCGGGGAGCGGTGCGTCGCGGCCACCGCGGTGTCCGCGTCGCTCGCGCAGGACGAACTCGCGGCGGCGGAGCGGATCGCCGCCTCGCTTGGTGTCCGGCACCTTCGGGTCGAGACGCGCGAGTTCGAGGACGAACGCTACCTCCGCAACGACGTGAACCGCTGTTACTTCTGCAAGCACGCCCTGTTCACGGAACTGGCGCGGGTCGCGCGCGGCCTGGATCTTCCCGCGGTAGTCTATGGTGCGAACGCCGATGACGTCGGGGACTACCGGCCCGGCATGCGCGCCGCGCGGGAGTTCGCGGTGCGGGCGCCGCTGCTCGAGGCGGACCTCGGCAAAGCCGAGATCCGCGTGCTCGCGCACCGGCGGGGGCTCGAGATCTGGGACAAGCCGGCGGCGCCCTGCCTCGCGTCTCGCCTGCCGTTCGGGTCGCCGGTGACGATCCCGGCACTCGGCCAGATCGAGGCGGCGGAGCGGATCGTGCGCGGCCTGGGCTTCCGTGAGGTGCGGGTGCGCCACCACGGCGCCGCCGCGAGCGTGGAAGTACCGCTCCCGGAGGTCGAGCGGCTGACGGCGCTGTCCGCCCCGCTTGCCGACGCCCTGCGCGCCGTCGGCTTCTTGGTCGTGCGGATCGCCCCCGACGGATTGCGCTCGGGACGGTTCTCTGCAGGGCTGGCGGACCGCCGCACATGAACGAGGAGACGCTCGCGCGCTTACTCGATGACGTGCGCTCGGGGCGCGTCTCCGTCGCCGACGCCCTCTCCACACTGCGCTGGATGCCGTTCGCGGATCTCGGCTTCGCGAAAGCCGATACGCACCGGCCCCTCCGCCGCGGCGCGCCCGAAGCCGTCTACTGTCCCGGCAAGTCGCTGTCCCAGATCGTGGAGATTGCCACGGCACTGCGGCGCGGCGGCGGTCCCGTGCTGCTGACCCGGGTGACGCCCGAGGTGGCCGCGGGGCTGGTGGAGGCGTTCCCAGACGCGACGTACGCGGCGGACGCCCGCCTCGTCGTGCTCGGCAGCCCACCGAGCCGCAAGACCGGCTGTGTCGGCGTATTGAGCGGCGGGACCGGTGATCTGCCGGTGGCCGAAGAGGCGGCGTGGACCGCGGAGGCCATGGGCGCCGAGGTGGTGCGCGCGTACGACGTCGGGGTGAGCGGGCTCCACCGCCTCGGCGCTCACCGCGGCCTGCTCGAACAGTCGCGGGTGCTGGTCGTCGTCGCCGGCATGGACGGCGCCCTGCCCACGGTGGTGGCGGGGCTGACACGCGCGCCCGTGATCGGTGTGCCGACGAGCGTCGGGTACGGCGTGCACCTCGGCGGCATCGCGCCGCTGCTGACGATGCTCAACGCGTGCGCGCCGGGCGTGGCGGTCGTGAACATCGACAACGGGTTCGGCGCCGGGTACCTCGCGGCGTGCATCAACGGCAACGCGGCCGGCGTGAACGCGGACCAGGCCGGGGGGGCGCATGCGAGTCGGATACCTTGATTGCCCGAGCGGCGCGAGCGGCGACATGCTGCTCGGCGCGCTCATCGGCGCGGGGTGGTCCGAGGCGGCGCTGCGGCGCGTGGTCGCGGATCTGGGCGTGCCGGTCCGGCTCGCGATCACTCGGGCCGACCGGCGGGGCGTGCCCGCGCTGCGCGTCGAGGTCACGGAGGACGATCCGGCGCACGAACGGCTCTACCCGGAGCTCACGGCGATCGTCGACCGCTCCCGCGTCGCGGCGCCGGTGAGAAAGCGCGCGGCCCGCGTGCTGGACCGCCTCGCCGAGGTCGAGTCCGCCGTTCACGGCGTGCCGGTCGAGCGAGTCCACCTGCACGAACTCGGCGGGCTCGATACCCTGGTCGACGTCGTCGGCGTGCTCACCGGGGCCGAGGCGCTAGGCCTCGACCGGATCGCAGCGTCGCCGGTCTGCATCGGCCGCGGCTGGATCCGCATCCGCCACGGTCTGGTGCCGGTGCCGGCGCCCGCGACGCAGGCGCTGATCGAAGGGATGCCGGTGTATGCGGGCGACGTAGAGGGCGAGTGGCTGACGCCCACGGGGGCGGCGCTGCTCAAGGAAATCGTGGCGGAGTGGGGGCCCCTGCCCGCGATGCGGGTGGGGCGAATCGGGACGGGTGCGGGGCGCGACGATCCGGCGCGGGCCAACGTGCTCCGCCTGTTTGTGGGCGAGGCGGAGAAGGCGCATGCCGCCGGCGCGGGGATCCACGCGGCCGGTGCGGATACAGCGGTGGCAGGAGCCGCGCCCTTCGGTGACGAGGCCCGCACGGAGCGGCTCATCCTGCTCGAGACCTCGATCGACGACATGAACCCGCAGCTCTACCCGTATGTGACCACGCGGTTGATCCAGGCAGGGGCGCTCGAAGTCGCGACGGTGCCGGCGGTCATGAAGAAGGGACGGCCGGGCCACGTGCTGCGCGTCCTCACATCCCGGGACCGGGTACGGGAGTTGACCGGCGTGCTCCTCGCCGAGACGACGACGCTCGGTGTGCGCGCGTACGAGGTCAGCCGCCTTGCCGCGACCCGGGTGATCCTGGACGTCGAGACCGAGTACGGCAAAATTCCCGTGAAGATCGCGGTGGACGGCGAGGCGGTGCTGAACGTCGCGCCGGAATTTGAGGCGTGCCGCGCCGCGGCCGAGTTCCGCGGCGTTCCGGTCAAGCAGGTCATCGCCGCGGCGCAA
>DATEGA010000073.1:0-13712 GCA_035280345.1 bacterium | reverse complement strand
CAACAGCCGCAGCGGGGCGTCGCTCGCGCTCGCGGCCGCCGGGCTCGCGCACGCCGCGGAGACCGTGGTGACGCGGGACGACGTCCCGACAATGAAGCCGGCCTCGGACGGTGTCGTCGAAGCGTTGCGCCGCCTTGCCGGGCGGCAGGAGCTCCGAGCGGCCTACGTCATCGGCGATTCATGGATCGACGGCGCCGCGGCCCGGGGCGCCGGTGCCCGGTTCATCGCCTACCGCCGCGGAGCGGAAGAACTCTTGGCGCGCGGCCTCCGGCCGTGGCGCATGATCAACCACCTAGCGGAACTGCTCGGCCTCGAGTTCGCCGCGGACGGCGCATAACGCCACCCGTTCGGGCCGGCGCGCAGCGAAACTAGAGACGCGCGGCCGCGGGAATCACGCGCTCGCCGATCAGGTGCACCGCGTCGAGATCGTCGAGCGTGAAGAACTGCAGGTTAAAGCGGCTGATCCCCTCGGCGGTCAGCGCGCTCATCTGCGCGGCGATCTCCTCGGGGCCGCCGACGAGCCAGCCGGCCTCGCGCAATTCTTGCGGCAGCTTCGCCGGCGGGGTGGCCGCGCGGGTGACGGCGTACTCCTGGACGGCTTTCGCCCGCCGCTCGAGCGCGGCGCCGTTCTCGCCGATCAAAATTCCGCCCATCCACGACCGGCGAAGCGTTTTGGGGTCGCGGCCGACCCTGCGACAGGCCGCTTCGAGCGTCGCCGTCCGCTCGCGGACACCCGCGGGCTTCTGCGCGCCGCCGCAGTTCCACTCATCCGCGTAGCGCGCGGTCACCTCAAGCACCTTCGGACCCTTGCCGCCGACGATGAGCGGAATCCGCGGGCGCTGGACCGGCTTCGGCCACGCGGTGCCGCCGTCTAGCCGATAGTACCTCCCCTCGAACCGGGCCGGGTCGCCGGCCCACAGCGCCTGGATCACCTGGATCGCTTCGTCGAGACGGCGAACCCGCTCGCCGACACCCGGATAGGGGATCCCGAACGCTTGATGCTCGCGGTCGTGCCATCCCGCGCCGAGGCCGAGATCCAGCCGGCCGCCCGAGAGGACGTCGACCGCGGCCGCCTCCCGCGCCGTCATCGCGGGATACCGGAACGTGATGGGGCAGACGAGCGGCCCAAACCGAATCCGCCGCGTCGCCGTGGCGAGGTAGGTCAGCGACGGCCAGCAGTCGAGTCCGGGTCGGTCCGCGACCCCGAAGAGCGAGAAGAGGTGATCGGAGCGCCAGAGCGACTCAAACCCGGACCGCTCGACGGCCTCCGCGAGGCGGCGCCAGCGGTCCCACGTGAGACCCTCCTGCCCTTCGATCATCAGGCCGACGTCTGCCATGGACCGCTACCAGAAGTGCTTGTACTTTTTCGCGAAGCGGCGCTCGAGCGCGTCTTTGTGGAGGTGGTAGACCGGGCAGCTGCGGATCACGCAGACCTGCAGGGCGGTGTTGCAGTACGCGGCCGGAACCCGCCAGCACTCGTGATTGATAAAGTAGGAGCGGCACACGCCGGTCCGCGACTCCGCCGGCGCGGGCCCCGCATCTTCCGCGACCACATCGTCGGCGGGCGCCCCGGGGGTGCCGCGCGGCAGCGCTGGGATCCGCCCTTTCGAGACCGCCGGCCGGCGCGCGCGCGCCGCCTTCCGTTTTTTCGCCGCGGCACGAGCCTGCGGACGTCCGTCCGCAGTGCGGCGGTCCGCGGATCTGGCTTTCGGCGCCGCCGCCGCGTCCGGCGTAAGCCGGTCCGTCGGCACGATGGGACGCGCAAAGGCAGGCGGCATCGTCAGTTCAAGCGGAGGCCGCGGCGGGCGTACAGGTTCAGGCGGGGCCGGCTCGGGCGGCGCCGCCGACGGCCGCTGCGGAACGGGAGGCTCCCCGGTGAGCAGGTCGGCCTCTCCCTCGTGATCCGGCGGCGTGCGGGCCGGGGCCGGCGGCAGTGCGTGGGACTCCGCAGCCGCGGCGGAACGATCCGCGGCGTCGAGGGGACCGCCGTTCAGCGCCGGCGCCTCGGACGGCGCGCCGGCGTTCCCCTCGTCGGGGACCAACCGGCGGGATATGCGGGCCTCGCTTTCGGAGTCAGGCGGCGCCGCGGGGCGCGGACGCGGCTCGCGGCCCTCGAACGCGATGAGATCCCGCGAGGTGTCCTGGATAAGGTCTCTAATTCCGCGTCGGAGCGCGTCTCGCCGTTTGCTCAAGGGCCATCACCTCCTTCGCGAGGCCCATGTACTCGACGGCCCCGCGCGAGGAGGGCTGGTGGGCGAACACGGGCACGCCCACCATGCTCGACTCGACCAGTTTAATGTTGAAATGGATCGCGCTCGCAAACACCTTCTCGCCGAAGTAGTCACGGATGCCGTTTAGGATTTCCTTGCCGACGCTCGTGCGCGCATCGTACATTGTCGGCACGACTCCGGCGATCTCGATGTCGTGGCCGGCCTCCTCCCGCACCGCCTTCAGCGTCCGCAGCAGCTGCCGCATCCCGAGGAGCGCGTAGTAGTGCGTCTGGATCGGGATGATGACTTCGCTGCAGGCGAAGAGGGCGTTGATCGTGAGCAGTCCGAGCGACGGCGGCGAATCGATGATGATGTAGTCGTACCGCTCCCGGAGCGGCGCGATCTTCTTGCGCAGCGTATTCTCGCGACCGATCCGCGCCGACAGCTCGAGCTCCGCGGCGGCCAGATCGATCGACGACGGCGCGAGCTCCAGGTTCGGGACGTTCGTCGGCGCGATAATGCTCGCGAGCTCGCCGGACTGGCCGTTGCCCGGCGCGTCTTCGACCAGAATGTTGTACATCGTGCGCGTAACCGACGCCGGATCGACGCCGAGACTGACGGTGGCGTTCGCCTGCGGATCGAGATCGATGAGGAGCACCGTGCGTTTGCTGACAGCGAGGCACGCCGCGAGGTTTACTGCGGTCGTCGTCTTGCCGCATCCGCCCTTCTGATTGACGAGGGCGATGACGCGGGCCGTGGTCGAGCCGTCTTCGCCCAGGTCCCCGTCCTCCGTGCCGGTGCCGTCAAGGGAACCCCGATCAGGGTCCGGCCTTGCCGGTCGCACGCTTGTTCGTCGCGCCTCAGCGTTCTCCTTTGCCCCCGGCCAGCAGACCGTCGATGAGGGCCAACGCTTCCTCGCGCGTGCGCACCCGGTCTTCCAGCCTGGCGTCCTCGACCGCGTCTAGGATCTCGGCGACACGGGGCCCAGCCGCCACGCCGCGAGCCAGCACGTCGTGCCCCGAGACCAGGCGCTCCGGCGCGGGTGCGGTCGCGGCGGCGCGTTCCGCCTCAGCCCGGGCCCACGCGTACAGCGACAAGTCTCCGTGGCTGGCCACGCAGTCGGCGCGGTGCAGCTCGAGCAGGTCCGGGAAGATTTCGTCCCTCAGCAGCCGGCGCCGTTTGGCCTCACGCATCTGCGGCAGGTCCTTGAAGACCATGTGGCGCGCGACGAGCGCCGCCACGCGGTCGGCATCCCTGCCGGCAAAGCGCAGCCGCTCCATCACCGCGCGGGCGATCCCGGCGCCGCGCTCGTCGTGCCGGCTGAAGCGGATCCGATCGGGCGCGTATTCAAGCGTCTCCGGCTTGCCGACGTCGTGGAGCAGGGCCGCCATGGCGAGCGCCGCGGAGGGTTCGTGCAGGGCGGCGACGGTCCGCCGCGTGTGCTCGAAAACGTCGCCTTCGGGGTGAAAGTTGGGAGGCTGCGGGACCCCGATCTCACTCGCGATCTCCGGCAGCACGGCCGCGAGAAGACCCGACTTGCGCAACAGCGCGAGGGCCCGGCCGGGATCGGGACCGGTCAGCATGCGCACCAACTCGTCGCGGATGCGTTCTGCGCTGACGGCTTGGACGCCGCCGGCTCGACCGCGGATCGCGTCGAACGTCTCCGGGGCGATCGTAAACCCGAGTTGGGCGGCCAGCCGCACCGCGCGCAGCATCCGCAGGCGGTCCTCTTCGAACCGCACCGCAGGATCCCCGATCGCGCGCACGAGCCGCGCCTCGAGGTCGGCCCGGCCGCCGACGAAGTCAAACACGGCCTCGGCGGCCGGATCGTAGAAAAGGCCGTTGATGGTGAAGTCGCGCCGCCGCGCGTCTTCGCGCGGGTCCGCGTAGCGCACCGACGACGGATGCCGGCCGTCGAGGTACGGTCCCTCGGTCCGGAACGTGGCAGCTTCGTAGTCGCCGTCGTTCGTGACGACGCGCATCACCCCGAACGCCGCCCCGACGTCGACTGTTCGCGGGAACAGCCGCGCGATCTCCTCCGGGCGTGCGGCGGTGGCGATGTCATAGTCGGCGGCGGCCCGGCCGAGCAGCCGGTCCCTGACGCACCCGCCGGCGAGATAGCTTTCGAAGCCGGCGTCCCGGAGCCGCGCCACGATCGCCGCGGCCGACCCGAACGTGGCCACCGCGATCAGGCGGGTGAGGTCACGAGTCTTCGGTGGACGGGCGGCGGTCGGCGACGAGCGCGCGCAACCGCGCGAGCGCTTCACGCAAGATCCGCGACACGTGCATCTGCGAAATGCCGAGCCGGCGTGCGATTTCGGCCTGCGAGAGATCGTCGAAGAAGCGCATGCGAATGATCTGCTGCGCGCGCCCGGGGAGCCGGGCGAGGGCCCAATCCAGGGTCGCCCTGTCCTCCAGCCGCTCGAGCGCCACGTCTTCGTCCCCCACCGACTCGAGCAGCGAGATGCTGTGCTCCTCGTCGCCGTCGCTGCTCTCGGCGTCGAGTGAAACGAGGCTGTAGGCCCGGCCGACCTCGAGCGCGGAGATCACGTCTTCGAAGTCCACCATCGTGAACTGCGCGATCTCCGGGATCGTCGGCGACCGGCCGAGGCGCTGGGACAGTTCTTCGATCGCGCGCATCAGCGTGTAGTTGAGCTCACGGAGGCGCCGCGGGACGCGGATCGCCCACAGCTTGTCGCGGAAGTGCCGCTTGATCTCGCCGACGATCGTCGGCGTGGCGTAGGTCGTGAACTCGATGCCGCGCGTCGGATCGTAGCGGTCGATTGCCTTGAGAAGTCCGATCTGGGCGACCTGGATGATGTCCTCGAGTGGCTCGCCGCGGTCGGCGAACTTACGCGCGAGGTAGATCGCCAGGCTCTCGTGCGCGAGCGTCAGTTCCTCGCGAATCTCGGCGCTGCGGCCCTCCTGGAATTTCTGGAAGAGCGCCCGCACCTGGTCCTTCTCCAGGAGCCGGCGGCCCTTCCGGCGCGTGACCACAGGCCTATTCCTGACGACGCTTGACGAGCCGCAGTTCGGTCACGCCGGACGCATTGTCGTGGCGCGCCTCGACCTCGTCGACGAGGCACTGCATCAGGAACATGCCGAGGCGGCTCTCGTCGATCGGCGCGTCCCCTCCTGCCGCCGCGCCCGCCCCGTCCTCCGCCCACGCCGGCGCGGCGACGCGGGCGGACACCACCACCTCGATCGACCCGGGCGCGATCACGAACGCGGTGGTGAGCGGCCGCGCGGCGTCGGGCTTCGCCACGATCAGCGCAGTGCAGGCCTCGCCCACGGCGATCTTGAGGTCCTCGATCTCGTCGTAGGTGAAGCCCTGCCGCGCGGCGACGGTGGCCGCGGTCAGGCGGGCCACGCTCACAAACTCCGGCCGGACCGGAATGGAGATCTCGACGCGTTCCTGTCCGTCGCGTGTCTGCCCCTTGGGCGCCACGTTAATCCTCCGGCTCGCCAAAGTGCGTAGGCTCCTCCATCCCGCCCGCTTCGCCCCGCCCCGCGTCGAACGTGCGACGCAGCCGGTCCGCCCGATCTTCGAACGCGGCACGGCCGCGCGACATCGCGTCGCCGGCCGCGTCCCGTGCCCGGGACACGAACTCGTTGTCGCGCACGCGGTCCGCAAAGTCTCCGGCCGCCCGCCGCGCCTGGTCCGCGACGCCGTCGGCCGCCACCTTCGCGCGGTCGCGGAGCCGCTCGCCTTCCCGGCGAAGGCGATCCCGCGTCTCGCTACCGGGTTGCGGCGCGAACAGCAGTCCGAGCGCGACTCCCAGCATCCCGCCAATGAAGATCCCGACCGCAAAGTCACGGCGTTCGGTCATGCGCAGTCCTCCTCCTTTGGCGTCGAGGCCATAGATATTGTATACCCTCGCGTAAGGCGCCGAGTACCCCGGCCGCCGTGGAGACCGACGGACCGACCACGTCCCACGCCACGGCTCGCATCGCCGCGCCCGCGAGTTCCATCGTGCGCGCCGTCGCGGCGGTCAGCCGGTCCATCCGCTCGATCGTCCCGGCAAGGCCGTTCATCGCATCCATCGTGCGCTCCGCTGTGGCGGTCGCCTCGCGCAGCTCCGAGATGAGCGCCGGCAGCGTGCCCTCCACCTGCGCGAGCAGCGACTCCGCGCGCGCGGCCGTCCGGCGGATCTGGGCGAGGACGGGCAGCGAGACCAGCACCGCGACGACCGACGCGGCTGCGATCACGGCCAGACTGAGCTCAGCGATCAACGGCATCGATCCCCGCCTCGTCCCCGTTCATCCGCACCTCGTCGATCACGGCGCCGCCGATCACGACGTCGCCGTCATAGAACGCGATCGCCTGGCCCGGCGCGGCCGTCCGGGGAGGTTCCGGGAACGTCACGCGCACCCGATTCAGGCCCGCCGGGCCGATGACGGCCGGGACGTCGGCGCCGCCGTGCCGGATGCGCGCGGTCACGGCGCGGGGCTTGTGGAGTCCGTCGACGGCGATCCAGTTGGCGTCCGCCGCGACGATCTCGCGGCAGCGCAGCGCATCCTCGCCGCCGACGCGCAGCGCGTTGCGCGCCGGGTCGATCGCGACGACGTACCGGGCGGCCCCCGCGGACGCGCCGAGGCCGCGGCGCTGCCCCAGCGTGTAGCGCGCGACGCCGCGGTGTTCGCCGACCCGGAGGCCTCCGCGGTCGTAGATCGGGCCGGGGCGTAGTGCGTGCGGCGCGTAGCGGGCGACGACCGCACCGTGGTCGCCGCGCGGCACGAAACAGATCTCCTGACTGTCCGGCTTGTCGGCCACGCGCAGCCCGCGCCGCCGGGCGATCGCGCGGATCTCCGGCTTCGTGTAGCCGCCGACCGGGAAGAGCACCTGCGCCAACTGTGCGCGTGCCACCCCGGCGAGCACGTACGATTGGTCCTTGTGGCGGTCGGCCGCCCGCAGCAGGCGTACGGCGCCGCCGGGGCCATGCTCGACGCGCGCGTAGTGGCCGGTCGCAAGCCGCTCCATCCCGAGCGCGCGTACCCGGTCCAGCAGCAGAGCGAACTTGATCGCACGGTTGCAGGCGATGCAGGGATTGGGCGTGCGGCCGCGCGCGTACTCGCCGGCGAACTCGCGGATCACCGCCTGCTCGAACGCCTCGCGCAGATTGAGCACGTAGTGCGGGATGCCGAGCGTGCGCGCCACCCCGCGCGCGTCGTCGATCGCGCCGAGCCCGCAACAGCCGGGTCCGTCGTCCGCGGGCGGCACCCACTCCGGCCAGAGATTCATGGTGAACCCCACGACCTCGTGTCCCGCTTCCGCCAGCAGGACCGCCGCCACGGAACTGTCGACCCCGCCGCTCATCGCGACCGCGACACGCGCCACGTCCCTACTCCCCCGCGTACCGCTTCACGCCCGCCCACCACGCACGCAGGCGGCGCCGGATGTCCTGTTCGCGGCCGGCCTCGGTCGGGTCATAGTACACGCGGTCTTTGACGTTGTCCGGCGCGTACTGCTGCGGCACGAAGGCCCCCGGGTGGTCGTGCGGGTAGACGTAGCCCCGGCCGCGTCCCAGCCCACGCGCGCCGCGGGTCGACGCGTCCCGCAGCGCCTGCGGCACCGGCTGCGCCTCTTCGCGCTCGACATCCTGGGCGGCCGCCGAGATCGCGCGGATCACCGCGTTGCTCTTCGGCGCCGTGGCGATATAGATTGCGGCCTCGGTCATCGGAATGCGCGCCTCCGGCAGGCCCACCAGCTCGACGGCGTGCGCCGCGGCGACCGCGACGAGGAGCGCCTGCG
Source organism: bacterium (assembly GCA_035280345.1). Classification (GTDB taxonomy): domain Bacteria; phylum Sysuimicrobiota; class Sysuimicrobiia; order Sysuimicrobiales; family Segetimicrobiaceae; genus DASSJF01. Next base: position 5,750 of record DATEGA010000073.1, on the reverse strand, counting down.
GGTCCGCCAGACCAACGTCTTCGGCGGCGTGGACGACCATGCGCCGCGCGATGAACCGCGGGTCTTCGCCCCCGGCCAGCATTCGGGCGAGCCAGTATACCGCGGCGTCGGGATCGCCGCCGCGCATGCTCTTGATGAACGCGGAGATCACGTCGTAGTGCTGATCGCCGCCGCGGTCGTAGGGTACCAGGCGCCGCTGCGCGGCTTCCTCCGCCTCCGCCAGGCTCACGCGGCGCACCCCGCCGGTGTCCGGCGGGACGGTCATCGCGGCGAGCTCCAGCATGTTGAGCGCGGCCCGCGCGTCGCCGTTCGCCGCCCGCGCCAGATGGGCCACGGCTTCCGCCGATGCCTCCACGTGCCTGTCGGCGAGCCCCCGCGGATCGGTGAGTGCCCGGCGGATGATCGTCTCGAGATCGGCAAGGGTGAGCGGCTCGAGGGCGAAGACGCGGGACCGCGAGACGAGGGTTGGGGTGACATCGATGAACGGATTGCCCGTCGTCGCACCGATCAGGATCACGGTGCCGTCCTCAACGTGCGGCAGCAGCACGTCCTGCTGCGCCTTGTTGAACCGGTGGATCTCGTCGACGAACAGAATCGTGCGCGCACCGTGGAGCGCGCGCCGCTCCCGGGCCTCCTCGGTCAGGCGGCGGATATCGGCGACGCCGGCCGTGACGGCGTTCACCGGTTCGAAGTATGCGCGGGTCGCCGCGGCGATGACCCGCGCGAGCGAGGTCTTGCCCGTGCCCGGCGGCCCGTAGAGAATCGCGGACGTCAGGGTGTCTGTCTCGATCGCGCGGCGCAGCAGGTGGCCGGGGCCGAGGAGGTGCGCCTGCCCGACGATTTCGTCGAGCGTCCGCGGCCGCATCCGCGCCGCCAGGGGGGCCCCGCGGGCGGTCTCCTCCCGCCGGCTCTGCTCGAACAGCTCCATGCCCACATCATGGGGCCCGGCGACGGAACGTGTCAAGAAACCCTAGGGGTAGACGCCGCGCTCATCGAGGGCCGCCGCAACCCGCCGCACCGCGACGAGCAGCGCTGCGGTCCGCAGCGAAACCCGCTCGACGGCGGCGACCGCCGCCACGCGCGAGACCCCGTCGATCATGATGCGCGCGAGGTGCGCGTTGATCTCGGCCTCGCTCCAGAAATAGGCCTGAAGATCCTGCACCCACTCGAAGTACGACACGACAACGCCGCCCGAGTTCGCCAGGATGTCGGGCACGACGAGGATCCCCCGGTCTTCCAGGATCGCGTCGGCTTCGGGGGTCGTCGGGCCGTTCGCGCCCTCGACGACGATCTGCGCGTGGATCAGCGCGGCGTTCCGGCCCGTGATCTGGCTCTCGATCGCCGCGGGAACCAGAAAGTCGCACGGCAGCTCGAGCAGCGCGGCGTTCGTCACCGGCGCACCGCCGGCGAACCCCTCGACGCGTTTTGCGGCCGCCACATGGCGCCGCAGCGCCGCGAGATCCACGCCGGCCGGGTTGTATATGCCGCCGAATGCATCGCTCACGCCGACGATGCGGCAGCCTTCCGCCGCCATGAGCGCCGCCGCCGTCCCGCCGACGTTGCCGAAGCCCTGCACGACGACGCGGGCTCCGGCAAAGGGGAGCCCGCGCATCCGCGCCGCTTCCCGCGCCGCGATCATCACCCCGCGCCCGGTCGCGTCCTGCCGTCCGGCCGAACCGCCGATCGTGAGGGGCTTGCCGGTGACGACGCCCGGCACGGAGTACCCCTCGTGCATGCTGTAGGTGTCCATGAACCACGCCATGACCTGGGCGTTCGTCCCGACGTCGGGGGCCGGGATGTCGACGCGTTCGCCGATCATCGGGCGCAGTTCGGTCGCGAAGCGGCGCGTCAGCCGCTCTAGTTCGCGCGCGGACAACGCCGACGGATCACACGCGACGCCCCCTTTCGCCCCGCCGTACGGCAGATGGGCGAGGGCACACTTCCAGGTCATCCACATGCCGAGCGCCCGCACCTCGTTGATCCAGACCTCCGGGCTGTAGCGAAGGCCGCCCTTCGTCGGTCCGAGCGCGGTGCTGTGCAGCACCCGGTGTCCGGTGAAGACACGCGTGCTCCCGTCGTCCATTCCGACGGGGAAGTGGACGGTGAACTCCCGTTCCGGCCGTTCGAGCACGCCGCGGGCGGTCTGGGACAAATTCAGCCGGTCGGCGGCCGCGCGGTATTGCTGCAGCGCCATCTCCCACGGGTCGTCGTGGGGCTGGGAGGCGCCGCCGGGGTGTACCGGTCCGGCCGGCCGCACGGCGGGGTTGCCGGCGCCGCGCATGGGTTGGGGGGAGTGATCGTCCATCAACCGACGAGAATGTGACGGGACGTGAAGCGGCTCCTGCGATACCGCCGGCCGCGGTCCCCGAACCTGTGGCTCACAGGTGGGTGCCCTCCCGAGCAGATCCGACTAGCCCCCGGAGCTGGCCCTACGGGGCCGTGCCGTCACCGTTCGGAGCCAGGCTCCCAATGTCTTACTGTTGGTCGGGACCACGTATACCGAGCGCGTACCACAGGAGCCAACTAGATAATACCACCCGCCCCCGCCGGCCTCAACCAACCTAGCGTTCCACACGAACTCCGGGACGGACATCGGTTTGGTCGCCGGTCTAGCGGCGGATCTCGATGTGCGCCTCCGCGAGCGCCTCGGGATCCACTTCGGACGGCGCGCCCGTCATGAGGTCGGTCCCGCTCTGCGTCTTCGGAAACGCGATGACCTCGCGGATCGAGTCTTCTCCCGCCAGCACCATCACGAAGCGGTCGAAGCCGAAGGCGATTCCGCCGTGCGGCGGCGCCCCGTAGCGGAACGCATCGAGCAAGAACCCGAAGCGCTCACGCGCGGCTGCCGGCAAGATGCCCAGCAGCGAAAAGATTCGCTCCTGCAATTCCCGGCGGTGGATACGAATGCTGCCGCCGCCGACCTCCACCCCGTTGAGGACGAGATCGTACGCTTTCGCGCGCGCGCGCAACGGCTCGCGGTCGAGCAGCGGCAGATCGTCGTCGAGTGGCGCCGTAAACGGGTGGTGCACGGCCGCCAGCCCGCCCTCGGCCGAGCGTTCCAGCAGCGGAAAATCGACGACCCACTCAAACACGAATCCATCGCGAATCAGGTTGAGCCGTCGCCCCAACTCCAAGCGCAGACGCCCCATCGCCGGGGCGACGGTGTCCCCCGGCCCGGCCGCGAGCAGCAGCAGATCCCCATCGGACGCGCCGCTGCGGGTCCGCAGCGCGGCCAGCGTTTCCGGCGAGAGATGCTTGGCGAGCGGCCCGCGCGGCGCGCCGGCGTCGAGGTGCACGGGGACGAGACCGCCGGCGCCCGCCGATTTGGCGATCTCCTCCAACTCGGCGGTTTCACGGCGGCTATACCCCGCGGCTCCGGGCGCGCAGAGCGCCCGCACGACGCCGCCTGAGGCGACGGCGCGGCTGAGGACGCGGAAGCCGCTCGCGGCAAAGAGGTCGCCGCAGTCGCTGATCTCGAGGCCGAAGCGCAGGTCTGGCTTATCGCTGCCGTACCGCAGCATCGCCTCCGCGTACGTGAGACGGGGAAACGGACGGCGGACCTCGATCCCGAGCGCCTCGCGCACCGCGGAGACGACCATCGACTCTGCCATCTCCTGCACGTCTTCGGCGCCCACGAACGACATCTCGATGTCGATCTGCGTGAACTCCGGCGCGCGGTCGGCGCGCAGGTCCTCGTCGCGGAAGCACCGGACGATTTGGAAGTACCGCTCCGTCCCCGCGACCATCAGCAGCTGCTTGAAAAGCTGCGGGGACTGCGGCAGTACGTAGAATGTGCCGGGATGCATGCGGCTCGGCACGAGGAAGTCGCGCGCCCCCTCCGGCGTGCTCTTGATCAGCATCGGGGTCTCGATCTCAAGAAACCCGTCGTGGCTGAGGTAGTTACGGACGGCCTTCGCCAGCCGGTGGCGGAGCGCGAGATTGGCCTGCATCCGCGGGCGGCGGAGATCGAGGTATCGGTATTTGAGGCGGACCGTCTCGTCGACATCGATGTTCGCGTCGATCGGGAAGGGCGGCGTCTCGGATGGGTTCAGCACGCGCACGTCGCGGGCGCGCACGTCGACCGCGCCCGTCGCGACGCGGGGATTCTCGGTCCCGGCCGGCCGCGCCGCGACCACGCCGCGCACCGCCAGGACGTATTCATTGCGCACCGCCGCCGCCACGGCCGCCGCCCCGGGCGCCTCCTGCGGATTGAAGACGATCTGCGTCACGCCGGTGCGGTCGCGCAGGTCGATAAAGATGAGGCCACCGAGATCCCGCCGGCCCTGCACCCACCCCATCAGCGTGACGTCGCGGCCGATATCACCGGCGCGCAGACTGCCGTTGGTGTGCGTCCGGCGCCAGTCGCCGAGATCGCTGCCGGCCGACGGCGCGCGGTCGCGCTCGTCGATCACCGCGCAACCTCCGCCGCTCCGCCCGCCGCGGCGTGGATGCGCGCCGGTACTTCGTCGGCGACCCGGTCGAGCGGGACCTCCGATTGGGCGCCGGAACCCATCTCGCGGAGGATCGCCACCCCGCGCCGGACTTCGTCCTCGCCGAGCAGCAGAACCCACGCCGCGCCGGCGCGGTCGGCCAGCCGCATCTGGCTCCGCAGGCCGCGCCCCATGACGTCGGCCATCACGCTCACGCCCCGGTGGCGCAGCCGGTCGGCGATCGCGAGCGCCTGCGGACTTCCCGTCCCGGCCGTCGCGATGAAGAGATCGACGCCGCGGCCGGCGGGGGGCCCGGCGCCGGCCGCCTCGATCACGATCAGCAGCCGTTCGATGCCCATGCCGAAGCCCACGCCGGGGGTCGCCGCGCCGCCCATCTGTTCGGCGAGCCCGTCATAGCGGCCGCCGCCGAACATGACGTTCTGAGCGCCGAGCGCGCCGGACACGGCCTCGAACGCCGTGCGGGTGTAGTAGTTGAGGCCGCGCACGATCATGGGATCGACGGTGTAGAGGATCCCCATCGCCTCGAGGTGCGCGCGCACGCCGGCGAAGTGCGCCCGGCACTCGTCGCACAGATAGTCGAGGATGCGCGGCGCCCCCGCCGCGACGTCGCGGTCGTGTTCTCGTTTGCAGTCCAGCAAGCGCATCGGCGCGGTGTCGAACCGCCGCCGGCAATCCTCGCAGAGCTCCGGGAGCCGCGGCCCATAGTACGCGCGCAACACCTCTTCGTAGTGCGGCCGGCACTTGGCGTCACCGACGCTCGAGAGGTGGACGTCGAGATCTCGCAGGCCGACGGCCTCGGTGAGCCGGACGGCCAGGCTCAGGACCTCCGCGTCGGCGGCGGGCTCGGGACTGCCGATGACCTCGGCGCCGAACTGCGTGTGCTGGCGGTAGCGGCCGGCCTGCGGCCGGTCGTAGCGGAAGATCGGGCAGATGTAGTACACGCGCACGGGCGGCGTCTGGGCCGCAAGGTTGTGCTCGAGGACGGCGCGCATCACGGGCGCGGTTCCTTCGGCCCGCAGCGTGAGGCTGCGCCCGCCGCGGTCCTCGAACGTGTACATCTCCTTGTCCACGATGTCCGTCCCCGCGCCGACACCGCGTTGAAACACCTCCGTGTGCTCGACGATCGGCGTGCGGATCTCGCGGTACCCGTGCCGCCGCGCGAGCTCCCGCATCTGCGCCTCGGCCCACTGCCACCGGCCAACGTCGCCGGGCAGGATGTCCTGCATGCCGCGGGGGGCCTTAATTTCCATGGACCGTTCCCACCGTGCGGCGCGGGGCCTCCGGCCCCGCAGCGCCGCC
>DATEGA010000072.1:0-3498 GCA_035280345.1 bacterium | reverse complement strand
TCGGACCCGCGCGGGCGATGCAGCTCGTGCTGACCGGCCGGCGGATCACGGCGGCCGAGGCCCATCGGCTCGGGCTGGTCGACGCGGTCGTGCCGGCCCCGGAGCTGTCCGAGGCCGTCGAGAACACGGCCCGGGCGATCGCGGCCAACGCCCCCCTCGCCGTGCGCGCGGCGCGCCAGGCGATCCGCTACGGCCTCACCCACCCGTTCGAGGACGGGCTCAAGCTCGAGGGCGATCTCCAGCGGATGCTCTATGCGAGCGACGACTGCCGCGAGGGCATCGCCGCGTTCAACGAGCGGCGCCCGCCGCGCTGGACGGGGCGGTAGCCGCTCAGATGCTGCCGAGGATGGACCCCAGGGCGAGCATGCAAAGGACGATCGCGGCCAGCACGACATAGTGCCACTCACGGTTCCGGGCAAAGGACACCAGCGAGACCACGACGCTGAGGACCGGCGTCGCCATGAGCGTGAGGAGCCCGATGTCGGTGACCGCCGCCGGGAGGTGGGCGTTGTTCCGGACGGCGTCGAGCAGGTCGCGCACGCTGCTCGGGGTTTCGCCGGAGCTAAGGATGAGGTCGCGGGAGCCGAGCAGCACGAAGCCGGCGCCCCGCCGGCGCACGAAGAGGGCCAGGCCCACCAGAATGATCCCGGCGGAGATGAGCACCCCGGCCCTCAGAATAGTGCCGAGCACCCGGCCGGTGACGTTGATCTCCCCGATGGACGTCTCCGGCGGAGCCGGCGGGCGCGCGCTAGATTCCGAGTCCACGGACGATCATCTCCACGGAGATCACCGCGAGCACCGGAACAAACAGTTTCCGCAGCGTGGTGTTCCTGAGACGCTGCATCACGTGCGTGCCGCCCCAGGCACCGGCCAGCACCCCGAGCGCGACCGGTGCCGCCACAAGCGGGTCGATGTCGCCCCGCGTGAAGTAGACGCCGGCGCTCGCCGCCGCGGTGACGCCGATCATGAAGTTGCTCGTCGCCGTCGAGACCTTCATCGGCAGCCGCATGATCACGTCGAGGGCGAGCACCTTGAAGAGCCCGCTCCCGATGCCGAGCAGGCCGGACATGAGTCCCGCCGCGTACATCATGAGGCTGCCGGGGACGACCGCGGTCGCCGTGTAGGCGATGCGCCGCTGGAGCACGTGATCGTGGTAGTCGCCGTGGAATCCGAGACGGCTCGCGAGCGGATCGAACGGCACGTCGCCCGGCAGCTCGATGCGGACGCGGCCGAGCAGCGCGACCGTCGAGTACGCGAGCAGCAGCCCGAAGACGATGTACAGGATCCGAACCGGTACGTGCCCCGCGATGAAAGCCCCGGAGACCGCACCGATCGTCGTCGCCACTTCGAGGCCGATCGCGATGCGCAGGTTGGCGAGGCCGCCGCGCACGTAGGCGGCCGCGGCGCCGCTGCTTGTGGCGATGACCGAGACGATGCTCGCGCCGATCGCATAGCGAATCGGCAGACCGACCACCAGGGTGAGCGCAGGGACGATGATGATGCCGCCGCCGAGTCCGAGGAGCGCGCCGAACACACCCGCCACCATCGACAACACGAAGATCTCAACGAACACCCTATCGGGTTTCGGGAGATCGTTCGGCGCTCCCTGTCAGGCGTTCGTGCATATGTTCGATGGTGCCCCGAGCGGGATTTGAACCCGCGTTACCGGCTTGAAGGGCCGATGTCCTAGGCCGACCTAGACGATCGGGGCTGTTTCCACATTAACATAGGCGTGGTGCGGCCGCCTAGTGCTGTGGACGCGCCCCGATCGTTTCGGGGAAAGATGGGATAGCGGCAGCGGCGTCAAGACGAACATTCGATCGCCCTCGTCGGCCCGGCCGGAACATTCTGGGCCGGGCTCTCGTTTCGCCCGGTAGTCATTGTCACCGATTTGCGGGTGGGAGGACATATGTCGCAGCGGCCACGGACCCGTGCGGCGCGCCCTCGGCGGGGCGCGATGCGCGGCATCCGTCTTATTCGCACCAGAAGGCGAGTAGCCCGCCTTACGCGGCTCCCAAAGCGCTCCTACGTCATTCGCGAGAAGTACCTCCGCCGCTTCCGGACGCTCGCCCGCCAGCTAACGGATATTCCGCTCAGTCCAGACACGACGTTCGACGGCCTGCTCAACATGGGCGACGACGGGAACGAGATCTGGATCGAGGCAGGGCTGCCCGTGCCGGAGAAGCAGTTCACGGTTCTCCACGAACTGGTTCACGCCCGCCGGCAGCGCGCCGGCGAGGACCTCGACGACGACGTCCTCGAGGAGCAGATCGTGGAGCTAGAGGCCGTAGCCCGCGCGAGCCGGCGCCTTCTCAGCCGGATGTCGTCGGGCATGTTGCTGTGCCTGCTGCACGACTATCTGACGCGGCGCGGGTTCGACGATCCCAACACCGCCACCGGGCTAAGCCGCGTATACACCCGGATCGGCGAGCTGTTGTCCGGCCGGACAAATCCGCGGCGTACCGCGCCGGTCCCGCGGGTTGCGCGCCGCCGGCCGACCCCCCAACCGGCACGCAACCGGTTAGCGCAGGTGGGTGCCCGCGGGTAGGCGCTGCGCTATCGGGCGGCCACAAACCCGTGCCACTTCCCGGTCGCGTCCTTGAAGATGCCGACGATGCGCTTTGCATCGTTGAGTCCGGTGACCTGCGTTTCGACCGCCCCCGGCGCGTTGTAGGCGGCGGCCGTTCCAGCGACGGAGCGTATGAAGCCGCGCACTCGTCCGCCGGTGTCCCTGAAACTTCCGGCGATTTCTCCCTTGTTGTTGATGGTGTTGGGGTTGGTGCTGACCGCTCCGGGGACGTCAAACGTGGTGACGGTTCCGCCGGGCGCCCAGAGGAAGCCGCGGGTGTTGTCGCTTGAGTCGTTGATCGCGTATCCTCCGACGACTTGCCCGGCGTTGTTGATGCCGGCGGCTGCGGCCCGCTTGAGATTGACGAACGTGACCGCTCCGGCGGGGGACCGGATGAACGCCCGCGCGGCCAACTCCCCGACGATGGATCCTGTGTTGTTGATGCCGTAGCACGCGGCGTCGTTGGCGGGGAGGCCCTTGGCCGTCAGATCGATCGTGGAGACGGCGCCGGCCGCGGACGCGACATAGCAGTGGGCGGTTCCGCCCGCGTCGAGGAAGGTCCCCACGATTTGTCCCGAGTCGTTGATGCCGGCCGCTTCCGTCCGGCTCGGGTCCGCGCCGGTGACGCTGAAGCCGCTTATCGTCCCCGCGGCGCTGCGCAGGAAAGGGTGGTGGCTCCCGGCGGCATCGGTGTATACGCCGACAATCTGTCCCGCGTTGTTGATGCCGTAGAAATCCGTGCGAATCGCTCCCGGGGCGTCGACGGCAGAAAACGACGGCGGGGTGGCGCTTGGGCTTTCCGAGGCGGCGAGAACGACGCACGCCGCCGTAAGCAGCGCGACGGCGTACGATGGCCGCCCGGCCCGAGCGCGGCGCGCGGATGGATCAGGCATGACGCCGCACCTCACTACTCGCCAGGAGGCGCTTTC
>DATEGA010000071.1:0-2040 GCA_035280345.1 bacterium | reverse complement strand
GAAGCGCGGGGCCCGGCCGGCCAGCCCACCGGTTGGTGGTGTTCGTCGGCGCTTATTCGGGCGGACCAACCGCTGGCATGGCTCAGCGCCTACCGCGAGACGCCGTTCGAACTGTCCGACATGGTCCGCCGGCGCATCCGGGGACTGGCCACCCAGAGCGTGGCGGCCGTGGAGGCCGCCCGGTTGCACGAAGAAGTGCAGCGTATGATCCGCAGCGACCCGATGCGCGCGCTTTGTCCGTGGCCGACCTTCGAACAGCTCGTACGCGACGAGATCGAACGTTGCCGGTCGCTGACACTCGTCTTTTCGATCGCCGAGGTCCAGCTCGAGGACTACGGTTCGACGCGCGCCGACGCGGAGGACCGCGATCTTGCGCTGCGCCGGGCGGTGAAGCTGTTGCAGGCACCGCTCCGCCGCGTCGACATTTTGTCCTACGACGGCGGCGGGCGCTTCGCGATGCTCTTGCCGCGGGTGCCCAAGGTGCGCGCGCTCGAACAAACCCAGGAGTTCATCTCGCGCCTCGAGCGCGACGACGTCGCGACGCGGCTCCTGATGACCGACCGGCTCGCGCTCAGCGCGGCGATCGTCTCGTTTCCGGAGGACGGGACAAGGGCGCCGGACCTGTTGGCCGGCCTCGAAGGAATGCTCGTCCTCGGTCCGCGGGTCCCGGCGAACGTCCGGACGCTCGCCAGGTAGCAGACTCCGTCAGTCGCTGTATTTGTCGCGCAGCCGCTTCGACAGCCGCAGCATCAACTGGATCCGCTCGAACTGCCCCACCCACTCGGCGGTGACGGCGCTCAACAGCGCCGGGCCGGGGGGGACGATCCCGGTCGGGCAGGCGGGACCGAGGCGGTCCGCCGCCATCTGCCGGTAGGTGGCCAGCGTGCGGTCGCCGTACCGGCCGCATTCCTGGTCGTCCTCGCTGAGAAAAACGGCGACCGGTACGCGCTTGCCCATGTTCATCATCACCGCGTCCTGCGCCGCGGCGTGCACGTCGCGATCGACGTAGCGGATCCTGATCTTCGGGTTCTGGTGGGCGATGTGCTCGAGGATGGGACATTGGTTCACGCAGTCCCCACACCACGCCCCGGTGACGACGAGGACGCGCATCTCGCGCACGAACCCGGCGAGCAGCTCGCGTTGCTCCGCGGTCAGCGCGACTTTGTCGTAGACGCCCTTCCACCGTGCCTGATGCTCCGCCGTGCCGTGGCGCTTTAAGAACTCGTCGTAACTCAGCCCCTCCGCGAACTCGCGACCCCAGTCCATGCGCGCCTCCCTGTCCTGTCTCGGCCGCCTTCGCGGCCTTTCCGCAGGACCTCCGGCGCCTTCGCGCCTCCTGGCGGAACGCCCTGTCTCCCATTTCGAACGTTGCACGCCCGGCCGGCCATTCCCTCGCGTCTGTCGCGCCCGCGGAGGACGCGGCGAGAGGGAGTGCCGCCGAGGCACGGAAGAAGGCGATCGGATGAAGATCGTCTCCATCACGTGCACGTCGATCGCCGCGAAGACGCCGCGGCCCGTCGAGTTTTCCATCGGAACGTTTCCTACGTTCTACGCGGTCGTCGTGCAGGTCCGAACGGACGACGGCCTGACGGGTGCCGGCGAGTGCATCGTGCGGCGCGCGCCCGAAGTCGTCACGACGATCGTCGACCGCCTGCTGGCGCCGCTCGTGATCGGCCGCGATGCGTGGGACGTCGAAGGCCTGTGGGACGAGATGCTCGCCCTGCTCCGCCGGTGGGGGCATTCGCGCGGGTTCGTGCTTGAAGCGATGAGCGGGATCGACACGGCCTTGTGGGATTTGCTTGCGCGGGCCGCCGGCGTCCCGCTGTACAAGTTTCTAGGCGGCGCCGGCCGCGAGCGCGTGCGCTGCTACATCTCGAAGGTCTACTTCGACGAGATCCCGCGCATGGCGGAGGAGGCCCGCGCGCAGGTCGCGCGCGGCTTCTCGCAGGTGAAGGTCCAACTCGGCTGGCCGGCCTCGCGCGGGGGCGACCGGGCGGACGTCGAGACGGCGCGGGCCGTGCGCCGGGCGGTCGGGCCCGG
>DATEGA010000070.1:0-35052 GCA_035280345.1 bacterium | reverse complement strand
CACTTCGCCGCCGAGTTTGCGGAAGGTGCCGGTCTGCATGGCGAGGCGAATCCGGTGCATCATGAACCACGCGGTCTTTTGAGTGACGCCGAGGGACCGCGCGATCTCGTAGGACGAGACGCCGTTCTTCGCGTTCACGATCATCCACAGCGCAGGCAACCACTTGTCGAGTCCGATGGGGCTGTCCTCGAAAATGGTACCGACCTTGACCGAAAACTGTTTCTTGCAGGCACGACACTTCCAGAGTTTTCGGGTCTGGAGGAACAGCGGCTCGACCACGCCGCAGGCCGGACACACAGGACCGTTCGGCCAGCGGAGCGCCGCGACGAACTCGCGGCACACGTCCTGGTCGGAGAAGTAGCGGACCGCTTCGATCAGAGTCTTTGGTTCGACCTTCGACATTCAACTCACTCCAGGAGGATCGTCTAAAATGCCTGCGGTTCTGCTCACGATATCTGAGCGGAAAACGCCTGACGGATGGCGTCGAACAGTCCACTTCCCCATCGGCCAAGTTCTTGCAAGGCTTGCCCAAGAGCATCATCGAGGCTCGCGGCATTCGGCACCTGAATGTTTGCCGGGAACGAGCCAAACGGAGAATCAACCTCGAAGGAAAAAGTCAGATCGTAGGACGGGGTCTTCCGCTCGCCGACAAACGTTAACGAGTTCACGGTGATGGTCTTGATCGAGACTCGTGTCAGACGCGCCGCCATGTTCGCTCCCTCCCGACCACACCGTAACACAAACAGGTGGGTGAGTCAAGTATGTTATTGCTCTTGGTACCTCGGGAGTAGGCGAATCCGGGTCGGCCTCTGTACAAGACACCGGGGTTATGTACATATAGCCATCACTATTCTATAAATAAATATACAGCTAGATATGTACGGTGCTGGGGAGGGCCTCACGGCGGAGTTCTGCAGCAATCTCGCGAGCGTACTTAGTCTGGAGCCGAACTTGCTGGTAGCATTGGTGCCGGGAGCCCGTTCTTGACGCTTGCCGAACGTTCCGCCGGACCGGGTCCCGTTGGTCGCGTAGCCCAGAGCAGTAGCCGACGTCCCCAGGCGGGGGACACCTTCTCGCGGAGTCCAGCGCGGGAGTACAACGGTTCGGTGGACGCACACCCGTCCGGCTTCATGATGGCCGCAGGGCTCCCTGAATGCAGGTCGGCGTGACCAACGAGAACGGTGACGGGTCGCACAAGACTGTGCAGGTGCAGCCGCCGGTGGGCCGACCGTTTGCGCCCGGTCACGACCCGCGCCGGAACGCGGGCGGGCGGCCGAACGGATTGGCCGCGCTCGCCAGACAGGCCGTCGGCGACGGCGAGGACTTGGTCCGGTTCTACCGGGCGGTCTTCGACGGGGACGCCAAGGCTATCGGGGAACGGCGCCCAATCGGTCTGCGCGACAGAATGCTGGCTGGGGAGTGGCTCGCCGCGAGAGGTTTTGGCCGGGCGCCGGTGGTCGTCGAACTGCCGGACGCCCCCGCCGGGTCCCTTCCCCCCGAGGCGGTCGCCACGGTTCGGGTGATGCCGCAAGAACTCCAGGACGGTATTCGGCGGTGGCTAGAACAGCGATGCGAGGAGTGCCTCGCCCGGGAGCGCGAGGTGGCCGAGGCTAAGATGCGCTCTTACCTACCCGTGACCGGGCTGGTCGGAACGGGGACGGACCGAGGTAAAGTAGGTGACGGTGCTTGGGGAACCGCGTTGAACCGGTTCCAGCGGTACTCTCGGCTACTCACCGAAGGCGGAACGGACGAGAATTATGACGCGGGGTGCAGTCCGTGCGAAACGGCCCAAGCGGCGATCTGCGTCCGTGAATTGAACCCGAGTTTGTTGAGGATATGCTGCACATGACTCTCGGCGGTACTCTCCCTAATCGACAGTGTCGCCGCGATCTCCCGATTGCTCTTCCCTTCGACGATCAACGCCGCGACGACTCGCTCGCGAGGCGCCAGCAGGCTTGCTCGCCTCCGGGCGAGACGTTCAACACCTTGCCCGCGTTCGCGCGGGGGACCTTCGGTGGCCGCCAGTGCGTATTCGATGGCCTGCTCCAGGGTCATCGTCCGCCCCTGGGCCCAGGCGACTGCAAAGGATTCCTTCCCAAGGGCGGCACGCGTGGCGGCCACGTTACTGTCATGGTCGGTCCGCAAGGGAGGGTCGGACCAGACCAGCGTTTCGCCCACTGCTTCAACGGCTCCTAACAACCTCGCTGCCTGCTCGAAGCGCCCCTGGGCGATCGCGACAGCGGCTAGTCCCTCAAGAGGTCGTGCGGCCCCCATCTGGGCTCCAATCTCTGCTAGCCCGAGCAGGCTCTCCCGGTACAGGGTGAACGCTCTCTCACTGTATCCCTGAGAGAGCGCGACGTGAGCGAGTTTGGCCTGCAACTGCGGCGTGGCATATTTGGCTCGAATTTGTTGTGCCAACGCCACGCTTTCTTCAAGAAGTGCGGTTGCGCGGTCGTAGTACCCTTGCCGTTCTGCTAGTAGTCCAAGGCAACCGAGCACAAAGGAGGTCGTCCAAATATTGCCCGCTGCTCGGCAGAGAGCAAGACTTTCTTCGAGCATCAGAGCGGCTCGGCGATCATCGCCCTTATCAAGCGTTAACTCCGCTAAGCAGTGCAGCGACCAACCTACACCCCATCTGTTTCCGATCTCTTTGAATATCGCCACACTCTCTTCGAGCAGACGCTCCGCCGCCTCAAGTCCCCTCGTATTCCGGGCACAATGCGCTATGTGGTGCAGCGCATAGGCGATGCCCCATTGGTCTCGCAGTTTCCGGAACAGCACCAGGCTTTGTTCAAGAAAAACCTCTCCCCGAGGGTCACCTTGACGGTACGCGAGAAGTCCTGCACCGCTGAGCGCCTTGGCCCGTGCCGTCTCCGAGGCACTGTGGTCGGCGGAGAGCGCCGCCTCCAACCATTCACGACCTTCGCTCAGGTAACCACGCATATGCCAGAACTCGCGCAGTGCGGCCGCCAGCCGCAGCCATGCTTCTCCTTCACCCGCGTCCGCTTTGCTCCACGCTAACGCGGCCCGCAGGTTATCGTGCTCTGTCTCTAGTCGTTCCAACCATGCAACCTGGGCGTTCCCCCTCAACTCTCGTTCTCCGCGCTCCGCCAGTTGCAGGTACCAGTCACGATGCTTAACCTGCACAATGGCCGCTTCGTTCGACTCGGATAACCGGTCCCGGCAGTACTGCCGGACAGTCTCCAACAGCCGATAGCGCGCCTCTCCGTCTTGTGTTTCCGCGACCACCAGTGACTTGTCCACCAATCGCGTCAGCAGATCGAGGATGTCGGACGCCTCCAGATCGTTCCCTGAGCATATGGCCTCGGCCGCGTCCAATCCCCACCCGCTGGGAAATACCGACAGGCGACGTAACACCGCCCGTTCTCGTTCAGGCAATAGGTCATAACTCCAGTCCATGGTCGCGCGCAGCGTTTGGTGACGCGGCACAGCCGTTCGATCGGCCCCTACGAGCAGCCGAAATCGATCGTCGAGTCGCGCCGCAATTTGCCGAACCGCCAGCACCTTCACACGTGCTGCCGCGAGTTCGATGGCGAGAGGGATGCCGTCCAGACGCTGACAGACATGCGCCACGGCAGGCGCGTTTTCGCTTGTAACCTCGAACCCGGGCGCGGTCGCCGCTGCCCGTTCGACGAAGAGGCGAACCGCATCGTACGCGAGCAAGTCCTCGGTTGACCGCAGATGGCTTGTCCTCTCAGGCATTGAGAGCGACGGCACCGGCCGCAGGACCTCCCCGGGAATGCCCAACCCTTCGCGGCTTGTCGTCAGGATGTGCACCTCTGGACATTCGCGCAGGAGCGGCACGACCAACTCCACGCACGCCGCCAAAAGGTGCTCGCAGTTGTCCAGCACGAGAAGCAGCGCCTTGGACCGCAGTGCGTCAATGAGCGTGTCGGCGATGGCACGACGCGGCTGTTCCGGCACCTCGAGTGCGGAGGCGACCGTCTTCGGGACGAACGCCGGGTCCGTGATTGATGCCAACTCCGCAAGCCAGACCCCATCCCGGTGCTGTTCGACCACTAAGCCGGCCACCTGGAGCGCGAACCGGGTCTTACCGCAACCCCCGGCGCCCGTCAGCGTGAGCAGCCGCGTGGTGGCTAGCAGGCACTTGACCTCGACGATCTCCTGCTCACGCCCGATGAAGGTCGTGAGTTGGGTGGGCAGGTTGTGGAGGCGCTTGGGCGGAGGTGAAACTACGGAGCTCGCTCGCCGGACAGGACGCGGTCGTCGCCGTACCACCCGTCGCTCAGCGACCCGCTTCCTCTGTCGACGAGCCACCGCGTCCCTCCCAACAGGAATGGCTTGCACGGGTTAGGGGCCGGGGTTCGGCGGGCTGGCGACAGCAACCTGCGCCCACCCGTGCAGTCCCCATAGAGGAGCCTGGCCGAGTCCGAAATCGCGCAGGCCCGGGTATGACGGTGATGGTGGTCACAGCGAATGGCGGGCCGGAGGAACGCGCCATGGTAACGATCGGAGATGAATTCTCCATGACCGTAGTCATCAGACAGACCGAGGGAGGCAGCGGCTACATCGCCTATATACGCGAACTCCCGCAGTGTTTCGCAGATGGAGAAACAGAGCAGGAGGCTGAAGACAACCTACGGGACGTGACGTCAGCCTACTTCGAAACCCAACACGTGAGAAAGCACTAACCCGGTCTTCAGATCACCCATCATCCGGGCCTGCACGACTCAAAGGCGCTGCGGTCACTTCTGGCCGGATGCCCTTCAGCGCCGCGGGCCGCAGCCCGTTCCAGAGGCGCTGGCGGTACTTGGTCTTCGACCACGAGCGTCGGCCGGATGCAAGCCTGCCCTGGAGGTCCGCAGGCGGTTATCGCTGCAGGTTGTGGACTTCGAACGCCGTCTCCTGTGGCGGCGTGGTGAAGCCGCCCTTGATGCCATGTCGCATTCGAGGCATCAGGATGTTGTCGCGGAATTGCTCCCAACTCTGCTTGGACTCGTGGACCGCCACAATCGTCCAGCCGCCCATCGAGGGCCCAGCCGCATGGAAAATCTGGCCCTTGGGCAAGGCGTCTCGGCTCGGATGCACCGCAGCAATTGACGCCTCGTACTGCTCTTTCGTACCCCCTGGAAAGTGATGCACGATCCCGTACGCCATTCTCGTCCTCCTCTCGGGGTGGTGGAGTACCCCTGCCCGTTCCGGGACCCACTGAATTTTGGCACGAGAGCCCACTTCGCCTGCGCGTCGCGGTGCGCGCGGGTCTGGGGCTACCTATCGCACCACCTGGACGCGGCGCGGCTGCTCGACCGGCTGGCCGAGCGGGACGCGCGCATCGCGGAATTGGAGGCGCGATTGGCCCGGAACGGATAGGCGCTCTTGCAGCCGTGAGCCGCTGTGGTACCGCGTCCCCCGTGAATGTCCCCGCGAGATGGACGCTCGCGAGCGGCGCTGCTGTCGTGGTTGCCTCTCGGCTAATGTGGGTGAGCGTCTGAGACCGTTCTCTCCAGTACTGAACCGCCGTACCCGAGCACGCGGGCAAGCATCCGGTGGAGTCGGACGAGCGGCGCCCGCGCGCCCTGCGGGGGCCTCGCGTCTCGTGTTGTTCGCCTTCAATGCCAGCCTAACGCCGCCCGCTGCTCTGCGTGCCTCCGCGATTTTTTCGTCGGTCATCTTCTCAAGGAAGTAGTGGGTATGGTTCGACATCTCCGCCCCTCCCGCTCCGTTCGTCCGTGCCTTTCGGCCCTCAGATTACGCGGCACCGGAGGTTCAGAGATCGAGAGGAATGCTGACGTCCTACCTATCATCTCATCTTCTGGGAAAACGCGGGTCCGTCTACCTAGGTAGCCCGACGAACCTGTGATGAGCGAGCGCCAGGTGTGGCGGAACCATCCTCCGGATCGTCGACGAGACCGCGCTTCACCGCCCAAGCAGCGATCTGCGCCCGTGTATTGAAACCAAGTTTGTTCAGGATGTTCTGGAGATGCGCGTCAGCGGTCCGCCCTGACACGACGAGGGTCGTGGCACTCTCTCGGTTCTGCGAAGGGATGGTAATCGCCTGGTCGCTGAACTTCGGGGTAACCTTCCGGCGCTGCTCGATGCGGATGACTCACTGTATAACCGTGGTGCCGGGAGGGGGATTTTGACGCAATTCACACAGTACCCGGCGGGCCGGTTCATCGCCGCGTGAAGTGCCGACTCTGCACCGTAATGTGCTCCTCCCAACGTCGGAAATCTGATCCACCGCTTCGTTTCCGGCAACCGACGCGAGGCCGAACCGGACGGAAGTGTCCAGCGGCGCGTCGAAAGTGCCGGGCCGCGATCGCACGACGAGTTCAAGGTGAAGACTGTGGACCGCGATCATCATCGGGCCGGTGGCGCTCACACTGGACTCTGGCGATAGCACTATCGAGAATAGCCGAATGGGGCTCCAATGGCTGACGCTCAGAACAGCGGGAAACAGCGCGGTCACCGAGCCCCCGGCAAACCGTGGAAACCGGGACAATCCGGTAATCCGGGAGGCCGACCCAAGGAGAGCAAGACGTTCAGGGCTTGGTGCCGGGAGATCATGGAACGGTATGGCCGCGACGCCATCCTCGAGATTGCCCAATCCTCGCGCGACGAACGGGTCCGCCTGAACGGCTGGAAACTCATCGCAGAATACGCGTACGGCCGACCGCCTGATACTGTGCAACTCGATCCAGAAATCCAGTCCGGACAAGACCAATCCGACCGAGATGGACGCGTAATCAGGATGGTCGATTCGATCGCCGCGAGGCTACGTGCGGCGGACGACGCTCGGGCCGCGCGCGAACAGCGGGAGCAGACCGAATAGCTTCCGGAGCGCAACAGGTCGGAGGGAAGCTCACGTCAGCCACTCGCGCGCGCAAGTGAGGGAGGGCTACGCAATGAACACTTCCAAAGAAACTGCGCTGATCAGCTCGCATCGTAGCTCTTCTGCAGCAACGACTGCGCACGCCGCAGGTTATCGTCCGAGCCGATTGTGATTTCAAGATCACCAGTACCGTGGTGTCCCTTTCCCCGCATGTCTCGCGTGAAGCCCTCCTCGAGGGCAACCGTCGTAGGGTCCACCTTGACGTACACGAGGAGGGTGTCGTCCGAGGTGCGCAACTGCACACAAGCGAAGTTTTGCAGCCGCTTGAAAGCGATGTAGTGCTTCAAGTTCTTCGTCTGCACATCGTCTCCGAGCGCCATCAAAAAGGCCTTGAGGGTTTCCCACCTGTCTCGGAGCTGCGGGTTAGTGGCCTCGATCGCCTCCAACATGGTCCGGGGATCGGCACCTGGCTTGACGGGGCCTGCGGGTTGCGGTGTTGTCGCGTTGACGAGTTCGAACAGCAAAAGGTCGTCCCCGTAACGACGGTATCTAATGAGTTCGACGGCACGGGGCATTTGACGGATCGCGTGCTCGTCGTATTTCGTGAAGTCTCCGGCGATGCATAATAACCGCGGCGCCGACCATTCGATTTTCTCGGCCGCTCCGGCACCCAATCTCTTGAGCACGAGGAGTTCGAAATCCCCGCGATGGTCCACTAACCAGTCCAGATAATACAAACCCTGACTTACAACGCTTTCATTGACCGCGCGCTTGTACTCGATAATAACCGGGTAACCGTTTTCATCCAGGCCAAGGGTGTCGATACGTCCGCCGTGAGTCGCACCGGTCGGGTGCTCGCTGGCCAGCAGGCGAATCCCCAGCAACGCCTCTAGATTGCGCTCGATGAGGGTTTGCAAAGACTTTTCGACGCTGACCGAGGCGCCGCTGATCTCCTTGACGCCGGAATTGGAGAGGCGAAAGAGCCGAACGTCGCCCATCAGCAGGTCCCCCCGACGCCACGTGTCTCGCGCCTGATGCCGAATCGTCCTATATCCTATTTTGGGATTATCTTACAGCCGACTCTACCATGCAAGCAACATGGTGCGGTCGGTCTTCAGCCCCGCATATCGTCATTTTCGAAGGCGGCTCATCGATGCACGGAAGAGAAGCAACCTTACCCAGGCTGTCCTTGCGAAGCGACTCGGTCGTCCTCAATCCTTCGTGGCGAAGTATGAGCAAGGAGAACGACGCATCGATGTAATCGAGTTTTTGGAGATCGCGGACGCGTTGCGCCTGGATCCCGGAACTTTTGTATCAACCTTACACCGCGCTATCAGGAAAAAACGACCGCGACGCGAGTAGACGTAACTCGCTTATACTAATTCAATGACCGCTAACTGCGCGACACCACGTCCGCACGAGACCATACCTGAGCCTCCCGGCAGCCGGCCGGGAGGCCAGCCGGACAACTACGGGAGGGGTGGTCTCCATGATGGAATGGCAGGTGCGATTCGAGTTCGCCCACGCGCTGACGTTTGACAGGATCGAGGCTCTGTACGGGCCCTTGGGTCGGTATCACGCTTCTATCTCGGGTGGCGACGGATACGACACTAGCGGCATCACCATGACGGTCGAGGCCAAGACCGCGGCCGACGCGCTGGACGTGGCATGGAACGCCGTCGCCGCGGCCGAGCGGATCACCCCCGCCGTGGTCCGCCAGTTCGAGGTCCGCCCAATGCCTGGACCGGATCCCCACCCAGATTCGCGGGCGAGCCGAATGGGACGACACGCCTGCTGGACCAATGTGGAGGAGCGGCGCGTGTCATTCCTGCTCACGACCAACGCGGGCGAAATCCTGATCACGCAGATTCCGGCCAATGTTTGCCTCCATTGCGGCGACCAGACGTTTCGTTGGGAGGTGGTGTCCCGCTTGGCGGACTTTCGGCGACGGATCGACGCGGGAACGCTCCGACCGCCGACAAAGCCTCAACTCAGTTTGGACTTCGGTATGGTGATGTAGGCGCGACAAATACCGCGGGCCGAACCGATCGCCGCGCTGCACGAGAAGGGCGTTGTGCATCATGCCGGTGTATTTCTGGAGCTTGAACAGCAGATGACCACCTTCGTACCCGGTGAACCCTCACCCGATCGGCTCGACGCCGCTGTTCACACGCTCGCCGAACTCCGTGCCCGGGCGGCGCTAGCTGCTTCCGGAGGGTTGCCGAGCAATGCGCGTTTGTGGCGGCCGAGTCCTATCCGTAACATCGGCGGCTACGAAGGTTGATGAGGTAGGGATCTGCGCCGGGAAGCCCGGGCAGGTATCCGACTATCGAGTTACCATGTGGCAACCGGGGTGCTAAGTCGGAAATCAGTCCTCGCGCAAGCGCCCCGACCATCTCAGATAGAAGAGCAGGTACGGGTCCGGGATGTCTAGTGTCTGCTTTTCCTCGTCCCAGTCGATGACGCGCTCCGCGGGGAAACGGTCCTCCGCAAGCCTCGCCATATGGAGGCATGTACTTGTTACGCTGGAACCTACTGGTGATTCGTCGACGCACGCAGCCGCAGTTCGATCCGTCAGTTCGCCGTACCTAAGCGATAGCCGGGGCGGATCGGCGGCGATGGCCTTCAGCGCACATCTATAGACATCCCCCGTCGTTCCATCGATGAATTTGTACATCTTCCGCTCCGTACCCCGCGTCTTCGGACCGGACTCGAGAACGTCGACCAATGAGCGAAAGTCCGTAGTGGAACTTGACTGTTCCAGAATGTACCGCACGGCTTGCTCGGTAAGATCGATGTGTCGCTGGAGCAGCGGCCTTTCCCGCAAGCCCGACACATAGCACGCTTGCAGACAGATCAGTTGCATCAGTTGCGGCGATCCAGCGGACTCCCGGGCAAAGGTTTCGATGGCCAGTAGTCCAAGTCGACCGCGCGAACGCGGCCGCGTAATTCCGGGTTAGCTCGCACCACATCATCTCCGCGGTGCGCGACTGCGGCCGTGATCGAAAATTACCTCTCGCTACTCTTGCTTGTTTCCCCTGCTTTTCGCCCGTGCCCAACGAGCCTGAACGGCTGTGCGGGCGGCTTCACGGCGTTGCTCAGGGGTCAGGCGCCGGGCACGCGCCTTGCCGCCCTTCTTGCCGCCGGCACGGCCGTACTTTACGAACATCTCACGGACTGAAGGAGGCAGTTTCGCCATGTCCGTAGGATACGCGCTTCCAACCGTCGGGTCAACACGTAAGGCCCTCAGGTATTCACTTGACATACGTGAGGGGGTCACGTATAATGGTTGAAGACGACACCGTGGAGGGACGGACGATGGCGGCGGTCTCGACGGAACGGTTCCCGCGCAGGCGAAACGGGTGGTATTACTTGAACGACCGCAGGTACGTCTCGGTCACGACGGTCTTGCAGGCGCTCGCGAAGCCCGCACTGGTTCCCTGGGCCGCCCGCACGGCCGCTGAAGCCGTCCTGGAGGACCCGGCGACGTACAGCACCGCAGAAGCGGCGGCCAGCGTCATCTACCGCAAGCGGGATGCTGCGGCTGACCGCGGCTCGCTGATCCACTCGCTCGCTGAAGCGACGGCGCGAGGCGCGGACATCGACATTGTGGGTATCCCCGAAGCAGCGCGCGGCTACGCGCGGGCCTTCCAGGCCTGGACCCGGACGATGCAGCCCACGGCGCTGTTCACAGAGGCGAACGTGTACAGCGACCGGCACGGGTACGCGGGGACGACGGACCTGATCGCCGTGTTCGCGGACAAGCAGGTGCGGCTCGTGGATTTCAAGACCACCGGGGACCTGTACCGAGAGGTGGGACTCCAGCTCGAGGCGTACCGACAGGCCGATTTCATTGTCCCGCATGTGGGCGAACCGCGCCGCATCCCCATCCCACCCGTCGCCGAAACGGCGGCCGTGCTGCTCAGGCCGGACGGGACCTACGAGTACCGGACCATGCGCGGGGATCTCGACGTGTTCCTCTCCCTGCTCCGGGTGTGGCATTGGATGCGCGGCAAGGAGGTAGCGTGATGGCGACATTTACGATCGCGGCGGTCACGGCGAAGAAACCCGGCACGACGGACGGCCGGCGCTGGTCGCTCTACGAGGTGCTTTCCAACGACGGCAACGCGTTCACGACGTTCGACGCCGATTGGCAGCGTCACGTCGGCGAGACAGTTGAGGCGTTCGTATCTGAACGGAACCGCCTCGGCACATTTCCAAAGGCGCCGTCGCTGCCCGAGGCAAACGGCACGACACCGCAGCCGCCGGCGGGGCCTTCGCCGGCCTCGCCGGACAGGTTCGCCGTGCTGAACACGAAACTGGACCGCGCGCTCGAGGAGTTGGCCGCGATCCGCCGGCATTTCGCATGACGGGAGGAGCATTGTGCGGGTCGGCATCTACGCGAGGGTGAGCACGGCAGACAAGGATCAGAACCCCGAAACACAACTGCTCCCGCTCAGGGAGTTCGTTGCCGCCCAAGGTTCGACAACGGCAGGCGAGTACATCGACCACGCGAGCGCCACGGATCTGCGAGGTCGCAAGTCGTGGCGGCGACTGCTGGACGACGCGGCGAGGCGCCACGTGGACCTCGTGCTCGTCTGGCGGCTCGACCGCGCGTTCCGCAGCGTCCACGAGGCAGCCAACACACTCGAGCGGCTCCGGGGCTGGCGCGTGGGCTTGCGGTCGTACTCGGAACCCTGGCTCGACACGACGTCGCCCTTCGGCGAGGCGCTCTACTACATCACGGTGGCCTACGCGCAGCTCGAGCGCGGCATTATCGCGGAGCGGGTCCGGGCCGGTATGGACCGGGCCCGCCGACAGGGCAAGCATCTAGGCCGACCGCAGGCCGTGAACGGGCTTTTGGATGCCCTGCGCCCTCAGATCGAGGCTGGCGAGCTGTCGCGCCGTGCGGCCGCCCGCCAACTCGGTGTGAGCGTTTCGACCGTCAGCCGCGCGCTGTCACGAAAGGGGGGTACGCTTTTGCGAGCATTGGCGGCGCCCAGGCCGTCCTAGAGGCGCGTTGCGCGTCTGGTGGGCATCCAGGAGCCGCCGAATACGCCGCGACCGTCCCGAAAGGAAGTCCTTTTGCAACACTCAACAAAAGAGAAAAGGGGGGGCGAAACGCATGATGTGGCGGCGGCTGGTCAGCCTGGTAATCATGATCGGCTTGGTGGGGGTGCCAGGTTATGCGGCAAGCGCCCCTGCGGTGAAACCGGAAGATGTGGCAGATCGAGTTCTCAATGCGCTGGCGGCAGCGGATCTAGGGACATCGCGGGCGGTGCTGGAGAAGTACGTTTTTCCCGACTTAGGAGATAAGCTCCCCAGCGTCGTGTACTCATGGCGGACTATGGGGCAGGAAGCGTACACTGACGGAGGGATTCCCGTGTTCCGTCGGTTCGTTGACGCTGTCGTCGAGAGCAAAGCAGGAACCCACCTCAGTACACAGTTAGTCGTCATCATGTACATCGACCGGCGCGTAAACATGTGGAGAACGCTCGAAATCGCCACCAAGGAAACTTACAATGACGAGAAAGAACAGGCGGCTGGGACGGCGGACAACAGATACTTGTCTCCGAGCGTTAAGATAGTGTGGAGAGCGGCTGGTAATCTCAGGACCGGAAGCCCCGCGAGCGCCCTGTCGTTCATGAAGCAGGTCGATCCCTCTTCCTTACCGTCAACGTGGCAGGAGTGGCTAGCGACCGGGCTGGAAGCGATCTATGGGATTCGCCAGTAAAGCAGAAGTCCACATATCAATGCATCCGAGTGTGTCCGGTGTGACTTGCCAAGGCCGTTCCGGCTTGTGCGGTACGCCAGCGAAGATTAGATCGACTTTGATCGGGCCGGCGAGAATGAGCATGTAGCACGCTGTCTCGCTCAGCCGGTCCCACTGATGAGCGATGGGAAGCAGAATAGCAACGAGCTGCGGTAGCGTTCTCGCTACCTCTGGAAATCTTCGATCCGAAATCACGAAGTCCCAATCCGAGAACCGAGTCACGCGGCCTTCGGCTCGCGAACCCACGAGTACCACGTTTTTGACACTCGCGTGAGACTTCAATGCCAAGGGTACGGCTAAGGCAAGGTTCATGACTCCGTTCGTTTCGGCAAGACGCCGCCTTTCTCCGCGCAACGCCAACCGTGCGTCGTCTCGTTCGTGACCATATCACGATCGCGCTCGATCGTCAGAAGTCGGGACCTCGAGCGTTTCTCAGTGTTACTTTTCGTCACTCAACGGAAGGCGTCAGGCTCAAGACGGCCGGCGTGAATTGCCAGGATGCCATCGGTCTCAGCGGCCTCCTCGAACTGGAACGCGTAGCGCAGGCGATGCCGGCGAGCCGGGATGCGATGCACCTTCGACCAGTGGCAGAGGCCGCAGCGCGCGCGGCCACAGTCCCCCGGATGTCGCTTCCGCAAGACGCCGGGGCCCTTCTCGCAGTCGCAGACGGTGCTGCAGATGCGAATACCGCGGGTGTATGCGCCGAGATACGGGGCCGGGTCGAGGTCGTGCTTGCGGAGTTCTTCACGCCACCGATGGAGCAGGAGCGGCAGTTCGTCGTGCCAACGTCGCATGAGCGCCCTCCTCAGGCTGTCATCGGCTCATGCGAATCACCTCCGCGGTATCGAACGGTCTCATCATACGGAATCAGTTCACCCGTCAGCGCTCGCAGTCCTAGTCTTGACCGGGGGGCAAGCGGTCTCCGGTACTGGCTGCGGCACGCGCTCCTGAAGGGCGTCCAGGCGGACAAGCTGCCGGGGCCTGACTCAGTGGTCGGCCGCCGGCCACGAACCAATGTGGCTGCTTGTCTTTCGTCTCGACCTTGATCCGCCCACGCACATCAAAAGTATAGATTGGGGCGACAAGCTCGGCGGCCAACTTTGGATCGTCCGGGATCGCGCCACCTTCCTTGAGCCACGCGGCGAGGCCGAACCACATCTGGTCCCGCAATAGCGCAAAGCGCTCTTGGTTCTCCGTACCCGATGGCGACTCGGCCACGTTCACGGCATGCACGTCCACCTCAGGGGCCTGCGCCAGCTGATCGTAGACGCCGGCGCCCACGCCGATCACGTCGACACGTACGATCGGCCGCTCACTCTCGGTACGCAGCCGGCGCGCCACCTCGAGGACGCGGCCTGCGACCTGGACCGTATCGAGTTTGCGCTCGATGACCGGCGGCAACGCTCGCCGGCCCCGCACGGGGAAGATCACGGTCTCATCGTCGCCGAACCGGGCGACGTCGACGCCGAGCGTGAGCGTCCCCTCTGTCGGCGTGTCGGCCCACCGCGCCGTGGCGTCCTCGACCAGGGCCAGCGAGATGATAGCGTTCTCGGCCTGCGACGGGAAGTCGCCGCGGACACGGACCTGGTAGAGCGGGGACGCTTCACCCCACTCCCGACGCTTCTCGTCGATCCACTCGCGCGTGGCGAGGCCTGGAATCACGACGCGGCCCTCGTGGGCGTTCGGGGTCTCCTCGCTGCTGATGTGGATCGGGTGCCAGAACTCGCGCTTTGTACCGAAGGCATCGAAGAACGTCCCGCTCGTCTGCGTGGGGTTGCTGAACAACATGAGGCGCGCCCCGCCGGCGCGGTTCCCTTCGATCGCCTCGAAGATCGCTTCAGGAACGCCACTCGCTTCGTCGATAATGAACAGCAGGTTGGCACCCGAGATCCCGGACATGCGCTCGGGCTCCGCGGTGCTGAAGCCGACAATTTCGCGGCCGTCTGGGAACTGGAGGCCCGCATCAGGATGCACGTGCAGCTCGCCGCCGAACGGCGGGTGGGCGCCGACGTGGAGCGTTTTCAGCTCGCGCCACAGGATGCTCCGGACCTGCCGGTAGGACGCGGACGTGGACCGGTATCTTGCCGCTGCGCAGCGGAACAACCGCTTCGGGGCCCGCTTCCCCGATGAGGCCGAACGTGGGCCCACCGGCGATGCCACCAGCCGCGAACGCGGGGATCGGGGTGAATGCGCCGGGCAGCAACCCGCCACTCCCTCGGAGGATGAGCGAGCCCGAACTTCCTCCCCCGAAAAGGCTCAGGAGCGATTGGGCGGTGTTCACGTAGCGGCCAGCACTTGGGATGAAACTGGATGCGGCACCAAGGATACCCGAGGTACTGCTGGAGTTTCCTGCCTGCCCGGGACCCATGCCGGGGGAGTGCCGCGGAAACGGGCCGCTGGGCGGTGTGAACCCCATGCCGAACTTAGAAGTGTCCGCGACGCCGCCCGGGGCGTCCAACATTCCACCCGTTTAGCCCCACCACGCATTGAGCAGCGCCCGCCGCGGCGCCAGGTCGTACCCGCGAGCCGCCGCGGTGCCGACGGCGTCCACCTGGACGTCGACCGCGACCGTCCGCATGCCCTGATCGACGCCGCGGTGCGGCGTCTGGGCCGTGATCGTGTCGTGCACCGCCACGGCGAAGTCCACGGCGGGGTAGTCGGCCGGAAGCCGCAGCGCGATCTGGAGGCTGCGGATTTCCCGGATCGCGGCCACCGGATCAGCGAAAATCAGCGGGACGACCTCCGGACACTCCAGAGGCCCGGCGATCAACCGTTCGAGGTCCGGCTTCGCGCGGTCCACCGCGGCAACGATGTAGTCGCGGACGATGCGGCGCACGAGAGGGCCTTGTACCCGGCGGGTGGCGGGCCTGCCGAACGAACACGTTCAGGCTTTACGGGCCAAGCCTCCTGTCATCTGCCATACGTCCACACGACCTTGTCGATTTTACGTGGCGTCCAGCCCGTGCCACCGAATAGCCGGTTGTTTTCCGCAGCTTTGCGCTGCATGCGGATTAGCACCACACCGTCCCGAGGAGTCAGGCCTTCGGGCTTCATGAATGGCTCGGTCATCCGGACCCGTGGGCCCCCCCATCTAGACTCTGGCGGTGCTACCCCTTGCGTCACGGATGTCCTGCAGTTTTAGAGCAGATCGGTTGGGCCGGCCCAAGGAAGCAACCGTGGCGCACCGGGACGATCTTATTGAGCGTCGGTCGACATTCACGCGGTCGTCACTTCGGTGCCCACAGCTCAGGGACCGTGCCAGCGCGAGCTCGCACCGACCTTCCTGCGTATGGCATCCAGGCGGAAAGCAGATAGAAAACCATAGCAACCAGCAACACGTCCCGGAAACCGAGGAGCAGCGAGAGCGCTTCGGTCAGACCTCCTATTACCGAGCCGGCGATGTTCGAACCGAAGGCCTGATCGGGGTTCGTTGTCTCGCGGAATGTCTTGGCGAAAATGATACTCGCAAAGAAGATCGGTCCCAGGACCAAGGCACAAGGAGCCACGTACCTCCACAAAAAGCCGCTCCTCAGAAAAACGTCGAGCGGCGCGAGTACGTTGGCCAACAAGAGCACCACAAGGCCTGCGTAATACCAGGCGAGGCGGCTGCCTGGTGCTTTGAGTACGTAAACATTAGCCAGTAAAATCAAACTCAATATTGTAAAGAACACAAAGGAATTGACGAACCAAGTACTCCCGAACAAGAGCGCGAGCTGCACAACTGCCTTCGTTTCGAGAAGCATAAAGGCAGCCCCAAGAAAAAACATTCGGCTGTGGAGCCGCGCGGAGCCTTTGGGAAGAAAAATGTAGATCATGGATCCTGCCAGGAGACCCATAAGCAGTAAGGAGCGTGCGGTCAAGTCGGGGAGCAACTTGCCGCGAAGGTATAGGAAGGGCCAATCATCGCTTGCCTTTTGTAACGCAGTGGGCTCGATGACGAGTGACGTCCTGCCGATTTTCACCCACTGACGTTGCTCCATTGGTGGCGTATCTGGCCGCGGCTGGAGTCTGAAACCATTGACGCCAAGGTTTTGGGTAGGAACCTTATTCAACCAGAATGTGCCGTACTGACGGAAGGCGGCGCTGATCGCCTCGTTGTTGCCCGCGATTACGACCGTAAAACCTGGCACATCGTTGGGCCCCAATGACTTCTGATACGGCAGCGTGAGCACCACCGGAGGGCGACCGAAGGTCTCTTGAGCCATAGCGGCGATCCGATCGACGATCCATCCCTGACGAAGGAAGTTATACATAACGAAGAGGCCGTTAGGTCTCAGCGCCCGGTGGACATCCGAGAATGCCTGCTGGGTAAACAGGTAACTCTCAAGCCGGATATTGCTGTAACTGCTGTGCAGGATCAGGGAATCGACCATCCCATACACGACCAAGTCGTACTTACGGCCGGTGGTGCGGATGAAGTGGCGGCCATCGTCTAGATAGCGGAAGACGCGCGGGTCCTGATAGGGACGGTCGGGATGATTGCGACTGCCGAGATCCTGGATCACCGGGTCGATTTCCACGGCATCGATTCGCCGCGCCCCGTACCGGAGTGCGTGAGCTACGTCGTTTCCAGTACCGGCTCCAATGATGAGGACGTCACCGAGCGGCCTCCCGCCGCTGTTGCGTTGCAACAGATAGATGAGCGAATATGGAGCGCCACTGTACTCGAAGGGGACGATCGCTTGGTGCGCGATCGTATTGACCACCAAGTTGCCCCGAGGCTTGTCATAGGTGACTGCATAGTAGGGAGACCAGCGGAGTTCGGCGCCGGGGTGAACTACGCTGTAGACAGGTACGGCGACCAGCAGTAGTGAGATGCCCAAGGCGATGCTTCGCAGCCACGTTAGCCGTTGACTCTGCCACAATAGATACGCGACGCCCGAAAAACAAACGAAGAACCAAACGATGGGCGGCGCTTGCGCAAAGGAAAGGATCGAGAACCCGACGATTCCGGCGAGGCTGCCCCCAATGTTTAACGTGTAACCGAGAACGCGGTTAGGATAAGCGTCAAACGCACGCCCCAGGACCTGCCCGAACCCAACGAACAGCAAGGCGATCAGGACAAAAAAAAGGCCTGTGATCAGCTCAATGGGTATTATGAACCTAGCGACGTCTGGATTTCGATATTCTGTGCCGAAGAAGACCTCTTGTGCCGCGGACTGTTGATGTCCCACGTCAACGGCCAATCCGTGCCACTGCAAGTACGCCGCAAATGTGAACAATGCGGCCCCGACGGCTCCGAGAGCCAAGAACGGAAACATCGCCAGCCAATCGTGGCGGTCGCGAGCGGCCATGCAACCGCACGACATTCCTAGGAAACACGCTATAAGGGCGACGTTTGTGAAGAACTGCAAAAACACAACGTTGGCAGCGAACCAACGGATGCAGGCCAATTCCAGAAAGAGGACGAGGAATCCGACTAAGAACAGTATGAAACCTTTTCTACCGTCGTCGGAGGACATCTGCCTAAGGCGCGCGACTCACGAAAAGGTACGTGAGAGGGTACACGCCTGCGGCTGCGCCCGGAGCCGGCAGGAACCGGAACTCATGTGCCAGTACGGCGGAGCGCTGTAAGACCGCAACGGTGTCTTTCAGCATATAGGGTCTGAACGGCGGGGCAACAACCAGCCAAATCCTTTGGTACCGCCCTGCCAGTACAGACAAAGGTGTTGGAACCCCAGGTTTGCCGCTGAGTCTCGGCACCGGCACGGCCCCGCCGAAATACCGAGTGCCGATCGCGAGGATCATGCTCGGACGGCGAGCCCCGATGTAGTACGTGAAGATGAGCTCGCTTTGAGGTTCCCCGTAGAGAATCACGTCACCTTGACGGAATTGCTCCCCAACCATAGCGGCGGCGTCACGCCAACGATCTCGGAAAGAGGGATCGAAGTACTGACGATCGAGGACGGGCACGTAGTACGCTAACAAGCCGGCGGTGAGCAACACGACGCTAGGCTGCCGGAATTTCCCCAGGCGTTCCCCGATGGACGCAAGGCCAGTCGCCAGGAAGACGGCGTAGAACGGGACCAGAAACGAGAACCATCGCGGCAAGAAGAAAGACTTCTGTACAGACAAGAACGCGCAGCCGATGACTACTAGGACCGGCAGGCCGAACTGGGGGAAAGCATCGCGGTTGCGCCTCATTGCGTACACGCCGGCCGCGAACACAATGAGGAACGGCAGGATGAGCGCCAGCAAAGCAACCGGTGAGAGCCAGGTGTTCATGTAGAAGAACCCCGGGGCCCCGAACAGCGACCCGCCGAAGGCGAACAAGGAGACAAGCCCTTCAATATTCCAGAGCAGGCCGGGTTCGCCCCAGCCGGGCGACACAGCGGCCTGGTGAAGTTGGACCAACAGCGAGGGCACCCACGGCAGGTACAGTGCACCGGCCGCTGACATCGCCGCCAGCCAACGGCTTGCATCGGCGCGATGCCGCCACGATACCCACACGCCGTGTGCCAGGAGAACAAATCCGCCCAGGTAGTGTGTGTATACGATGGCTGCCGCCAGGACGGCGTACAGAGCCCAGAGCCGCAGAGTGCGATGTTCGAGTGCATAGGCAAGCGCGAGTGTCGCGCCAAGGACAAGCATTTCCAGCAGTGTGTACATCTTACCGTCTTGCGCCGCAATGATCTCAAACGGCGATACGGCGACGAGTAGCGCGCTCAGCAGGCTGACCGATTCCGACGCCACCCCGCGGGCAAGGAAGTAAATCAGCACGATCGATACGCTGCCAAAAATGGCGGAAGGCGTCCGTAGGGCAACCTCATCATACCCCGCCACACCAATCCATAACTTCATGAGCACGTAGTGAAGCGGGGGATGGAACTCCGCGAATCGCAACTGCATAAAGAGATCCGGCCAACGATGAGAAGAAAGCCATGCGATGTATGCTTCATCGAAGAAGACGCTGTGAAGACCGATCCTTGCGAATCGTAAGAATACACCCAATATCATGAGAGTGATGAGAATGATTCCTGAGCGCGCCTGCACCCGCTGCGCCCACCACGGTTTCTCCTGTACAGCAACTGACGCCCTTGATTTGATCCCGATGAGAACGCCGCCGTCCCTCATTTTGGTCCCCTGTTGCTCCTAGGTCTTGAGCCAGGGCGGCTCTTGGTATCCCTTTGCTTTCCAGTACCCTGCAGGATCAACTCTTAGCCGGTTCGGGTGAAATTCGGTGGAGATCAGTCTGCAACCGCCTGCCGCAAAAAGCAAACATAAGAATGACCCTAGACCGAAAATGAGAGGTTTTCCGGCCAAACGTTGCCTGCGGTTGAGTTAAGCCGCACTTGTCTTCTCGACGGTAACTGGTATAGCGTCAAAGTCGAACGGCTGAATCTGCCAGGGGGCGGTTATGCCGTACAACACCGTTTACGCGTGGAGCGGTACATCGGCAAGCGGGCCAGTTTACTCAACTACGGACGGAAGCACCTGGTCGGCATTTCTCAACCCGAGTCCCGCTGTCGCGTTCTTTTGGATGGATCAGTTCAATTCCGGCCAGAACGGCATCTATAACGACACCAGCGGTAACTCATATTACACGACCAACACAGGATCAACGTGGACGGCCGTCTCGTCGGTTCCGAGCGGCGCAAAGGTGGTCGCCTGTTTGCCAGATGGGACCCTCATCGCCGCATCATGCGCTAACTACGCTAGCATCACTGCATACTACAGCACGAATGGTGGCACCAGTTGGACGAGTGTGTCCCTTCCGAGCCAATCTTCAAACATGCTCTTCATGAACGGCAGCACGAATGGAACCGATTGCTTGTTCGTTCGAGGGAGCGATGGATCTCTGTTCATGCTTGGTCAGGACACGGCGAACACCACAGTGAGTGTCTGGAAAAGCACGAATGAAGGCTCGTCATGGTCGAGAGTGTACTCAAGTTCTAGCTTTCCAGACGACATTTACGGCGTCTCGTACCACAAGACATCTTCCAACGATATGCTGATATATCCGTACCTCATATCGGCTGGCGGCGTGGGGGTCCTACGGTCGCCCGACCTCGGCAGCACATGGTCAAGGGTTACGGTGGACAACTCGCTACACGGATCGTACAGCGGCGGTCAATACGCCAGTGCATACCCCATGTACCGATACGGCAATCCAGGTTACATGGCGAACGGGGATTGGTTAATGTCTGGCGCTTACCAGAACGACGCAGCGGGCGACGCCTCGCTGCTTTTCTGGCGAAGCACCGATGACGGCGCCAGTTGGTCATCCGCTACGCCCTCAGGCATCACAATCGCGGCAGCAGCGACTCCAGTCACCGTCTATTCCTTCCTGTGGAGCGACACAAACAGTGTGTCGTGGGCGTGCTTGACCCCGAATAAGAACAATGGCGGCGTGTGGAAGAGCACTGACAATGGGTCCACATGGTCTTCGTATACAAATTCACCGTGGAACAGCGCGGGTATGCGAGCGCTCTGGTGTCCGTAATTTCTCGTGCCACGCTAAGAGCGAGGGGAGCCCGTCGTTAGGTGTTTGGTCCGAGGTGCTTTATTACTCTTTGCTTGAACTGTAGCCGACCAGCGCGCCTAGCCGACGTCTCTCGCTCCACAGGCTAAGCAGTCAAACCCGAATACTCTTCTTTTTGCGTGCTCGGTCGAGCCTCCTGTGTTTCAGAAAGAAATCCTTAGCAACAGTCCATCGCACAACCAGACCTTAACGTGGCTTTCACCGGCCTTACGAACGCGCCGCTGACGAATGAGCGGAAACGAATTTGGTATTGGGTCCTCGGCGCGGCCCCGCCGCATCTCGACGCCGATGGTTCACCGCCGGACCCTGTCCTTTTAGGCAAGTCCACGCTCGACATTGACGGGTAATGGCGGCGGCCCGATCACGCTGGACGGGGCCCTCGTGGCTGGTGGGAGCGCGGATCAGTTCATCCGGGCTCTGCGCCAAGCACGCGGGGCCTCTTAGTCCGCCGCAGGTCTCAACCCAATTTCGGTAAAGTTGTTCGGCTTAAGCGCCTTTCACTGCAACCTGCCGAAGTCCGTCCCTGGTCAGGCCTCGTCCTGGCTAAGCACGATATCCACACCAAACCGCGATCCCGGAACCCGTCGTGCTGTGGCGTCCGCGCCCGAGACGGATGGCGCCGCTTCGGCGGGCCCAGAGACCACGACCGCGACTTCTGCCGGGCATTCGTCGACCATTTCCAACGCAGGCATGAGGTCACGGACCCTCGGATGCACGCGGATTTTGCTCGCCGCAGGCCTCTTCCAGCGTATCGAAGACCGGTATGATCGCAGCGGACCCCACGATGTCAAAGAGGCGGCGAAGCGGATGCGCGCGTCGCATGACCACACGCAGAGTTGGACGCCGCGTGGCGAGACTCGCTTGGCGCCGGAACAGCAGTTCCAAACCCTCACTGTCGAAGTACGTCGCCTGATCCAGCACGACGATGACGCCGCCGCGCTCCAGCGCCGCAGCGTCCTGTAGGGCCGTATCCAGGAGCGCCACGCTCGTCATGTCCACGATGCCGGCCACTTCCAGCACAGGGATGCCATCCCCCGGCCGAATGGCGACGTGAGCAAGTCCACCGTGCATGCTAGATCGCTTCGTTACCGCGCTACACTGTCCCCGGCGTCAATGCCGCTTCCGATTCATCCGGGCCGACTGGCAACGTGGCCTCCGTTTCCGCCCTCTCGATCGGTGCAATGAACGTCACACGGGTTCCCGTAGGTCCCTGTACGATATCCAACCGCTGCGCAAGTGCGCGTACGATCCGAAGACCCAGCCCGTGGCCGTC
The DNA here is from genome assembly GCA_035280345.1 of bacterium. Taxonomy (GTDB): domain Bacteria; phylum Sysuimicrobiota; class Sysuimicrobiia; order Sysuimicrobiales; family Segetimicrobiaceae; genus DASSJF01. The sequence continues at coordinate 12,710 of DATEGA010000070.1, read as the reverse complement.
GGCCCGCAGCGGCCTCCACCGGCCCCGGTCCTCCACCTGGATGACCACGGTGCCGTTCTCCGGATACACCCGGACAGTCACGTCGCCGCCGGCGGCGTCATACGCATGCTCAACAACGTTGGTGAGCAGTTCGCCAAGTACCACCTGCAGCAACGCCCGCTGCCTCTCGCCAACGCCGATGCACCGCGCGGTACGCTCAAATGCCAGGCGTGTGCTCTGCAACAGCGTCGGGCCGAGCGGGAGCGTTGCCTCGAGACGGTCTCCGACGCCAACGACGGCGAGGACCAGAACAGCGACATCGTCGCGCGGGGCCACGCCGCCCATCAGCGTCCACACGATGGCGACCGCAGGATCGGCGGATGTGGCCGCGACACCGTGCATCGCCGTGAGGAGTGCGGCCGTTCCGGTCATCACGTCGCGCTGCTGCTCCACGAGGCCGTCGGTGTACAACGCCAGACGCGATCCCGGCGTCAGGACCGTGCGCTGATCCCTGAAGCGGCCGGTCCCGACGCCAAGCGGCGGATCGCCGCCCGGCAGCAGTTCGACGCTGGCGCCGGCGAAGACGGGTGCGGGATGACCCGCGGATGCATACACAAACTCCAGAGACACAGGATCGAGGATGCCGCACAGCGCCGTCGCCATCCGCGGTTCGGGGGTGCTCCACCGCAGGGCGCGGTCGATCACAGTGAGCGCGGCCGCCGGCTCCCCCGTCTCGTGTGCGGCGATACGGAGGGCCTGCCGTAGATGCCCCATCGTTCCCGCGGCTTCGAGTCCATGTCCCACGACGTCTCCGACGGTCACCACGAGTCGCCCATCCACCAGCAGAAAGGCATCGTACCAATCGCCACCCACGTTGAGGCCGGCCGTGGCAGGCATGTACGTCGCGGAGATCGTGAAGCCGGGTACGCACGGCAGAGCGACGGGCAGCAGCGCGCGCTGTAGCGTATCGGCAACGGTCCGTGTCCGCGCCTGGAGCCGCACGCGCCCAAGCGCGACGGCACACTGCCCCGCCAGGGCGGTCATGAACGTTTTGTCCTCTTGGCTGAACACGCGGTGCTCTGCAAACACAAACACGAGCGTTCCGGCAACCTTCCCGGCGACGACGAGTGGGAGGTACGCTCGCGCTCCCCGGCCAGTCAACACCGTGCGGATCGACAGGTCCGGATACCGTGTGACGAGAGAGTCGAGGCTCTCGAACAACATCGTCGCGCCGGTCCTGACGACCTCAGCCGCGGGGTCCGCCATTCGTGACCGGCGTACGTGGCCACGCGGTCGTGGCCGATTCGAGGTCGGGACTGTCGCCCGCGACGAGGTCCAGGACGGTACGGTCGTCGTTCACCGCGTAGAGGGCCGTGGTTGCCGCGCCCAGCGCCCGGCACCCGTGCTCCATCACGCCGTCGGCCACCTGCCCCAAGGTCACCGCTTCGCCGAACGCCGCCGTGGCCTGCTGCAGCTGCGCCAGCCGTTGCCGGAACCGACGCACGGACGCCGCAATCTCTGCGTTGACCGCGACGAAAAGATTGAGCCTTCGGTCTGCTTCGGGTACGGAATCTGGTGTACCGAACATGCAAGAGTTCCCCCCTCAAGATGATTGGTGCGTCGGTTGGCCTGAGAATTTGTGGGCCGCTGACGTTTTCGCGGCGGAGCACGCCCTGCGCACCAGGCGCAGCACCCGGGCCCGGCCGCGCAACGATCAGCCGCGGGGACCGTGCCCATTCGGGCTCACCTCGCTGATCGCCGCGACGACGGCAAGCTTGGCCTCAAGGTACGGTTCGAGGGCTCGGAGGATCCGGGTACGGAGCGAAGCCCACTCCGACGACTGCACGAGCGCCACGGCCACCTGGACGTGGCGCCCTGCCGCAGCCGGCATGCACGCTGGATCGAGCGGTTTCGACCAGGTCAAGCATCTCACTGCCTCGCAAAGCGATCAACGCGAAAGTGCTGAATTGGCAGTGTTGTGTTGCCGCGCATCACGAGATCCGCGATGGCGCGTCCAGTTCCCGGCGCGTACGACAATCCCGTCCGACTGTGCCCGGCGGCCAACCACAGATTGCGGACACCAGGGGCCTCGCCAATCATCGACATCTGATCCGGCGTCATGGGCCGAAGGCCCGCCCACATTCTTTGGATGCGCGCCTCTTGTAAGGCTGGTACAATGCGCGCTGCGTCGCTGAGCAACTCACGGCCCGCGAGGTCTGACACGTTCTTATCAAACCCCACAAATTCCAGCGTGCTGCCGACCAAGACCGCGCCTGCGCGGTCCTGACATACTCCGGCGCCGGAGGAGTTGATCACGCGGGTAGTGATGGGCGGTAACGGGTGCGTCGCGAGTATTTGGCCCTTGCCAGGTTCTATTGGAAGGTTGATGCCAAGTGGTGCGGCGAGCTTGGGCGACCACGCGCCGGCGGCGAGTACCACATGGTCGGCGGCATAGACACGATCGGTCGAGGCGGCCCCGACGACGCGGCCTCCGCGAGTCTCCAGCCGGATGATCTCAACGCCAGGCACCAACTGGGCGCCGCGGCGCTCGGCCGCTCGGGCGAACGCGAGCGTCATCCGCTTGGGATTCACATGACCGGAGTCTGGCATGTACAGACCGGCAACGACATCTCTCGACAGGGCGGGTTCGAAGGTGCGAACAACGGCGCCTTCCAGCCATTGGACATCCAGGTGAGCTTCGCGTGCTCTGTCATATCGTCGGCGCAAGCCAGCGATCTCCCCGTCGTTCACCGCCACCATGAGGTAGCCGTCCAATGTGAGAGTAAAGTCGTCCAGGTCTCTCGCCGCCGTTTTGAGGAGTTGAATGCTCTCGTAGACGAAGTTCAACGTATCACGTGACAGACCGCTGGCCCAGTCGACAAATCCCTGACTTGCGCCAGATGCTTCTGCCGCAATGTCCTTGCGCTCAATGAGGGTAACGTCGGCTTCGGCCAGAGTCAGGTAATAGGCACACGCTGAGCCGACAATACCACCACCGACAACGAGGACCTTCGACGACGTGGGCACTCACGTGCACCTGAATAACCGACATCCGCTCCCAAGAGAAACGTACGCGGCTTCGCGCCTCAGATGACCGCTTCCTCGTCAGATACCGATCAAGCGTACGCTGAAGTGGCCGCCAGCTGGACTGACCTGCGCGTCCGCGAGGCGTGGCGGCGGCTGCTCGGGCGCGGCTGGTGGGACCGGATGGACGAACGGTCAAGAAAGGGCTCGCTACCCCCTGGTCGTCCTGCCGTTTCCGGGTCGCCGGGTTGCCGCGCCTTTTTGGTCCCTTAGTGAATGGGAACTAGTATAGCGGCTCCAAGAGTGCGATTTGCCGGGCCCACCACGGGGCCACCATCGTTTCTCCACCTGAGGCTTGCGCTAAATTGCACCGCCGCCCAATGCGGTGGCAATCGGTGCGCGGGCAGGCGGGCCTCTTTCTGGCCGGGCCCGATGGTGACGGACGTGCCGCCGGGACCGTCAACGTTCACCTCTAGTGTCCAGCCGTGCGGCAGCGGGTTGGTGACGCTTGCCGTAGCCGTGATGATGGTCCCGGCCCGTTGCGGATCGGCTTCGCAATGGTCCGCAACATGCCTCGCGCCGTAACACGCAAGCGGTCCCTGGATGGGAACCCACTCCCGCCAGGATACCAGGTCCAGGGTCACCCCCTGCGGCAACTCGCCGCTGATAGAGATCTGCGACCCTGGCGCCGCGGGCGCGGGCGCCGACGTCGTCGGTGCCGGGCCCCGCACCGCCAGTACGCGATAGGTGACCGTTTCCACGCATCGGTTCCCGGCCGCGTCCCGGATCACGAGGACGATGATCTTGTCTCCCGGCACCGTGGAACGAACTGGGAGATCGACCTCGGTCTCCCTGATCCCACCGACGACGATCGGTTTTTCGGGCCTTCCCCGCGCCGATTCTGCTGGACGGCGAGGTTCTCGCCATCAACGACAAGGGACAACCGGACTTCGAGGCGCTGCAGACCCGGCTCCGGCCGCGGAACGGCAAGCTGCCAGGTCGTCTATGCTACATGGTCTTTGACTGCCTCTACGTGAACGGGCACTCGCTCCTCAACCGCCCGCTCGAGGAGCGGCAAGCCGTCATGAGGGAAGTCCAGCCCGCGCTGCAGAGCGACGAGGTGAAGCTGACCGAAGGGTTCGAAGCCTCCAAAAGCAAGCGACTGATGAAAGCCTGCACGTTCATGCGCCTCGAGGGCGTCGTGATGAAGCGGAAGGGCAGCCTCTACCGACCCGGCTTCCGCAGCCCCGATTGGATCAAGGTCCCGATCCGCCACCGCGAAGTGTTCGTCGTGGCCTGCTATCTGCCGAGCCCGCGCGGCTTCAGCACGCTGATCCTCGGACAGCGCAATCGCGAAGGTAACTTCGTCTATGCCGGGTTCTGCGGGACGGGGCTCTCGGATACGACAGGCGGCCTGCCATGATGGTCTTGCCCGCGCCCGGGTCGTCCGCCAGCAGATACCGGAGTGGTTGACGCGGTAGCATCGCCTCGTAGACGGCCGTGATCTGATGCGGGAGCGGTTCGACGAGGGACGTGTGGATCGCAAGAACCGGGTCGAACAGATACGCGAGCCGGATCCGGTGCGCTTCAGAGACAAGACGGAACCACGCGCCGTCACCGTCGAAACTCCACGGCCGTCCCTGCTCTACAACCTCAAGTCTGGGTTCGTCGCTGCGATAGAGGAGTAGATTGGCAACGCGGCCGGCGGCATCTTTGTAGGTGAGTTCGAGGGCGTCTGAACCGAACCACTGCACGTTGACAACGGTGGTGAGGGCATCGGGCAAAACGCCTCGGATCACCACATTCGGGGTCAACTCCTCAAGCGCAGCCATCGCCCGAGGGGTCAGGAACTACTGCTCAATACAATCATGTCTTTTCCCGAGCCCCGCTTTCGATCGACCCACTCTCGGTGCGCCTTTCCACGTCCCCAATTCCGGAGGGCGTCCCGCATCCGCTCAAAAGTCATCCATTTGGCCCGTTTACCCGACCGAACAACTTCCAACAGTCGCTGATGTTCCCGCTCGAGTTCGCGCAGACCGAGACCTCGTTTGCGGAAACCTTCCAGAAGAACGTGCGCAAACCGTCCCCAAGACTGGTGCCCTCTCAGCTCACCGCGGAGCGCCTCCTCAAGTTGGCTGTTGGCGCGGGCGGCCAGTTCGCCGTAACTAACCCCGGCGTGATGGTGTTCCTGCCAATAGATTTCCAACAGAAATTTCGGGCCATACGCGGGATTCGCACTCCTTAGCTCGTTCTTGAGGCGGATGGCTGGCTCAACCGCACTCCGCACGCCATCGTGCGTGGCCTCCTCGCGCACCTCGATCACGGTTACCCACAGCCCCTTAGCGAAAGGCGGCGAATCGCCCCAGGTATCACGGAGTACGCGGATCGTCACGCCCGGCGCAATATGCCGCGGCATCGGGGGGCAAAACCCGTCCTGTTTTACCGAGGGATCGCTGCTCATCTCCGGCCAACTCGCCTTTCGCGAAAGTTCGCGGGGAGAGGTTCGTGATGAAGCTCATGCTTTCCCGGAAGAAACTGAGGAGACGCATGAAGCAGCGCAGATTCGCACGCTTAGCCGGGGTGAGCGAATCACACCTCAGCTTGTGCTTATCCGGCAAACGGGTGCCAGGCCGTCGCATCTTGGCGGCCTGGCACCAGTACATCGAACGATCACGTCCAAAGGCCACGGGCTTCGTGGTGCGCTGACCTATCAGATACGTGCCGGTGTTTCCTGGGCAGTAAAAACGCCCGGGCGCGAGGCAACGCGACACCGGGCGAGGAGGCAACTGATGGTGACGCTTTTCCCCAAGTTCGCCCTCGAAACCTGCTTGACTCCTGACGGCCATCGCAACGGTCTTATCGCGCCTCAGGAATTGGTGTATGGCGCTATCGCAGTCGACTGGCCGAGCACACCGTGTCCGAGGACCGTCTCGTGAGCCGCCGCAGGTACTTGAGCACGGAGATTTCCTTTGACCGGCGCGTGGACCAACTGGCGCGCGAGTGTAGCGATTTCGCGGCGTTACTCTACAGTTGGGCGATCCCCCATGCCCTAGACGATGGCAGCCTTCCGGCCGACCCGCGCGAGCTGGGGGCGCGGATTATGCCGTACAGGACGGGCAAGGCTGTGCTGGACGTCGCGGCGGCCGCGGCCGACATGGTGGGGCTCGGGCTCTTGGAGCGCGACGGCGACCGGCTGCTCTTCCTGGCGGCGGACAGGGCGACCCGGTAGAGCGCCGTGCGTACGTACGCCTGCGTGGCACCGACGTTCTGGACGGGCGCGACGGGCCGGGCGATCCGCAGCGCAGGCCGGGATGCCCAGGTTGTCGCCTTCTATCTCATCACGTGCCCGAACGCCAGCATGATCGGTGTTTACTACCTCCCCTTGCCGACTCTGTGTCACGAGGTGAACATCACTGCGCGCGCCGCCCGCGCGGCCCTTCAGGCGCTCGCCGACGTAGGATTCGCCAGCTACGACGAGACGACGGCCAGCGTCTGGGTGCCGGAGATGGCGCGCTACCAGATTGGCCCAGCGCTGCAGCCGCGCGACAAGCGCATCACCGCCATCCTGAAGATGCTCGCGCCGTTCGCGGCGCACCCGTTCGCGGAGCGGTTCATCGCCAAGTACGGAGAGGCATTCCTGCTGCGAGCGATGCCCCTTCAATGCCCCTCCGAAGGCCCATCGGAGGCCCTGGGAAGCCAGGAGCAGGATCAGGAACAGGACCAGGACCACGATCAGAAAGCGGCTCCCGCCAACGACGACGGTCTGACCCCCGAGGGGTTGAAAGACCTCTGGAACAAGATCATCCAGCGGCCCGCCGTCGAGAAGATGACGGCGACGCGCGTCGCACATTCCAAAGCCCGCATTCGCGAGCACCCCGACCCGGCATGGTGGCGGAGCGTGTTCGAGAAAATCCCGACCACTCCGTTCCTGCGCGGCGAGAGCAAGAACGGCTGGCGCGCCACGTTCGACTGGATCGTAGCCAACGACACCAACGGCGTGAAAATCTCCGAGGGCCAGTACTTCGTTACGAACAGCGCGTCCCAGGCCGGACGTGTCGCGCCCCCCGTTCCTCGCCGAACGATGGCCGACCATCGACGCGACGTCGATGCCCTAATCGGAGAGGTGACCCCCAAATGATCGAACTTCCGAACAACCTCAAAGCCGAGGAGAGTTTTCTGGGGTCGCTGATTCTCGACGCGAGCAAATTATGCAAGGCCCGCGCGGCGGTCGCGCCGGAGATGTTCTACCGCGACGGCCACCGGGCGATTTACGAGGCGATCCTGAACCTTGGCGATGCCGCCGACATCGTCACGGTGACGGACCGCCTCCAGCAGATGGGCAAACTGGAGACCGCCGGCGGCGCCCCCTACGTCGTGGCGCTCCCGAACGCGACGCCCACGCCGGAGAACTGGGAGCACTACGCCGACATCATCCGTCGGACGCACGTTCAGCGGACAATCATCCTCTTGGGCAAGAAGGCCGAAACGCTTGCGCGGGACGACCCCGAGAGGGCGCTGGCGGAGATCACGGTTGGGGTCCGGGAGATCAGGCGGTTCGCCTCGCCCGAGCGCAAGCCCGTCCCCGTGGAGGACATTCTGCCGCGCGTCTTCGACGAGATGCAGCGGGCTTCCGAGTTGCCGCCAGGCGAGGTACCGGGCGTGCCGTACGGCTTCCCCGACATCGACGAGGCCACCGGCGGGCAGCAGCCCGGCGAGATCGTCGTCATCACCGCGCCGACGGGCAGGGGCAAGAGCGCGCTCGTCGGGCGGATGTGGGTGACCGCCGGCCAGCGTCGCGGCCCCGCGCTAATGTGCTCCAACGAAATGCCGGGCGTGCAGTACGGCCAGCGGCTCCTGGCCGCAGAGGCCAACGTCGACACCGTCCGCTTGCGCAACCCGCGGCTTCTGTCGGACGCCGACGAGACGCGCTTGAGCCGCGCGATGGGCGTCCTGGCGGAGCCGAAACGGCGACTGTTTCTCCAAGAGGGCGTCTTCACCCCCGAGCATGTCCGGTCGAGCATCGAGGCGGTGCTGGAGGAGACGGGCGGCATCACGTGGGTGTGCGTCGACTACCTCCAGCGCATGCGGTCGGGCCGCAGGCGTGACAACAAGGTGCAGGAGATCGACGACGTGATGGACGCCCTCTGCGAGATCGCGATGGAGTACGCTGTGCCGGTCGTAGTGACGGCGCAGTACGACAAGTACTCGGCGCAGTCGGGGCTCATCGGCGTCGAGGCGGCGCGCGGAAGCGGGGGCATCGGCTACGCCGCGCACACCGCCATCGCCGTGGTGGACGACGAGACGGACGACGGCGCCGTGCGCCGGCGCGGTCGGCTGGTGGTCACCAAGTCCCGCAGTGGCCCCCGCGTGACCCAGGACGTCGTCTTCCTGGGTCCGTTCGTGAAATTCGTGCCGATGGAGACCACCCATGACGAAGGGGCTCAAACGTGATCCCCTTCCTGGCCCAGCGGTCTCGGCTCCGCGGTCACCACGCGGGTGTCCCCAAGTCGGCGCGGCGGAGGCCGACGGTACTCCCCTGGCCTTGGTGGGCAAAGCCCGGCGAATCCGCCGCACAAGCGTGGCGACGCGGCCCGACGGCATTCCCGGGGGACGGCGCGGGTGGCGGATGGAGCTAGGAGCACGTTGCCGCGGATGCCACCGCGCGCTGCCTAAAGTGCGGATTCTGGCTCGCTGGCACTATCGCCAGAATTTCCCCGCAGGGCCAGCGTTGGTGCGGTCGATGCTACTGGGCGCGCACCGAATCGACGGCGACTGACGCGAGCGTCGCGCAGTCGGGCACACGCTCGAGCGACGCATCGGGCACGAGGGGCAAACGAGCGCTCGCCAGCAACCCGGTCCCCGTAGCGATGAACGGCGTCCTGTGGCCCGCGAGCCTCGGCGCGCCGGAAATTACAGACGAGCCGGGCGCGAGCGACAACATCAGTGACACGGCCCCGGACATGTTGTCGCCCATGATCGGCGAGACGGTGGAGAAGCCCGTCTGAAGAACAAGCCGCGGCGACTTCACCGCGACGATTCCGGGCGCCGGCAAGGAGATCGCCGTCCGCGGCACCGAATCGCTCCGCCACCGGAGCCACTCATAAACGATTTGGAGCGAGCACTGTTGGACGCATTGGCTGAGATGATCGCCGCGGACATGATGCGGCGGCGCGTGGAACATAGTACCGAGGGGGAAACCGCGTGAACGCCGCCATCTATGCCCGGTACAGCGACGAACTCCAAAGCCCCACGTCGATTGAGGATCAAGTACGCTTGTGCCGGCGTTACGCTGATGCGCACGGTTATACAGTCGCACCGTCGCACGTGCTGACCGACTATGAACTAACGGGCGCGATTAAGCAACGCCCCGGGTATCTCCGTCTCCTAGAGATGACCGAGGAGCGGCCACGGCCATTTGACGTGATCCTCGTCGAGTTGCAGAACCGGTTGTGGCGCAATCAGGCCGAAACCCACCATGCCCTTGAGCGACTTCAGTTTCGGCGCATTCGCGTGATCGTCGTCATAACGGACACTGAATTGACCGGGCGCACAGGTGGCGTGATTGCCACAGTCAACGGGCTCACGGACCAATTGTTTCTTGCCAATCTCGCGGACCAGACGCGACGTGGGATGGAGGGCGCGATTCGCCGCGGATACAGTGCGGGTGGTCGGGCATACGGGTACCGCAGCGAGCCCATTATTGAAGGTGGCAAGTTTACCGGCGCACGTCGAGTAATCGTTCAGTCCGAAGCAGAAAACGTCGTGCGGGCCTGTGAACTCTATGTTGCCGGGTTTACGGCGCGGGGCCTGGCGCATACGTTCAACGAAGACCGTGTACGACCGCTACCGCGCGGGGCACACGGTCGTGTAACCGGATCGTGGACACCCGCGACCTTTATCGGAGCCGCCGACCGCGCGCTGGGTATTCTGCGCAACCCCATGTACGCAGGGAGGATCGTCTGGAACCGCAGCCAGAAAGTCCTCAATCCGGACACCGGCAAGCGGGTCATGCGCCCACGTCCACAATCCGAATGGGTCTGGAAAGACGCACCGGAACTCCGCATCATTGCCGACGACCTGTGGCAACAGGTGCAGGCGAGGTTGCAGCAGCGCGCCTGGAAAACCGGCGCGTGGGAAGGAGCGCGGCCCAAGCACCTTTTGAGCGGCACGCTGGTCTGCGGCGAATGCCAGGCCAATTATGTCATCCAACAGCATCGCCCTAATGTCCAGCACTATGGGTGCGCCGCGCACCGCGATCGCGGTGGTTCGGTCTGCAGCAATGACCGACTGGTGCGACGAGACAGCATCGAGAACAAAGTCGTCAATTACATGTTACACGACCTGTTCGCGCCAGACAAGATCGCGTATCTGCACCAGGCCGTCGAGGCCGCCATCGAACGCCGAAGTAAAGACGCTGTTGACGCATCCGTGCGACGGGCGCGCGGCCTCGCCGAGGCCCGCCGGGAACTGGAGAATGTAGCGAACGCCATCCGAAGCGGCATCATTACGCCGACGACAAAAGCGATGCTCGAAGAAGCCGAAAATCGGGTGGCAACGCTTGAACGCGACACGCGGGAAACCCTACGGCAACCCGTGCCGGCTCCGTCGGTCAGTTCGGCGGTTGACCGCTATCTCCGCGACCTTCGCGGGACGCTAGAGACGAACGTGGATGCGGCACGGCGGATGCTCGCGCTCGCCGTAGAGAAGATCGTGCTGGTCAGGGACGGGCCGCGCCTGATGGCCGAGGTCCGGGGCAACATGGTTGGTCTGCTGGAAATCAGTGGGTGTGTCAGTAGCGTTGGTGCCGGGAGGGGGATTTCGTCATTAGCGTATTGGCCACTGATCACGCGGGCCGTCGCCTGAGCCTGTCCATCTCGTGGACTTCCTTCGGAAGCCGGGACGGCGCTGCCGTTGCCGTCACACCTGAGTAGGAAACCCCACGCGGCGCCCGGCTTACGGGAGGTGGCCCGAATCGAAAGATGAACTGAAGGTTCGGGCGCTAGCGTCACTGGAGGTGTGGGAGGCAGTGTACAGGGGGAGGTAGACCTGGTGGTGGTGGTCGCGGCGGTGGAGGGAGCAGACAACCTGTTGAGCGTCCCAACGGACGGGGACGGACCGTACCTGGACACGAGGGATGATGACACAACGAGGTACAGGAGAGTCGGCTGTGGATAGCAGCATGAAGTTCCTGACGTTCGAGGAGGCGAATCGCAGGGCCAATCGGCTGGCTATGATCCTGTGGGAGGCGGCGAACGCGTCCGGGGAGCTGATGCGCCTCGTGCGCGTGATGGCGATGCCGCAATGCACAGCACAACAACTGGATGACTACGCCGAGAATGCCCCGGAGGCCGCGCAGAGGGATGTCGGCAGGAAGGGTCTAGAGGCGGTCAAGGTGCTGATGTCTGCAATCCTGAATACGGGGGCCGTACCGATGGGCGGCCAGGATGCGTAGGCACTCCTAACGTACGCCGCGAGCCGTCAAATCAAGTGCCTTAACTCCACAGGTGGACAAGGGGCACCGCTGGCGTGCGGATACTCGAGCCGGTTATGTGCCGGGACCGAACTTTCCGGAGATATCCCACGCTCGACGCCGGGGGAAGGACCAAGGAGAGCAGTCAGGGACGTGAATCCGGACACTCGCACGGTCCAATACATCATAATATAATCGATGATGAGGTGATGATTAATGTCGTTGCCGCGGCACCAGAGAACAAAAAAGGGCAATTTTCGGCGAGCTCGGGGAGACGAACGGGCGGGTAACCTTGCGAGGGATTACCCTGAGTTTCGAGCGTTTCGGGCCGATACGCACCTCGGAACCATTCGAGATCGGCTCGGCGCGACTTCGATTGACGCCATCAGAGCTAAAATTCGCAGGTTGAAGCAAGGCCGCCGATTGAGCAGCGGGTAGGCTAGCTAGCGGACGTCGACGGGCAGCCTCGGGTATCGGATGTGCTCGAGGGCTTCAGCCAGGGCGAGTTCGGCTCATTTTGTGTATGAGAGCTAATACAAATCGATCAGAAGATCGAAATTACAAAACCTTGAGGCACCATACATATCGGGAAAGAGCGAAAGGTGGTTAATATTCATTCGGTTCAAAAATCTAAGGCAATCATTCCGCCCAACGTTGGGTACTTGTAACTTGATAAGCACTGTGTCCCTCTTGTTACCCTTGAGAGTCTGGCGCACCCAGTCTTCTAATGGCACACCATTGGGTCCCCGTGTGAAAAGCCCACGTTGGCTGACGAGACGTGCATTTTCATCTGACATCGGGCGGTAAACTTGAACGATCGATGGTTTTGTACGTCGACCTGTACGTTTGCGTCTTCGGATCAAACTCTCGGACATTTCTTCGACCCACGGCACGTGGAGCGCCCAAACCGCGCGAAATCCAGTGGCTGGCAGGCGGATCTCTTCAAACGCAAAGAACAGCGCTACAAACGGCGATTCTGTCCAATCCAATAGCGGTGTGGCAAGCCCATTGTGCTGTCCGAGCGCCCACCACCCATTCTCTTCGTTGATATATGGCGGGTTGGGTCCTCGGCGTCCACGCGCTGCTAGAAGAAACCGATTGTAGTGTTCGCCCCTGACTGAGCGGTTTCGCAGTGCCCCCCGGGATCGCAGTAGCCGATCAAGTGTGGATTCCAGTCTCCAATTGGCGCGGGTATGGCCGCGGAAAATATACATCCAGTAATCAAGGAATTCACGAT
>DATEGA010000069.1:0-7921 GCA_035280345.1 bacterium | reverse complement strand
ACGAGGACGAGCACGGGCAGCAGCATCGCCGCCCACCTCAGCCAGCGGGCGCGGTTCACCGCGCACCCTTCATATGGGAACGAGCCCCAGCGCGTGCAGCGCGTACACGTAGAACGCCGCATTCCAGACGAACGGCACTTCGGACGAGTACCACCGGCGCGAGAGCGGAATGCCGCTTGGCAGATACACCTCGTTGACCGCGCCGGAGCGCACGTACCACGCGCCGATGCACTCGAGGTCGCGCACCGCGCCCGCTCGGTCGCCGAACCGCGCCTTATTGACCGCGTTGAGCGTGCCGAGCCACGGCCAGATCAGCGTTCGATGGTAGTCAGGGATGCCGGCGAGATAGTACATCGGAAACACCGTCCACCACGGATACACCGGATCGCAAGTTCGAAGCGGGCTCCCATCGTCGAGGCCCCGCGCGCTGATGTGCGCGAGGATCCGCCGCGACTGATCCTCATTCGCCGCCCCGAAGAAGATCGCCGTGATGTTGCCGTCCGAGGAGAACGCTCCGCGGCGCGGTCCGTGGACCCAGTCCTGGAAGTAGTCGCCGTGCCAGAACACGGTCTGCAGGCGCCCCCCCACCTGCTCCGCCGCTTCGGTCGCCCGCGCGCCGGCGTCCGCGTCCCCGAGCGCGCCCGCGAGCGCGGCGAACGCGCGCAGTGCGGCATAATACAGGACGTTGATGTTGAAGACCTTGGTGCGCTTCATGATCGAGTCCATCCAGTCGGCGAGGTAGTGCGTCTCAAGGAGCCCGTCGCCGTCGCGGTCCTGCAGGCGGAGCCACGCCAGCACCCGGTCGGCCGCCGGCAGCAGGCGCTCGCACACGCCGCCCTCATTCGTTCGCAGAAAGTACTCGTTGACGGCCAGCACAAAGATCGCGGCCGTATCGACCGGGTCCCGGAACAACCCGCCGGCGCGGCCGATGACTTTCGGGCGCGTACGGAGCGTGTTGTAGCCGGTGAGATGGTGCCCGACGAACTCCACCCGCACCGGGATGCTCCCGGACGACGGCTGGTAGCGCGCGAACATCTCCAGTTCCAGGCGTGCTTGATCGGTATCGCCGAGGGCGAGTGCGCCGAAGACCGCCCACAGCCCGTCGCGGGCCCAGTAGGCGTTGAACTTGAGCCGCCCGGCCACGATGCCGTCGGGGTTGTAGCACGCGCGAAGGTCGCGGACGGCGATCTGATAAGCGCGCGCGAGCGTCTCGGAACCGCTCGCCACGGCGCCGGACGCCTCGGTGCGGTCTCCGGCAGTCATCCCGGCGGAAGGGGTTCGGGCGGGCGCCGGATGGGCCCTCCCGGCTCCCGCTCGGACGAGCGTTGCCCCTTGTACAGGTTCAGCCTCTTGCAATTTGAACCGCCCCGTGCTATGGTTTGCTCCCGTCTCGATGAGGGCGATCTGCAAGGCCCGGGCAGGTTTCAAGAGTACGGTACGGTTCGGGCCCAAGCGCGGATGTGTCTCTAGGACGGGGATATCGGCGGCTGCGACAGCCAAGAGCGAGCGTGCACTCGCACTCGGCGGCGGCCGCCGATCGTTTTTGGTGGATCGTCGAAAACGGCCTACGGCGGGCCGGCCGGCCGCGCGTACTGGAAGCGCATCGAGGCGTCTGTCGCGGGGACGTCGAGCCGGTCCGAGCGCGAGAGGGTGACGTTGAGCCCCACACCATCGAGGCCGTCCACGATTCCGCCACGGACGAGCAGCGCGCCCTCGAGCGTCGCCGGGTCCCCGATCGCCACAATCTTGAACGGATCGCGAAGCACCCAGGTGCGGAACCGCACGCCGCCCTGACTGGCTGCGAAACCCTCGACTGCCAGCACCCGCACCCCGTTGACGGAGACGGCCTCGGCGCCCGCCGCCCACAGCTCGTTCACCACAGCTGCGACGTCCAAGGCCTGCGGGGTAACGACGCGTTGGGGAGACGCCGCCAAGGTCACGACGAGCCCGGGGCCCTCAACCGGCACCCGGCCGAGCACGAACCACAACTGAGCAACCTCGCGCCGCATCTGTGCGGTCATGGTCTCACCGCCGGCCTCGGCGGCGCGATAATCGTCGAGCCGCTTATGCAGCTCAGTCAACTCGTCTTGCAGGCTTCGGTCGGCCTCCTGCTGGCGCCGCAGCAGCACGCTGAGGTCATCGAGCCGCCGCGAGGGCAGCGCTGCCCCGATCCTGACCGCCTGGTTGGCGCGAACCTGAAGGACGAAGAGAAAACCGGTGAGGAGGAGCATCACGGCGAACCCGTACTGCCACTGTTTACTCACAGGTATCGCCGGGCTTCAACGGACGCCCATGAGAACGCGAGAAAAACAGTGAAATCGGAAGCACTGACGATATAATACGTCGAAATCGGCCATTTTTTCAATCCCATCTTGTTGATATGCTGAGGCAATCTTATAAGATTATAACCGGTTAGCACTTTCAAGGCCTGAGTGCTAAGACACCAGAAATGGGGAGGAGCCGTATGCCCGCCAAGCTGTTGTTGTACGACGAGGACGCGCGTAAAGCGCTCGAGCGCGGCGTCGAGAAAGTCGCCAGCGCGGTTCGTGTGACGCTCGGTCCGAAAGGCCGCAACGTCGTCCTCGAGAAGAAGTGGGGATCTCCAACGATCACCAAGGACGGCGTGACGGTGGCGAAGGAGATCGAGCTGGAAGATCCTAACGAGAACATGGGCGCCCAGCTCGTCAAAGAGGTCGCGAGCAAGACGAACGACGCGGCGGGCGACGGCACGACGACGGCCACCGTCCTCGCGCATGCGATCGTCAAGGAAGGCCTCAAGAACGTGGCCGCGGGCGCCAACCCGATGATCATCAAGCGCGGCATCGACAAGGCCGTGGATGCCCTCGTCGCTGACCTCAAAAAGCTCAGCACCCCCCTCGAGGGCAAGGAGCACATCGCCCACGTCGCCAGCATCGCCGGCAACGACCCGGAGATCGGCCAGATCATTGCCGAGGCGATGGACAAGGTGGGCAAGGACGGCGTCATCACCATCGAGGAGTCCAAGGGCATCGAGACCACGGTCGAAGTCGTCGAGGGGATGCAGTTCGACCGCGGCTACATCTCACCGTACATGATCACCGACGCCGAGAAGATGGAGGCGGTGATCGAGGACCCATACATTCTCATCACTGAGAAGAAGATCAGCGCCGTCAAAGACATGGTGCCGGTGATGGAGAAGGTCATGCGCTTCGGCAAGCCCCTCATCGTCATCGCGGAAGACGTGGAGGGCGAGGCACTCGCGACGCTGGTCGTCAACAAGCTGCGCGGCATCCTGCCGTGCGTCGCCGTCAAGGCGCCGGGTTACGGCGATCGGCGGAAGGCGATGCTCGGCGACATGGCCGTGCTGACCGGCGGCAAGGTGGTCAGCGACGACATCGGCATCAAGCTCGAGAACGTCGAGGCCGAGATGCTCGGCCGCGCCGCCAAGGTGCGGGTCGCCAAGGAGGAGACCACGCTGATCGAGGGCAAGGGCTCGCGCAAGGACATTCAGGGCCGGATCGCCCAGATCAAGAAAGAGATCGAGACGACGACTTCGGACTACGACCGCGAGAAGCTGCAGGAACGCCTCGCGAAGCTCTCGGGCGGGGTAGCGCAAATCAAGGTCGGGGCGGCGACCGAGACCGAGCTCAAGGAGAAGAAGCACCGCTTCGAGGACGCGCTCAGCACGAGCAAAGCCGCGGTTGAAGAGGGCATCGTCCCGGGGGGCGGGACGGCGCTGCTGAACATCGCCAAGGCCCTCGACAAAGTCGATATCAACGAGGGCGATGAGAAGATCGGCGTCGCGATCATTCGCCGCGCAATCGAGGAGCCGGCGAAGTGGCTGGCCGCGAACGCCGGCGTCGAGGGCGCCGTCGTGGTCGAGCGGATCCGCGCAGAGAAGCCGGGCGTCGGCTACAATGTCGCGACCGGCAAGTTCGAAGACATGGTGAAGGCCGGGATCGTAGACGCGACCAAAGTCACACGGCTGGCGCTCCAAAACGCGTCGAGCGTAGCGAGCCTCCTGCTCACCACCGAGGCGCTGGTCGTCGAGAAGCGCGAGAAGAAGAAGGCGGCCGCAGCCGCGCCGGGCGGCTACAATCCGGACGACATGGACATGTAAGGCGGCACCGTACCGCCCCACAGGCGGCGAAGCACATGCGACGAGGCCGGGGCCAACCGCCCCGGCCTCGTCGGCTAACTCGTCCGGCCTCCCTGGGCTACGGGCCGGCGACTTCCACGTCGGCGGCCCGCACCATTCGGCCCATCTGTTGGTTCGCGCGGCCAGCCACGAGCACGATGAGTGTTCCGTACCGCGGGTCGGCGACTTGCACGACCGCGGGCGCGTCGATGCCCGGCGCCCGCACTTTATCCCCTACCCGGATCGGCCGTCCCTGCCGGTCGGTCATCGGCCGCGCTACCGTCGGTACCGCCATCTCCCGCCCCCTTTGTTGTTCCCTCGGCCTACGGCCGGTGATATCGGTTCCCCTCGCGCCGGGCACGTCCTTCCCGAACGAGTTTCATGAGGTGCGCCCGCACGGTGTTCTCCGCGGCCGGGTGGAGCGCGGGATCGAGGTCCCGGTAAATCACACCGACGATCTCGCCCGGCGTCCGCGCCCCGCCGGCCAGCGCCTCGAGCACCTGCCCTTCGCGCATCCGGCGGTGCGCGATATACTCGGCGACGCGGGCGGCGGGATCAGCGATCAGCGGCCCGTGCCCCGGCGCCACGAGCGCAAGATCCAACCTGGTGACGCGCTCCAGCGAGGCGAGGTAGTCCTCGAGTGCGCCGTCCCGCGCTTGCAATACTACCGTGCCGATGCCGAGGATCAAGTCGCCCGAGAACAACACGCGCTCTGCCGCCCAGTAGAAGACGACGTGATCGGCGGCGTGGCCGGGCGTAAAGAGCACCCGCAGCGCGACGCCCCCCTCCTCAACCGTCTCGCCGTCCGCGAGCGGCCGGTCCCCCGCGTCCCAGCGCCGGATCGGCACCGAGCCACCGGCGAGCGCCGCGGCCGCGCCCAGATGGTCGCGGTGGCTGTGCGTGACGAGGACCAGCGCGAGCCGACCGCCTCCCTCGCGCGACGCGTCGAGCACCGCCGCCACGTGCGCAGGGTCATCGGGGCCGGGGTCGATTACGATGACGCGCTCGCGGCCGAGCAGATATGTGTTGGTGCCGTCGAGCGTGAACGGCGATGAATTGGCGGCGGTGACGGTGCGGAACGGGACGGGGAACTGTGGTGCGGACGACGACGCCATCGACGCAGTCGGATTCGGACCGGGACCCGAGCATCCCTGCGCGAGCCCGGGCTGTGCGCACCGACCGCAGGCACCAACTCGCCGCGGCGCGAAGGAGACGTCCTGTCGTGTCGTCCCTCTCTCTCGCGCTTGGCTTCCTCGCCACCGCCGCCCTTATTTCCGCCGTCGCGGCGCGTGCCCGCCTGCCGTACACCGTGGCGCTCGTCCTGGTCGGTCTGGCCGCCGGAACGGCGCACGTGGTCCCGCCGGTCTCGGTCGGCCCCGACGTCATCGTGATCGCGCTGATCCTGCCGCTTCTCTTTGAGGGCGCCATCCGCATCCCCCGGCGCCATCTTCGGACCTACGCTCCGCTCGTGCTCGCGCTGGCGATTCCCGGTACGATCGTTTCCGCCGCGCTGATCGCGGGCGCCGCGCTGCTCGGACACGTACCGTGGCGCGGAGCGCTGCTGCTGGGGGCCGTCTGCGCGGCGACCGATCCCGCGGGCGTGATCGCGCTGGTGCGGGAGGCCGGACTCAACGAGCGGCTGGGCACGGTCCTCGAAGGCGAAGCGGTCCTCAACGACGCGGTCGCGATCGTGTTGTTCACGCTCGCGATGGCAACACCGCCGGACGTCGTTCGGGCCGCGGGGACGTTCGTCTGGCTCCTCGCGGCGGGGGCCGCAGCCGGGTGCGCGGTCGGCGCGGGCACCGCCTATGTCCTGGGCGGCGTATCCGATCCCGTCGTGGAAGCGATCGGCAGTGTGGTCGCGGCTGCGGCGGCGTACCTTGCCGCGGAGTCCGTCCACGCGAGCGGCGTCATCGGCGTCGTCGCGGCGGGCGTGATGTTCGCCGAACTCGCGGGTCGCAGTCTCACGCCCGCGGGCGTCGAGACGGTCCGCGTCGTCTGGGACGTGATCGCGTTTCTCGCGAACTCCGCGCTCTTCTTGCTCGTCGGCCTCGTCGTCCCGCTCTCGCTGCTGGCGCGCTACGCCGGGCTGATCGGAGCGGCCGTCGCCGCGGCGCTCGTCGCGCGCGCGGTCATTGTCTACGGCTTCACCGCGCTGTTCGCCCGCCGGTCGGCGCCGTTCCCTATGGCGTGGCGCCACGTCATGGTCTGGGGCGGTCTCCGGGGCGGCGTCGCGGTGGCGCTCGTCCTCACGCTGCCGGCGATGCTGCCTCAGCGCGAAGCGGTTGCCGCCGCGATTCTCGGCACGATCGTCTGGACGCTGGTCGGTCAGGGACTTCTGGTGCGGCCGATCATGCAGCTCGTGGGCCTCGAGGGCACGGCGGCGCCCCGACCGCGGGCCGCGCAGAGCGGCACGCCTTAACCCGCCCGGTCGTCCTCGGCTTCCCGGTCGATCGCCTCGAGGCGGGCGCGCCAGCGCTCGTCCAGCAGACGCTGCGCCTGCTCCCGGGTGACGCCGTTGACGATGAGGCGGTCTTCGCCGCCCGGATCGTCGCACGCGGCGACCCAGCGGCGTCGCGCCGCATCCCACTCCACGACCACGCCCGTCATCGCCGTGCGCTCCTCGTCGATCATGAGGATCCTCCGCGGACGCTTCGTGGGGTGGCTGACGGGACTTGAACCCGCAACCCCCAGAGCCACAGTCTGGTGCTCTGCCCTTGAGCTACAGCCACCACGTGACGCGATTGTAGCACCCAAGCGCGGCCGTCTTCAATTTGATGTCAGCCGGCGAATCCGCCGCCATCGACCTCGATGATCTTGTGCCGGTTGCGCAGTCCGCGCAGGACCCGGACGCGGCCGCGCGCGACGCCGAAGTGCTCAGCGAGGGCGGCGGCCACCGCGTCGTTCGCCTCGCCGTCGTGGGGTGCCACGCTCACCGCGACGTGCCACGTGCCGTCGGGCCGCCGCTCCACTCGAGGCTTCCCGGCACGCGGCGTGACGTATACCGTGATGCGCACGGCGCGCCGCTCAGCCGGCCCCGGCCGAGGTGGTTTCCGAGGGTAGCGCGAGCGCTAGCGCCTCGGCCAGGTGCAGGGCTCGCCGCCCTGTGCCGTGGGCGATCTGTTGGCGGCACGAGGCGCCGGACGCGACAACGAGCGTCTCTTTCGGCGCCGCCCGCACGGCCTTGAAGAGGACGCGCTCGCCCATCGCGAGCGAGACGTCATAGTGTTCCCGCTCGACGCCGAACGAGCCGGCCATACCGCAGCAGCCGGAGTCGATCTCCGCGACCTCGATGCCGGGCACCGCCCGCAGCGCGGCGAGCGCCGGGCCCGTCCGGATCATCGCCTTCTGGTGGCAGTGCCCGTGCATGAGCACACGCCGCCCGCCCGCGCGATACGCCGGCCTGAGCCCGGCGGCGTCCAGTATCGCCAGATACTCTTCCAGCGCGTACGTCGCCCGCGCGACCACCGCGACGGCGTCTCCCCGCAGCAGGTCCGGGTATTCGTCCTTGAACGTCACGGTGCACGAGGGCTCCAGGCCGACGATCGGCACGCCGGCCTCGGCGAAGGGCCGCAGGCGCGCGACGGTCCGCCCAGCGAGCCGCTGGGCCTGACGCAGCATTCCGTTGCTGATCATCGGCCGCCCGCAGCACGACAGGGGCACGAGCTCCACCCGGCAGCCTGCCGCCTCGAGTACGCGCACCGCGGCCCGGCCGATCGACGGATAGTAGTACTCCGTAAAGGTGTCCACAAACAGCGCGACGCGCCCGCGGCCGGGCACACCGGCGAACCGGGCGGTGTCCTC
>DATEGA010000068.1:0-3071 GCA_035280345.1 bacterium | reverse complement strand
GAGGCGGCCCGCGATCTCGCCGAGCGACAGGTCCTCATGATAGTACATTCGGATCAGTCGCTGCTGGCGCGCGGTCAGCAGGCCGGCGTACGCGTCGAACAGCCGGATCACCGCGGTGCGGTCGGCGAGGCTGCGGGCGCGTCCGGGCGAGCGCGAAGCGGAAAGTGTCTTCTGTAAAGGCATAACCCTTGACGCGTATTATAGCACGAAACCGGGGTCAAGGGGCGCGCAGCGGCGCCGCACTGGGGAGAGTCTAGGCCCGGGCGATGCGGCGCACGCGCCGCATCGGGCTGGACCCCCAGCGCAGGCCCCGGACGACGCCCGTCCGCGTGGTCTCAAACTCTACCGCTTCGCCGATGTTGCCGCCGCCGAGATCCTCGATGATCTTGAAGCGGTGCGGACCGATCCCGTCGAGTTCGCTCGCGTCCAGAAGCGGGCGGTCGTCGCCGGGATTGGCCCCAAACAGGCGGTCGCCGACCAGCACAATATCGCGGTCGAGCCACCGCGCGGTGTACCGGCCCACATACCGCCGCAGCGCCGCCCGGCGGGACGGCCGGGCGGGCCGCCGCTCGAGCCGCGCGATGCATCCGTGGATCGTGTGAAAGACCCCGAGCAAGAGCGGCCTGGCGTGCGGCTCGATGAGGTTGGTCAACACCGTGACACCGATCCGCCGGTCCATATCCATCCCGATCGCGGTGGAGAAACCTTGGAAACCGCCGCCGTGGCCGGTGATGACGGCGCCGTCCAGCGGCCAGATCGCCAACCCCAGGCCGTACTGGCCCTCGTCCGCGCGCAGCCACTGCGGCCGCTGCATCTCTCGCTTGCTGAGATCCGTCAACAGCCGGCCGCTGCCCTGAAACTGCGCCGACATGAAGGCGCACAGGTCCGCCGCTGTGGAGACGAGGCCGGCGGCCGGACGCCATGCGCGCGTGTCGGGGTTGGGGAAGACCTCACGAGACCGCCCTTGCCGCTCTCTTCCGTAGCCGGCGGCCAAGGTTTTCAGAACCTCCGGCGTGATCGCAAACCCGGTCCGCCGGAGGCCAAGTGGAGCGAGAATGTTCGCTTGAACGTACTCGTCGTATGGCTGCCCCGACGCGGACGCGACGACCTCTCCGAGCAAGGCGTAGCCCGTGTTGGAGTACTTCCAGCGTTCGAGCGGTGGGAGCACGGTGAGTCCCTGGCGGGCGCGCGCCTTCAACTGGTCGAGCGTCGGAAACCGGTCCGTGACCCAATGCGGCGTGCCGTCGCGCTCGACCCCGGCGGTGTGCGACAGCAGTTGTCGCACCGTGACCGGCGGGCTCGAGCGGTTCCGGCCGCGGATCCACGGAACGTAGCGGTCCGCGCGCTCGTCGAGCCGGACGGCCCCCCGCTCCACCAGCTGCATCACGGCCGTGGCCGTAAAGACCTTAGAGATGGAGGCGATCCGGTAACCGGTCGTCGCGGTCGCGGGGCGGCGCGCCGCCTCGTTCGCATAGCCGTAGCCCTGCGTGAAGACAACCGCCTCTCCGTGCACGATCCCTACGCTCATCCCGGGAATGCGGCGCCTGCCACGCTGATACGCGAGCCATCCGTCGATGATCGCCACCGCGTCCTCGAGCCATCCGTCGGGACGGCGGAGCGGGGAGCCGGGGAACCGGGCGGAGCGGACGGCGCGCGAGGGCATTAGTCGACAGTTACACTGCGGCGCGGGCGACCCCCTGCGCCGCCGCGAGGCTAGAGATGGAACCCAATGTAGACCAGATAAGCCGCCAGTGCCAGCCCGAACAACGCCGTGACGACGGCGGCGAAGTCGATGATCACCCCGGCCGGCTCGAACTGCCCCGCGTCCAGCCTGCGCCGGGTTTCCCGGTAGCGAAGCCACCCCGCCACCGACATCACGACGCCGGCGAGAATCGCCGCGGTCCCGAACCAAACCGACAGGCCCGTCGTCGGAGCCGGGTGCCCCGCCGCTTCGGTAAGCTGCTGGATGGCGATCGCAAAGCGGCCGATCGCAAACCCGAAGACGGCAACGGCCACGCCGGTGCGCAGCCACGCCAAGAACGTTCGCTCGTTGGCCAGGTGGTCGGCCGGACGGTGCGGAGTCACGGCTCCGCGGCCTCTTGAAGAAGCGCGCCGGCTCCCGCGATGTTCTTGACGAGGTCCGCGGGCACGCTGTGGCGCTGCGCCAAGTATTCGGGACTGTTGTACGACAGCCACACCGCGCCCCCGGCGTCCTCCCACACCAACGCCTTGAGCGGGAGATCGATCGCGAGCGTCGGCGCGGCCACCATGAGCGGCGTGCCGGCTTTGGGACTGCCGAAAATCAGCACTTGGGTCGGACGCATCGCGAGCCCGACCTTCGTCGCCTCCCCGCCGTGGTCGATGCGGCCGAAGATCATCAGACCGTGCGCGCGCAGCAGGGCTTCCGGGCGCTCGAGGGTCACGGGGACTGAGTGGTAACTGCGGAGGTGGACCATCCCGGTTCCGCCGATCGCGTCCATACGCGTCCTCCCTCTGCGCCGGGCCGCTCTACGAAGCCAGCAGCGCCTCCACAAAAGCCTTCGGGTCGAACGGCTGCAGGTCGTCGATCCCCTCCCCGAACCCCGCAAGGCGCACCGGCAGCTTGAGCTCGTCCGCGATCGCCACGGCGATCCCGCCGCGGGCGGTGCCGTCCAGTTTCGTCAGCACGATCCCCGTCAACGGCAGCGCCGCGGCGAACTGCCGGGCCTGCGCGATGCCGTTCTGTCCGGTGGTCGCGTCGAGGACGAGCAGCGACTCGACCGGCGCCTCGGGCAGCTCGCGGCGGAGCACGCGGTCGAGTTTCTTAAGCTCTTCGATAAGATTCGTCTTCGTGTGGAGGCGGCCCGCGGTGTCGACGATGAGGACATCGGCGTGGCGGGCGCGCGCGGCCTGCGCCGCGTCGTACACGACGGCGGCGGGGTCGGAGCCCTCGGTGTGGCGCACGAGCTCCGCGCCCGCGCGGTCCGTCCACACCGCCAACTGGTCGATCGCGGCGGCCCGGAACGTGTCCGCGGCGGCCACGATGACGCGGCGGCCCTCTGTGTGAAACCGGTGGGCGAGCTTGCCGATCG
>DATEGA010000067.1:0-13387 GCA_035280345.1 bacterium | reverse complement strand
CTGCTCGACCGCGTCGGGCGCGGCCGGCAGCGCCTTGAGAAACGCCTCTCGCAGGTCCCACGCGCGGCGGCCCATCACGTCCGCGCACGCGCGCCCCGCCCCCGGGTCGGTCGCCGTCACGAGCACCGACGTACCCGCCTGATCGAAATCGGCGTACGGGAACCCGCCGAACACCGAGACATCTACGATGTGGGGCCGGGCTTCCCACGCGCGTCCCTCGGCGTTGAGATCATGCATCGGCCCCTCCGCGGTGCGCATGTTGATCGTGGGTGGCAGCATCGGCGGCTTCGCGATGTACACCTTCGGGCGCGGCAGCTCACGGCGAAGGATGCGCGCGAGGCAGCGGGCTGCGGCGAGACCACGCTCGTACGGGTCGACGTGCGGGTTCGTCCGGTAGACGAAGACGCCGTCCACGCTCTCGCAGAACGGCGCCGTCATGTTGCCGTGCAGGTCGAGTTCGACGATCAGCGGCACTTCGGGACCGACCGCGGCGCGGACGTGCCGGCAGATATCGCCCTCCGCGTCCGGGGCGCCGTCGGAGCACATCGCGCCGTGCAGGTGAAGCAGCACTCCGTCGACGGGTCCCGCGGCCCCCAACCGCGCGACGAGCCGGTCGCGCAGCGCCGTGTGCGCCGCCGCGGCCACGTTGCCGGAGGGCGTCGCGCCGGCCGCGACCGTTCCAACCACCTGCCAGCGCTCTTCGCCCGCAACCTCGAGAAAGCCGCCGAGCCCGGTCTTCGCACCGGTATGCTCGCCGGCGAGGGCGTCCCCTTCGAGGATGCCCTCGCCTTCCTGAAACGACGCCAGCGTGGTCGGGACCGGCGAAAACGTGTTGGTCTCGTGCGAGATCCGTCCGATCGCGATCTTCGGCACAGCGTTCACACCTCGCTCAACCGCCTATTCCGGAATGATCGGCAGGATCACCCGCGAAGGGCGCACGGCGTCGTGAAAGACCGTCTGCGTGGCGGTCTGGTACGCCTGGTCGCGGCCGAGCGGACCGCCGGTGTTGGGGTTCACATCAAACCGCGGGAAGTTGGACGACGACACGTGCAGCCGGATGCGGTGGCCGCGCTTGAAGACGACGCTCGTCGGATACAGCGTGATGGTGAACTCGCACGGCCGGCCCGGCTCGAGCAACTCCGGATGCTCGCGGTCGTCGCGGTAGCGCGCACGAATGATCGAATCTCCGACGTTGAGCTCGTAGCCGTCGGGATAGTCGGCGTTTTGCGGGTAGACGTCGATCAGCTTGGCGGTGAAGTCGGTGTCGGCCGCCGACGACGCCGCCCAAAGACGGACTTCGACGGTGCCGGTCACCTCGACGTCCTGCGCGAGCGGCGGCGTGGAGAATACGAGGATGTCACGGCGTGCCGACAGCGGCAGGCGGTCGCGCGCGCCGAAGACGTGCGGGCCGCCGCGCTGATCGAATCCGCCGCCCGGCATGATGTCATAGCCAACCGAGATGTTGCCGCCGATCGTCGGCACCGGGTCCCCGGGGTCGAAGACGTACCGCGACGGCGCCGCGCCGTCCGGCGGCGGCTGCGGCGCCAGCCCCCCGCCGGGCCGTAGGTAGAACGGCGTGTACTGGGTCCGCACCGGCGGCCACTCGCGCTCTGTGCGCCACCGGCCGCCCACGTCCAACTTGCCGGAGCCGGGGACCTTGCGGCCCGAGCCGCCGCCCATGACGAAGATCTGTACCGGCGGCTCCTCGAGCATGCCGTTGCGCGCGCCGCGCAGCACCGCGTCGAACCATCGCAGACGAAACTGGTCGTAGCCGAGCGGCGCGTCCGGCCCGAACTCCGCGTCGCCCGAGTGCGGCAGATCAAGGTTGGCCCCGCCGTGAATCCACGGCCCCATGACCATCCGCACGGGCCCCTTCTTCCGACGGCTCAGCTCGACGTAGTTGGTGACGGTGGACCGCGCGTACGAGTCGTACCACCCGCCGCAGAAGTATACCGGCACGTCCGCGTGCCGCTCGTACAGGCCTTCGATCGAATAGCCCGGGCGGGCGGCCCAGTACTCGTCGTACTCCCCATGCTGCCAGATGTCGAGCAACCACCGTTCGTAGGACGGCACGTGCCGGAGCGGCGTGAGCCCGGCCTTCGGCGGGAGCTGCCCCAGCCACGCGCGGATCTCGCCCCAGGCCTGGTTCATCGCGACGCGGGTCGCCGCGTCGGCCATCGCCTCGCGCGAGGTCGTCGCCATCATAAACGAGTAAATCGCGAACCGCACCTCGAGCGCGCCGCCTTGGCGCATCGACGCCGTGTGGTAGTTGTGGAACCCCATGCTGACAAACTGCGCGGCGAGCCCCGGCGGGTTGAGCGCCGCGAGGCTCGTCTGCGTGCACGACGAGTACGAGAGGCCGATCGTGGCGACGCGACCGTCGCACCACGGCTGCGCCCGGACCCAGGCGACCGTCTCCACGCCGTCCGGGCCCTCGTTGCCGAAGGGGTAGAACTCGCCCTCCGACTCGTATCGGCCGCGGACGTCCTGAAGGACGACCGCGTAGCCGTGGCTCGCGAAGTACTTCGCCGACATGACGGCGCCGGCGCCGAGCTTGTCGTAGGGCGTGCGCTCCAGAATCGCGGGCCACGGTCCGGGAACGCCGGCCGGGAGGTAGACGTCCGCCATGAGGCGCGTTCCGTCGGACAGGCGCATACCGACGTGCCGCTCGCATGCCACCGGGTGGATCGGCGTCATCCGCGCGCCCGCCTCGTACGATCCCGGCTGCGGCGTCATGCGCCCCACGTCTGCCGCAGCACGCGGACCCAGTTGCCGTGCGCGAGCTTTGCGAGGTCCGCATCCGTGTAGCCGCGCGCGCGCAGCGCCGTCATGAGGCGCGGCAGGCCGGCGGCGTCCCGGAGCTCGGCCGGCATCGTCGCTCCATCGAAGTCGGAACCCAGGGCGACGTGGTCGACGCCCATCCGCTCGGCCATGTACTCGATGTGGTCCACCATGCGGGCGATCGGAGTCTCCACCGACCGTCCGCCGTCCTCGCGCAAGAACCCGACGTGGAAGTTGAGCCCAGCGATGCCGCCGGAGTCCTTCATCGCGTCCATCTGCCGGTCGGTGAGGTTGCGCGCGCTCGGCGAGAGGACGTGCGCATTCGAATGGGTGCACACGAGCGGCGCGTTCGAGATCTTGGCGACGTCCCAGAACCCTTTCTCGTTGATGTGCGAGAGATCGATCATCACCCGGCGCGCGTTGAGTTGCCGGACGAGTGCGCGCCCCAGGTCCGTGAGACCCGGCCCGGTGTCGGGGCTGCTCGGGAACTTAAACGGCACACCGGTCGCGTACCGGTTACGGCGGCTGTGCGTAAGGCCGACCGACCGCACCCCGGCGGCGTAGAAGGTCTCCAAGGCGCGGCCGTCCGGGTCAAGCGGCTCCGCCCCCTCGAAGTGCAGCAGCATCGCGAACGTGCCACGATCGAGGCAGGCCTGCAGTTCGGCCGCGGTCCGGACCGCCGCCACCTGTCCGTCGGAGGCCTGGACGACGTGCAGCAACCGGCCGAGCAGTTCCACGGCCTGCGCCTCGGCGTATTCCAGCGACATCGGTTCGGGCCACGTCCGCTCGTCCTCGTAACGATTCATCGAGGACTCGAGAGTGGAGGACTTGGACCTGACGTCCTGAGCCGGCGGCGCCGGATCCGGAATGTACACGGCGAAGAAACCGCCGCCGAGGTTGCCCTCGCGGGCGCGCGGCAGATCGATGTGGCCGCTCTCCGACCGCTCGAAGAAAGACCGGCCGGTCTTGACCATGCTAAGCACCGTGTCGTTGTGGCCGTCGAAGATCGACGGGCCGTCCTGCGGACGGGAGGTCATCCTTTCCGCTCCTTTTCGCCGGCACCGCGCGCCGCGGGATTCTCGGAATACGAGCACCAGTCGCTCCAGCTGCCTGGGTACAGGCGCGCGCCGTCGAGTCCGGCTTCGTCCATCGCCAGCAGATTCGCGCAGGCCGTAACGCCTGAACCGCAATACACGACGACGTTCTCCCCGGCGAGCCCGCTGAACCGTTCGGCAAGCACGGCCGCCGGCTTGAAACAGCCATCCGCGCCCAGCGCGTCGCCCCACGGCAGGTTAACCGCGCCCGGCACGTGGCCCGCGACGGGATCGATCGGCTCCACCTCGCCGCGATAACGCTCCGGCGCGCGCGAGTCGACGATCCCCGCGCCGCCTCGCGCGACGATGCGGCGTACGTCGTCGACGCCCACCGCCATCTCCGGCCGAGGCCGCGGCACAAAACGCCGGGCCGCCCGGGCGGGGACCTCGCGGCTCACCGCCCCGCGGGCCGCCACCCACGCGGGCCATCCACCGTCGAGCACGTACACCTGATCGTGCCCGAGGTAGCGCAGCATCCACCAAAGGCGCGCCGCGCCCGTCACACCGGACTTCGGCGCGTCGTACGCGACGACGGTCACGCTGCCGTCGATCCCGAGTGCCCCCAGGATGTGACAGAAGGCGTCTCGGTCCGGCAGCGGGTGGCGCCCGCCGTGGACCTGCTCCGGGGCGCTGAGGTCGCGGGCCAGGTCGAGAACGACGGCGCCCGGGATGTGGGCGTCATCGTACGCCGCCCGGCCCGCGTCGGGCTTCGTGAGGTCGAACCGGCAGTCCGCGCTAACGACAGAGGGATCGTCAAGACGCCGGACGAGCGATTGGACGTTGACGAGATTGCGCGACTGAGTCATGGGCGTAGAGACGCTTCGTCGCGGGATTCACCGCGTCCCGCCCGGCTTGGCGGCAAGCAGACTCGAGGGCAAGGCGCCGGGCACACCCGGGACGAACGTCCCCCGCATGCAGGCCTCCGGGTGGCACGGCATCTTCCCGTACCTCGTTTCGCCGGTGGATCCGGACGGGCGGGTGCGCACCGCCGTCCTCGCGCGCCTCGTCGAGCACCTCGTCACGAGGGGCGTCCACGGGCTGAGTCCGCTCGGCAGCACGGGAGAGTTTCCGTACCTCACGACGGCGCAGCGCGTCGGGGTCGTGCGCGCGGTGTCGGAGGCCGCCCGCGGCCGGGTGCCGGTCGTCCCGGGCGTCGCGGCCTACAGCACCCACGACGCGATCGAACAGGTCAACCTCCTCCGCGACGCGGGCGCGGACGGTGTGATTCTGATTCTGCAAACGTACTTCGCGCTGGGACGCGAGGGCGTGACGTCGTTTTTCGAGGCGGTGGCCGCCGCGGCGAACTGTCCGATCTGCATCTACACGAATCCGCGGCTGCTCGGATTCGACCTCAACCCAGAACAGATCGTTGCCTTGTCGCGGGTCCCCAACATCCGCTACGTCAAGGACGCCTCTGGTGAAACCGGCCGCATCCTCACGATCCTGAACCGGACGGAGGGGCGGATCGGGGTGTTCAGCGCGTCCGCGCACGTGCCGCTGCTGGTGTTCCGGCTCGGCGGCGTCGGCTGGATGGCGGGGCCCGCCTGTCTCGTCCCGGAGGCGTGCGTCCGGCTCTACGACCTCGCCCGGACCGGACGGTGGGAAGAGGCCGAGCGCCTGCAGCGGCGGTTGTGGCCGGTCAACGAAGCCTTCCAGCGGCACGGCCTCGCCGCGTGCGTCAAAGCGGGGCTGCGCCTCCAAGGGCTGGACGCCGGCGACCCGATTCCGCCGCAGCGTCCGCTGTCGGGCGCCGCGATCGACGAAATTCGCGAGGCGCTCGCCGGCGCCGCCGGCTGAGGCGCCCTACCGCTTCGCGGCGGCCGCCGAAAACTCGGGCGCGCCGCCCTTGATCCAGTCCTCCTTCTTCACGTCTTCGAAGACCACGTCGCACGCGTCGCGGGTCGTCCCACCGATCGTGACCAGCGCCTCGGTAATGGCTTCGGCGATCCGGCGCTTCTTCTCGAGCGAGCGGCCTTCGAACAGCGTCACGCGAACAAACGGCATGGAGAGCCTCCTCTGCGGCGGTGGTCGGGCGGCCCGGGCCGCGGACACGCCCGTACCGACTGATACCACGCGCGCGCCGGGCATGCCTGTTGCCAACGGAGGTTGGGCCGGGCTCACGGCGAACGCTCGTCACATCGTCACGTCACCTTAGGCGGAGGCCGTGTCCGATGCTCCGGCGACCGGAAGAGAAGGTCAAAGAACTCGGCGAGATCACGATCAAGACCGATACGCGCGACGTTCTGACCCACGCGACGATCCAGGCGGAGGCGCTCGAGGACTACTTCATCGCCGACCTCGACGCCCATGTGACGGAGACGTATTTCTGGCCGGAGATCATCAACCTGATCGAGAACGACGTCATCCGGCAGATGGGCCACGGGATGATGCAGCGGCCCGGCCTGTCTACGGCGCTCCTCAATCAGATGCCCGGCATCATGTTCCAGAACGTCTACGGGCGCATCCCGCACCAACTGGCGCTGGCGGAGACCGTCGACAATAACGGCAGCCACCACTTCACGCAACTGGTGCGCCGGGCGATGGACTCGATGGGCCTCGACTACCAGGTCGTCTTTCCGACGCCGATGCTGGTCCTCGGGATGCACCCGATGGACGATCTCGAGGTCGCGATCGGCCGCGCCTACAACCGCTGGCTGATCGAGCGGATCCTCCCCGAGGACGAACGGATCAAAGGCCTCCTGTACCTGCCGTTCAACACCCCGCAGGCCTGCGTCGACGTCATCAACGACTTCGGCGACGCCCCGGGCGTGATCGGCTATACGGTCTGCGCCACCCGAAACAAGCCGGTGCACCACGACTCCTACATGAAGCTCTACGCGCTCATCGAAAAAAGCGGCAAGCCCCTCGCGTTCCACTCCGGCTACCACTGGGGCGACCCGTCGTTCGCGCAACTCAACCGCTTCATCTCGATGCACAGCATCTCGTTCGTCCACTACAGCCTGATCCACCTGACGAACTGGGTGATCAACGGCCTGCCGGAGCGCTTTCCCGGCCTCAAGCTGGTCTGGGTCGAAAGCGGCCTGGCCTGGGTGCCGTTCATCATGCAGCGGCTCGACCACGAGTTCCATATGCGGGTGTGCGAAGCACCGGCGCTGCGGCGGCCGCCGAGCGAATACATCCGGGAGATGTACTTCACGACTCAGCCGCTCGAGAAGACGAACATGAAGCTGTTGCAGGCGACCTTCGAAGCGGTCAACGCGGAAACGCAGCTGCTCTACGCGTCCGACTGGCCGCACTGGGACTTCGACCCGCCGACCTCCATCGCCACGATCCCGTTCCTCAGCGAGCAGGCGAAGCGCAACATCCTGGGGCTCAACGCGGCGCGGGTGTTCAACCTCGAGGTGAAACGGACCCGTCCGAAGGCGCGCGACGTGCTGCGCGCGCGCGGCGACGGCGCGTAAAATGACGAGCACGGGGGCGGCGGCGCACGGAGATCCGGGGGTCGAGTTCGCGGCGGCGGCCGGCGTCTTCGCGGCCGCGGCGGAACGGGCGCTCGCGGCCGGTGCGGAGATCGCCTCCGCCGACATCGAACGGGCGATGAGCGCCGCGGTAAAGCTCTACGCGGCGAAAACGGAGTCCGGCAACGCGCCGGCTCCACCGGTGGCCTCGGACCGAGTGACCCCCACCGAGGTCGTCGTGGTGGTGAGCGAGATGCTCCGCGCCGTGGACGTCAGCCTATTCGATCTTGCGATGTGGTACCGACGGCCGAGGTGACGTGATGCGGGAACTGGTGATCGGCAGAGTATCCGAATTTCCTCAGTCCGGCCGCCAGGTCGTCGCCGTGGACGACGCCGAGATCGGCGTCTTTCGCGTCGACGGCCGGTTCACGGCGTTCGAGAACGTCTGCCCCCACCTCGGCGGGCCCGTCTGCCAGGGCAAGGTGATCGCGCGGGTGCTGGAGGTGATCGCGGACGACAAGACGAGCCTCGGGCTGGCGTTCTCCAAAGACCATACGAACGTCGCTTGTCCCTGGCACGGCTACGAATTCGACGTCGAGACCGGCCGCCATCAGGGCAACTCCCACCTGCGGTTGCGACCGGTCAAAATCGACGTCGTCGGCGGCAACCTCGTCGTGACGCTGCCGGAGCGCACGCGCGAGCGGATCGCGCGCGCCCGCCCCGCGTCTCCCGGGCGCGCCCCCGACTAAGCGCCCGGGGACGGGCACCCCGTCAACGCTCGCGGGTTTCGTCGCGCGGACACTGCAGCGAGTTGCCGACGTTCACGGTGAAACCTCCGAAGGAGACGAACACCGGCACCCAATTGCAGAACTGGCTTGGCTGATAGACGGTGAGCCCCTGCACGTACGTTCCGCCCACCGGAATCGTGAGGAGCAGCCCGAGTTTGTCGTACAGCCAATACTGCAGGCCGTTCAGGATGGTGCTCTGCACCGGAGGCCCCCAGGTCTGCTGCACGTAGCGGACCGGAAGATTGAACGGCCGAGTGACCTGCGTTGGACAGTTTGGCGCCGCCGGAACAGGCCAGCTTTGCAGCGCATTGACCGCGACAATCGCGTTGTCCCGGGCCATCACGTCGAGGTTGGTAAACCGCATGTGGGTCCACCGGTGTCCCTGTAACTGCCGGTTCTCCACCGACCGCGGGCGGCCGTACCACCGCTGAAGGGCATCGAGCGGCATCCCAATGCGAACCGGGCCGAGGCCCGCGCCTGGGCCGAACGGCGCGTCCGAGTCACACCACGTGCCCATATCGCCCCGGTCCCTCCCCATATCGTCCGCGAAGGCCCGGCCGCCGGACCAGAGGACGACGGTCAGCATCACTGCCACCACGGCGGTTACGACCGATCGCATACCCATGCCCCCCTCGGCGCTCCGCGGCACCCCGGTTAATGCTTCCCGTTCAATCCCTCTGTCTCATGCCCCAAACCAAGCCGCCGCCTACATAACGCCGGCCTGCCTCCGCAGGTTCCTCGCGGGGAACCCGCCCGCCGTCCGGCGTGTTCTTGGGCTATGATGGAAGCGCGAGCGTGGCGGTCGCGGGCTGAGACCGCAGGGGGCGTTCATGTTTTCGACCGGCCTGATTTCGTTGCTCGTCCTCACGCTGGCGCAGGTCCCCCCGCTCTCAGGCATTCCGGACCTCAGTACCCACAAGGAAATCAAGACCGAAATTGAAATCAAGGCTGCGGCGGATACCGTCTGGCGCGTTCTGACGAACTTCCCGGCGTACGACATCTGGAACCCGTACATCTACCCGGCGTCCGGGGACCCTATTGCCGGCCACCAGCTCGATCTGACCCTCCGCGGCGGCACCGTTATCCACTTCCACCCCACCGTGCTCGTGGCCAAACCGAACCAGGAGCTGAGTTGGGGCGGCAAAGTCCCCCTCGGGGCCCTGGAGCGCGTCGTGACCTTTGAAATCAGCGAGATCGAGCCGCACCGCGTGCGTCTGACCGCCGTGGAACGGTTCCGCGGCATCGCCTTGCCGCTCGAGGGCGGGGTGACCGGTGATGCGGCGGCGGGCCTGAAGAGCATGACCAGAGCGCTTCGGAACCGCGCCGAACTGCTCGACTACCCGCTACCCGACTCGCCGCCGCTCGTCCCCCACCGGTAGGTCCCCCCGCCCACCCCTTTCACCCGAACGAGTCCCCCAAAACTATGTTGGGTTGCGCCGCAACGATGGAATAATGCGAACACCACTCTCTACACAACATCATATGGCATCGAGCCGAAGCGGCCGGGCGGAACGAGGACGTGAGGCTTATGGTGGCGCTGCTGAGTGTGATCGCGCTCGTGGCCCTGACCGCCGGACCGGCGGGGGCGACGACGGTCTACACGAACGACGACCCCGAGTATCCGTCGTTCGAGGTCAACGCCAAGACGGAGGCGCATCTCGCGACGACTTGGGCGGAGCGGACGGCGCAGTCGATTGCGAAGATAGGCGCCACCCCCACCGGCATGGCGGTCCAGGTCGCGGTCGGCCTGTACAATGCGCTGGTGAATAAGTCGATGCCGGTCACGTCCGCCACGATCAACTTTTAAGCCGGCAGTCCGCTAGAGACGGCGCAGCCGGGGGTCGAGCGCGTCCCGAAGGCCGTCGCCGACCACGTTCAGCGCGAGCACCAGCGTCAGAATCGCGAGCCCCGGGAACGTCGAAATCCACCACTGTACGAGGTAGTCGCGTCCCGACGCGATCATCGAGCCCCACTCGGGAATCTGCGGCGGCGGGCCGAGGCCCAGGAAACTCAGCGACGCGAACGTCAGGATCGCGTGGCCGACGTCGAGCGTGCCGAGAATCAGGATCGGCGAGACGATGTTGACCAAGATGTGGCGGCTGAAGACGCGGAACGTCGACGCGCCGACGGCCCGGGCCGCCTCGACGTATTCGCGTCCCCGTGCGGCGAGCACGAGCCCGCGTGCGAACCGCGCGTACGACGGCCACCACGCCACCATGATCGCGATCACCGCGTTGCGGATGCCGGCGCCGAGGGCCGCGGAGATGATCATGGCGAGGATGACCGTGGGGAACGCCAGCATGAGGTCCGTGAACCGCATGATGCCCTCGTCGGCGGCACCGCCCGCGTACCCGGCGACGCTCCCGATGAGCGTGCCGAGCAGGACCGCCAGCGCGACCGCCGCGATACCCACCGGTATCGAGATGCGGGCCCCGTAGAGCACGCGGCTGAGGACGTCGCGGCCGAGCGGATCGGTGCCGAGCCAGTGCGCGGGGCCGGGCGGCGCGAGGCGATTGGCGATGTCCTGCGCGAGCGGCGGGGACGGGGCGATGAGCGGCGCCGCCGCCGCCACGACGAACCACGCCGCGACGACGACGAGCGCGCCGACGGCGAGCGGCGAACGCACGAGCGGCCGCGGCAGCATCCATGCGGGCCGCCCGCCTCGGGGACGAACCGCCGCGGGTGCCGTGCCGACCGCCATCCCCCTCAGCCCATCCGAATCCGCGGGTCGGCGACCGCGTAGGCGACGTCGACCAGCAGATTCGCGAACACGTACACCGACGCCACCACGATCCCGACGCCCATGATCGCCGGAAAGTCGAGCGACGTCGCGCTGCGAAACGCGTACGAGCCGAGGCCGGGCCAGGCGAAGACCGTCTCGGTGATGACGGCGCCGGAGAGCAGGCCGCCGAAGCTGAGCCCCACGATCGTGATCACCGGCAGGAGCGCGTTGCGCGCCGCGTGCCGCAGCGTCACGCGCAGACCCGGCAGTCCCTTCGCGCGGGCGGTCCGCACGTAGTCCTCGCCGAGCACGTCGAGCATGCTGCCGCGCATCATCCGGGTGATGACGCCGATGCTGTACGCCGACAGCACCAGCGCGGGCAAGACGAGGTGGGACAGGGCGTCGCGGGCGACGTCGCCCTCGCCGGCCAGCAGCGCGTCGATCACGACGAAGTTCGTCACGGCGGGGGGACGCGAGAGCCGCGGGCTCAACTGGCCGGCCGACGGCGCCCACCCGAGCCACGCGTAGAAGACGAGCAGCGCGACGAGGCCGAGCCAAAACACCGGCATCGACACGCCGATCAAGGAACTGCCGCGGCTGATCTGGTCGATCGCGGTGTCGCGGCGGACGCCGGCCAGGATGCCGAGCGGTACGCCGACGGCCAGGCTGATCAGCATCGCCGCGAACGCGAGTTCAATCGTCGCGGGCAGGTCCTGTCCGAGATCGGCCGCCACCGCTTGGTGCGTCGAGATCGACATCCCCATGTCGCCGTGCGCGAGGCGCCACACGTAGATGAGGTACTGCTGCGGCAGCGGCCGGTCGAGCCCCCATTGATGGCGGAAGGCGGCCACGATCTCCGGGTTCGCCGCCGACTGCTCGCCGAGGTTGGCCGCGACCGGGTCCGCCGGGACCGCGTGCGAGATCAGGAAGGTGAGCAGCGTGATCCCGAGCAGCATCACGGGCATCAGGAGCGCCCGCCGGCCGACGTAGGCCGCGAGGTTCACGGGCGGTTAGGTGCGGCGGACGGTGAAGAAGTCGGTCCCCCAGACGCTGTTGAACGTCACGCCGCGCAGATCGGCACGGTAGCCCCACGGCAGCGCGGGCGTGAAGAGCGGGATGTAGGGGCCGATCTCGAGCAGGCGGCGCTGGACCTTCTGCAGCAGCGCCACCCGCGCCTTTGCGTCACCCTCCTGCTCCGCCTGATCGCCCCAGTGCGCCAACTCGCCGGCCGCCGCACTCGCCGTCGCCGGCCAGCGCATCCGCTTGCCGACGAGCCGGCCGGGAAGATACACGAGAAAGTCCGTCGCGTCCGGGTAGTCGAGCACGTAGCCGCCGAAGAGCGCGGGCGCTTTGGCCGCACGGTAGTCGCCGAGGGCGACGGCGCCCGGCAGCGGGTTGAGGTCGACGCTGATGCCGACCGCGGCCAGATCGGCCTGGAGTTTCTGCGCGAGGATCGAGTACTGGATGCCAAAGGACGTCTGGTCGCTCGCGTAGTTCATGCGCCCATGCGGGGACGAAACGCCGGACTCCCGGATCAGGGCCTTGGCGCGGTCCCGGTCGGTTTTGGGCGCCTCCCGGGGATCGAGCGCACCGGCGAGATCGTTGGGGATCACGCCGGCCATCCGCACCGCTCCCGGGCCCGCGATCTTCAGGATGCCCTCGTAGTCGAGCGCGTAGCGGATCGCCTGGATGATCTTCGGATTGGCGAGCGAGCCGCTCAACTCCGGGTCCATGTTTACCATCATCAGGAACGAGGCCGCGATCAGGCTGCTCTTTGTGGTGACGCTCGGCACGCGGCTCAGCGTCTCGGCGTTCGACAGGCCCAAGCCGGTCGCGATGTCGATGTCGCCGCGCTCCAGCCCGAGCGCCTGCGTCGAGGCTTCCGGGATGTTTTTGATGACGACGCGCGCGATCGCCGGCGCGCCGCGCCAGTGCCGCGGGTTGCGGGCCAGGACGACTTCCTGGTTCGGGGTGTGGCTCTCGAGAATGAACGGCCCGCTGCCGAGCGAATGCGCGTTGAGATAGCCTTCCGCGTGGTCGCGGTTGTTCGCGTCCGGTCCGGCGTCGGCGCCCTGCGCGGCCGCGGCTTTGCTGTCGACGATGCCGAGGGCGCCGTTCGACAGGATCGGGATGATCGATGGCTGCGGGTCCCGGAGACGCAGGACGACGGTGTAGGGGTCCGGGGTCGTGATGGCGTCGACGTTGTCGAGGAAGAACGCCGGATTGGATTTCAGGTTCTTGACCCGCTCGAGGGACCACTGCACGTCGGCCGACGTCAGCGTGTTTCCGGAAGCGAAGCGCACGTCGCGCCGCAGAGTGAACGTGTAGAGGCGGCCGCCGCCGGTGACCGTCCACGACGTGGCGAGGTGGGGCCGCGGGTGGGAGAGGTCCTCACCCTGCAGGGTCACGAGCGCGTCGTACGCCGCGTGGGTGATCATCTCGCCCAGGGGCTCGAGCGTGTGCCCGGGATCGAGGCTGCGGATTACGTAGCTCGGCGCCATCACGACGGTGTCCCGGGCGGACGCGGCGCCGAACACCGAGCGGGGGCCCCGGAGCCTCCCGGCCGCGGCCGCCGCGGCGCCC
>DATEGA010000066.1:0-2802 GCA_035280345.1 bacterium | reverse complement strand
GACCGCCTCGACCTCGACGGGCCGAAGACGAAGACGATCGCCGCGGCGCTGCGCGCGGCGGGGTTGGGCGTCCGGGCGAGCGGCGTCCGGTCGGTGCTGCTCGTGACCGCCGCGCCGAACGAAGCCGTCGAGCGCTCGGCGGCCAATCTGGACGGGGTGCGGGTTGCGGCGGCCTCCGCGCTCAACGTGCACGCGATTCTCGCCTCGGACCGGATCGTATTCACACGCGACGCGCTCGACCGGCTGGTGGAGGGACTCGCCTCATGAGCCCGGTGCTCGATCCGCGCAGCATCATCCGGCGGCCGATCGTCACGGAGAAGAGCATGCGCGGCACCGCGATCAACAAGTACACCTTTGAGATTGACGGCGCGTCGCCGAAGCCGGTGATCCGCGACGCGGTGCAGCGGCTGTTCAGTGTCCGCGTCACCAAGGTCAACGTGATCCGGATCCCGGGGCGCGCGCGCCGGCGCGGCCAGCACCACTACCGCGAGGCCGGCTACCGCAAAGCGATCGTGACGCTCGCGGACGGCGACAAGATCGATCTCGAGAAACTGACCTAGGGCGGAGGCCCGACGCATGGGGATCAAAAAGTTCAAGCCCGTCACGCCCGGCCGGCGGTTCATGACGGTGGTGACGTTCGAGGAGATCACCCGGACGTCGCCGGAGCGGTCGCTCCTCGAGCCGCTGCTCAACCACGCGGGCCGCAACGGCCAGGGCCGGGTGACCGTGCGCCACCGCGGCGGCGGCCACAAGCGGCGCTACCGGGTCATCGACTTCAAGCGCGATAAGGACGGTATCACGGCGCGGGTCGCCGAGATCGAGTACGACCCCAACCGGTCCGCGCGGATCGCGCTGCTGCACTACCGCGACGGCGAGAAGCGCTACATCCTGGCGCCGGTCGGCCTCGGGCTGGGCGACACCGTCGCCTCGGGGCCGGACGCGGAGATCAAGCCGGGCAACAGCTTGCCGCTGCGCGCGATTCCGGTCGGTACGACGGTGCACAACGTCGAGCTGCACATGGGCCGCGGCGGCCAGCTGGTGCGCAGCGCCGGCGGCGCGGCGCAGGTCATGGCCAAGGAAGGCGACTACGCGCAGATCCGGCTGCCCTCCGGCGAGACGCGGATGATCCACATCGACTGCCGAGCGACGATCGGCCAGGTGGGCAACCTCGAGCACGAGTCGGTCAGCATCGGCAAGGCCGGCCGGACGCGCTGGATGCGCCGGCGGCCCCACGTCCGCGGCGTGGTGATGGATCCCAGCAGCCATCCGCACGGCGGCGGCGAGGGCAAGTCGCCGATCGGCATGCCCGGGCCCGTGACGCCGTGGGGCAAGCCGACGCTCGGCTACAAGACGCGCAAGACGAAGCCGAGCGACAAGTTCATCGTGAAGCGGAGGAAATAGGATGGGCCGGTCCGTCAAGAAGGGGCCGTTCGTCGACAGGCACCTCCAGCAAAAAGTCGACGCGCTGAACCGCACGCGCGAGCGGCGGGTGATCCGGACGTGGTCGCGCCGGTCGACGATCCTGCCGGACATGGTCGGCCATACGATCGCGGTGTACGACGGCCGCAAGCACGTGCCGGTCTACGTGACCGAGAACATGGTCGGACACAAGCTGGGCGAGTTCGCGGCGACGCGGACGTTCAAGAGCCACGGCGTGCGCGTCGAGAAGACGACGGCCGTACGGCCGATGGGGCCGGGTGCGGCCGCGCCGGCCGCGGGCGGAGCGGCGCCGGCCACGCCGGCCCCGTCCTCCTAGGGAGGAGTGCCGATGGAAGCCAAGGCGATCGCGCGCCACGTCCGGATCGCGCCGCGGAAAGTGCGGACCGTGACGGAGCTGATCAAGGGCAAGGCCGTGGACGAGGCGCTGGCGGTGCTGAAGTTTACGCCGAACCGCGCGGCGAAGGCCGTCGCCAAGGTCGTCGCCTCGGCGGCCGCCAACGCGGAGCACAACCTGGAACTGGCGCGCGACGCGCTGCGGGTCCGGCGCGCCTACGTGGACAGCGGTCCGAGCCAGCGGCGCATGCACGCCCGCGCCCGCGGCAGAGCCGACGTGGTCAAGAAGCGCAGCAGCCACATCACCGTGATCGTCGCCGACGAATAGGGGGCGCGCTGTGGGACAGAAGATCCATCCAATCGGTCTGCGGCTCGGGATCATCAAGGACTGGGAGTCCAAGTGGTACGCCGAAAAGAACTTCCCCGAGCTGATCGAGGAAGACCAGAAGCTGCGCGGCGCGATCAAGAAGAAGATGGGCCGCGCGGGGATCTCGCGGATCGAGATCGAGCGCGCCGCCAACCGCGTCCGCATCACGATCCATTCGGCGCGGCCGGGCATCATCATCGGCCGAGGCGGCACGGGGATCGACGCGCTGAAGAAAGAGCTCGAGGCGCTCACCGGCAAGGCGATCCAGCTGAACGTCCAGGAGATCCGGCGCGCCGAACTCGAGGCCGCGCTGGTCGCTCAGAACGTCGCGAGCCAGCTCGAGCGGCGCATCGCGTACCGCCGGGCGATGAAGCAGGCGGTCGCCCGCAGCCTCCGCAGCGGCGCGAAGGGCATCCGCATCTCCTGCAGCGGCCGGCTGGCCGGCGCCGAGATCGCGCGGTACGAGTGGTACCGCGAGGGCCGGGTGCCGCTCCAGACCCTGCGCGCGGACATCGACTTCGGCGTCGCAGAGGCGCTCACGACCTACGGCCGGATCGGCGTGAAGGTGTGGATCTACCGGGGCGACGTGCTGCCGGAGCGGCGGCGCGCGCCGGCCGACGGCACCGCCCGCGGGCGCGCGTCGGACACCGTGGTGCTGCCGT
>DATEGA010000065.1:0-7919 GCA_035280345.1 bacterium | reverse complement strand
CGACGGGCTCGGATCCGTCGGCGGCGGGGGCCACGCGGACGGCGAGCACGTGCGGCGCCAGGCCGTCGCGCCGCGCATCGCGTGGTTTGCCCGCCTGTTGGCTGAGTTGTAGCGCGCTTACACGCCGGCGCCGCCGCTACGGCATTCCCGCGACGACCTCAATTTCGACCTTCAGTTCCGGGCGGGCGAGCGCGCTCACCCCCACGGTCGATCGCGCCGGAAGATCGCCGGGAAATGCCCGGCGGTAGACTTCGTTCATCGCTGAGAAATCTTTGATGTCGGTCAGAAACACCGTCGCCTTCAGTACGTGCGCCATGTTCGTGCCCGCCGCTTCCAGGACGGCCTGAATGTTATCGAGGCAGTTCTGCGTTTGCTCGCGGATGCCCGGCGGCACCTGGCCCGACGCATCTGCGCCGACCTGCCCCGACGTAAAGACCAGGTTTCCTAACTTGATGCCGGGGGAGTAGGGCGAGGCGGGACGAGGACGGCTTGACGGAAACACGGACTGACGGGCCATCGGGCACCTCCGGGCGCATGTCGGCCGCAGGAACGGGTCCCCGGCCGGGATGCAGTGGACTTCGTTGGCGCGCAGGGCGTTCCTGTGACTCGCCGCCGAGTTGTGCACGCGGCGTTGGAGGGCTGCTTTCGACGTAGCGCGAACAGCGAGCAGCGGGGTAGGAAATCCAGGCCGGCCGCGGAGCTCGCCGGCGATCAGGCGGGGGAGGTCCTATTGATGCGTCGCACGGTTGCACTTGCGGTCACCCTATCCGTGGCGGTGATCGGGTGGGGTGCCACGCTGTACGCGCAGGACTCGAAGGTCGGCGGCAGTTGGACGATCGTCAGCACCGAAGAGCCCGACACCCTGGATCCGCAGAAGACCGGCGCAGCCGTCACGGCCGCGATCTTCAACTTCCTTGGACAGCCCCTGCTCGCGCACGGCTTCGACAATCGGGTCGTGCCGGGGCTCGCGGATTCGTGGACGATCAGCACCGACGGCATGGTCTGGACGTTCAAGCTCAAGCCCGGCGCGGTCTTCCAAGATGGCACGCCGGTGACGGCGCAGGCGGTCAAGGCGTCGATCGAGCGGGCGGTCGCGCCCGAGACGAAGTCCCCGGTCGCCAAGGCCCAACTCGGGCCGGTGAAGAGCGTCGACGCCGTGGATACGCGGACCCTGCGGCTTACGCTCAGCGAGCCGTTCGCGCCGCTGCTCAACAACCTCACCGACTCGCGTCTGTCGCCGATCAGCGTGCGCGCTGCCGACGCAGCGGGCGCCGGGTTCGGCCGCGCGCCGGTCAGCGATGGGCCGTACACACTGAAGGAATGGGTCTCCGGACACCACATCACGATGGTGCGCAACCCGGCGTTCAATTGGGGCCCTCCGTACATGCACAAGGGGCCGGCCTACATCGACCAGGTGCTCTACCGGATCATCCCGGACTCGGCGACGCAGGTCGCTGCCTTTGAAAGCGGCGAGGTCAGCCAGCTGAGCCTGCCCCCGCACGACGTGGCGCGGCTTCAGGCGACGAAGAAGTATCAGATCTTCAAATTCTTGAGAAAGGGCGTCGGCGAGTTTCTCGAGTTCAACGTCACGAAGGAGCCGTTCTCCGACCTGCGTCTGCGGCGCGCGATGAACTACGCGATCAACAAGGACGTGCTCGTGAAGGTGGTGTTGGAGGGCCTCGGTGAGCCGGCGTACGGGCCGCTGCCGCCCTCGATCTGGGGTTACTGGCCCGGCATCGTGGACTACGCGCCGCACTATGATCCGGCGAAGGCGAAGCAGCTCTTCGCCGAGGCGGGTTGGACCCCCGGCCCGGACGGCACGCTGCAGAAGAGCGGCCGGCCGCTCGCGTTCACCCTGTATACAACGCCCGCCGACACCGGCGTCCGCACCGCGCAACTGGTCCAGGCCAACCTGCGCGCGTTCGGCGTCAAGATGGATATCCAGACCTACGAGTTTGGTACGATC
Source organism: bacterium (assembly GCA_035280345.1). GTDB lineage: Bacteria > Sysuimicrobiota > Sysuimicrobiia > Sysuimicrobiales > Segetimicrobiaceae > DASSJF01. Next base: position 5,953 of record DATEGA010000065.1, on the reverse strand, counting down.
CTCGAGAAGTTCAAGAAAGGCGACCAGCAGGCTGGGTTCATGGGCTACACGTACAACGAACCGGATATCATGTTCATCTGGTTCGACTCGGCGAACATCGGCACCGGGCTTAATTTCAGCCACTACGCCGATCCCAAGCTCGACGGCCTGATCGACGCGGCGCGGCACGCCACCAATCCCACGAAACGCGCGGCCATTTACGTCGACCTGCAGAAATATGTCGTCGACAAGGCGCTGTGGGTGCCGCTGTGGACGAACTACAACTACATCGCCCTGCAGCCGTGGATCAAGGACGCGCGCATTCATCCCGACGGCTATGTGTTTCTCGGGGACGCCTATTTGACCAAGCGCTAGGCGGCCGGTGCTCGCGTTCATCCTCCGGCGGCTCGGAGCGGTTATCCCCGTGCTGCTCGCGGTGTCCGTGCTCGTCTTCCTGATGAGCCACCTCACGCCGGGCGACCCCGCCACGATCATGCTGGGTGAGAACGCGTCCGCGGCCGACGTCGAACGGCTTCGCCACCAACTCGGGTTGGACCGTCCGCTGCCCGTGCAGTACGGCCGCTATCTCGCCGGAGTCCTCCACGGCGACCTGGGCCAGTCGATCCGATCCGGCCGGCCGGTTGCGCTCGAGATCTGGGACCGGTTCCCACCCACGCTGCAGCTCACGCTGGCGGCAATGGCGATCGCGACTGTGACCGGGATCCTGCTCGGCGCGCTGGCGGCGACCAGCCGGACCGGCGTCGCCGATGCGCTGCTGATGGGCACGTCGCTGCTCGGAATCTCCATGCCGTCGTTCTGGCTCGGCCTGCTCCTGATTCTGTTCTTCGGCCTGCTGCTGCATTGGCTGCCCATCGCCGGCGAGGGGGATTGGCGGGCGCTCGTGCTGCCCGCGGTGACGCTCGGGGCACAAGCGGCCGCGGTACTGGCCCGGCTCACCAGGGCCAGCCTGCTCGACGTGCTGCCGAGCGACTTCGTGCGCACCGCCCGTGCGAAAGGTCTGGCCGGCGTCCGCGTGTTGTTCCGGCATGCGCTGCGCAACGCGCTGATTCCGGTCGTCACCGTGATGGGGCTGCAGTTCGGTGCGCTGCTGGGCGGGGCCGTCATCGTCGAATCGGTGTTTGCGCGGTCGGGGCTCGGCCGGTTCGCCGTCGCCGCGGTGCAGTCGCGCGACTTTCCGGTGATCCAGGGCATCGTGTTGTTCGCCGCGGCCGTGTACGCGCTCGTGAACATCTCGGTCGACGTGGCGTACCTCGTTCTCGACCCCCGCATTACGTACGACGCATGACCGGCGGGCGGTGCGCGCGGCTACCTCACCTGCGTCCCGGTATGTGGGCGGGCATCGCGATCTCGCTGATCTTCGTCGCCACCGCGCTGGCCGCGCCGTGGATCGCACCTCACGATCCCATCGCGCCGGTGATTGAGGACGTGCTCCGGCCGCCGTCCCGCGGACATCCGTTCGGCACCGACGAACTCGGCCGGGACGTGCTGAGCCGAGTCATCTACGGAAGCCGGGTGTCGCTCGAGGTCGGCATCGTCGCCGTCGGCATCGCGGCGGCGATTGGGACCGCGGCCGGGCTCGCCGCCGGATTCTATGGCGGCAGGTGGGACGCCGCCGTAATGAGGGCGACCGATGTGCTGCTGGCATTTCCTGGTATTTTACTCGCGATCGCAATCGTCGCGACGCTGGGACCGAGTCTGGTAAACGTCATCATTGCAGTCGGGATCGGCGCGATTCCAGTGTACACGCGGACGGTCCGCGGTTCGACATTGTCCGTCCGCCGCATGGAGTACATAGAGGCCGCCCGGGCGGCGGGCGCCACCACGGCGCGGCTTGTCCTGCGCCACGTCCTGCGCAACATCGCCGCGCCGATTGTAATCCTGGCCACGCTCGGCATCGGCGTCAACATCTTGATCGCCGCCGGACTCTCCTACGTCGGGCTCGGTGCGCAGCCGCCGACGCCGGAGTGGGGCGCGATGTTGAGCGGTGCGCGGCAGTATCTGCGGGATGCGTGGTGGACCGCGGTCTTCCCGGGCCTCGCCATCACGCTGACGGTGATCGGTATGAATCTGCTCGGCGACGGGCTGCGGGATCTCCTCGACCCGCGTCTTCGAGTCTAGGCCTGCACCGTGATCGCCGTGCCGCCCGCGGCGCAGATCAAGATCCACGAACCGCGTCCGCGACGGCCGGCGGGTACCATCGCCGGCCGTCGCGCTGCGGCACCATGTCCGCCGCGGGGGGACCCCACGTGCCCGCCGGATACACCGGCACGCCGCCCTCCGGAGCGGTGCGCCACGCGTTGAGGATCGGCTGGACGATCGACCACGAGGTCTCGATCTGGTCGGCGCGCATGAACAGCGTCGCGTCGCCCCACATCACGTCCAGCAGCAGCGTCTCGTACGCCTCCGGGGGCTCGCCGCCGAATTGCCGGCAGTAGTCGAAGTCCATATCCGCGGTATCGAGATGCAACACCGGGCCCGGCCGCTTCGCCTGAAAGCGCAGCGCAATGCCCTCGTTGGGCTGGATCCGCACAATGAGCTGATTCGGCCGCCAGTGCGCGACCGTCTCCGCCGGAAAGGGGAGGTGCGGCGCCGGCTGAAACTGGATCAGCGCCTCTGTCGCTTTGACCGGCAGCCGCTTGCCGGTGCGCAAGTAGAAGGGCACGCCCTCCCATCGCCAGTTGTCGACGAAGAGGCGAAGTACCGCAAACGTCTCCGTAATCGAATCGGACGCGATGCCCGGCTCGGCCCGATACCCCGGCACCGGCGCGCCCTCAACGGTCCCCGGGCCGTATTGGCCGCGGACCGCCGAGTCGTCCACGTTGGTGGTGAGCGGCCGGACCGCCCGCAGCACGTCGGTCTTTTTGTTCCGGATCTCGTCCGCATCGAACGACACGGGCGGCTCCATCGCGATCAGGCAGAGGATCTGGAGCAGATGGTTCTGCACCATGTCGCGCAGCGCGCCGGCCGTTTCGTAGTACGCGCCGCGGTGCTCGACCCCGACCGTCTCGGCGACGGTGATCTGGACGTGGTCGACGTATCGGCGGTTCCACACCGGCTCGTAGAGGGTATTGCCGAACCGGAGGGCCAGGATGTTCTGGACGGTCTCCTTGCCGAGGTAGTGGTCGATGCGAAAGATCTGCCGCTCGGCGAACTCGCGCCCGATCGCGGCGGTCAGCGCACGCGCCGACGCGAGGTCCCGGCCGAACGGCTTCTCGACGACGAGCCGTGCCCGGTCACCGGCGAGGCCCGCCGCGCCGAGCGTCTCCACGATCGCCTCCACCGCCGCCGGCGGCGTCGCAAGGTAGAAGAGGCGGACCGCGGGCACGCCCCACTGTCGTTCCACCGCGGCGATGGCCGCGGCGAGCGTGCGTCCGGTCTCGGGTTGGGAGAGATCGCCGCGAAGGCTCCCGAGCGCCGGGGCGAGCGCGTCCCACCGGGCAGGCTCGACACGTCCGCGCCGCGAGAATCGGTCGATCGCGTCGCGGGCGTGGCTCCGGAATGCCGCGTCGTCCGCCATGTGAGGGTCGATCCCGATGATCGCGAGCCGGTCGGGCAGCCACCCGTCGACGGACAGATTGTAGACCGCCGGCAGCAACTTGCGGGCCGCGAGATCGCCACCGGCACCAACGACGACAAGAATCGTCGGACCGGGCCGCTCCCGCCCGCTCCGGCCGTGATCGTCCGCGCCCGAGCCGGACCGCTCTGGGCCCTGGTTCACGATACCGCCGATCCGCCGGCCGCCAGCGCCGCGGCGGTTACCTCTCCGAGGCGGACAAGCGCCGCGTCGACCGGGCCGCGGAGATGCACCCGCACGACACGCCGGTCGTGACTGCGGAGCGCTTCGAGATCGCCGAGCGCCTGGGCCCGTTTGAACACGCCGAACGTGTACGGTTGCCCGGGTACCGGAGCGTCTTCCGCGTCGTCGGCGGTGATGATCAGAAACAACCCGGTGGGCGGTCCGCCCTTGTGGTATTGGCCGGTCGAGTGTAGATAGCGCGGCCCGTACCCGAGTGTCGTGGCGAGGCGCGTCGAGTCCCGTACCTGGAGACGGACGGCCTGCAACGTTCGTTCCGTTTCCACGGACTCGGTAAGGTAGGCGAGGATCGCGAGGTAGTCTCCAGGCCGCCGTGCGCGGAGGAACCGCGCAAGCGCGTCGGCGAGGCTGCCGCCGGCGCCGTCCGCGTACAGCGCGAGCGGACCATCGGTCTGCGTCGGCGGCGGCTCGGCCAGGCGCCCGTCGCGGCGCACCGTCTCTAGCAGCCGGTTGGTGATATCCTTGCTCTCCTGCACGTTCGGCTGGTCGAAGGCGTTGATCCCGAGGATCGCCCCCGCGGTCGCAGTCGCGATCTCCCACCGGAAAAACTCGTGCCCGACGTCGAGCGTATCGTCCATCTCGACCGTTACGATGGGGTGCATGGCGTCGCGGAGCGCGCGGATGCCGTCTTCGATCGCACCCCCGGTCTCGCCCCGGCGGCGGACGTAGACGAACAGCCGGTCCACCCCGTAGTCGCCGGGGCCGCCGAGCGCCTCGCCCGCCACGGGTAGGAGCCCCGTACCGTTCTTGCCGGTGCTCTCGGCGAGAAGCTGTTCGAGCCAGGTGCCGAGCGTGGCGACAGATTCCGAGACGATGAATGTCACCTTGTCGCGGCCGCGTCGCGCCAGTTCGCCCATCACGGCGCCGAGCTGGACGCCGGGATTCTGCGCCGGGGATACCTCGGGGCCGCACGCGGCGGCCATGCGCCGCGCCCGGTCGAGCACGCCGCTGATGTCGATCCCGGCGAGAACGGCGGGCACGAGCCCGAAGTAGGTCAGCGCCGAATACCGGCCGCCGACGTCCGGCGCGTTAGTGAACACGCGCCGGTACCGGCGCTGTTGTGCTTGGTTGGCCAGCGGGGTCCCGGCATCGGTGACCACGGCGAAGTCCCGCCCCGCGGCCTCGCTTGCCACCGCCTGCCGCTTTGCGTAGAAATATTCGCCGAAGGCGAGCGGCTCGGCGGTCGTACCAGACTTGCTGGCCACGATGTACAGCGTCGGCGCACCCGCTGCCCAGCGATCCGCGGCGAGGATCGTCGCGGGATCCGTGGTGTCGAGCACCGAAAGCCGGAGGCCGTCCTCCGCGGGGAACGTGCGCTCGAAGACGAGCGGCGCGAGGCTGCTCCCGCCCATCCCCATGTGCAGCACCTGGCGGTACCCATCTTGTCGCAGATCCGCCGCGAAGCGGTCGAGGTCGCTCACGGCCTCCGCCATGTCCTTCGGCGCGCGCAGCCACCCCAGGCCGGCACGCACCGCCGCCTGCCCGGCGGGATCCGCCGTCCAGAGCGTGGGATCCCGGGCCCATAGCCGCGGCACAAACCGATCGCGGGCCAGCGCTTCAAGACGGTTGTTGATCGCGGCGAGATACTCCGGCGGCGCCGAAAGAACAAGCGGGACGGTCATGGGCTGTCCTCAGACGGTGACGTGCAGTGATCGCTTCGCGATTGTGTTCGTCCCCGGCTTCGCGTGTCCTATCACACCCTTCGGCCTCGCAAGGATCAGGTCCGGCCCGGACCGTATGACCCTACTCGAGGTATCGCGTTCTCTTTAGGAGGCCCTGCATGTCTGCGCAACGACGCGCGCCTCGCCCGGACGACCTCGCCAACCTCGTGACCGTGTCCGACGCGCAGATATCGCCGGACGGCGCCTCGGTCGCGTTCGTTCGTACCGAGATCGACCTGGGGACGGATGAGTACCGGTCGACGATTTGGCTCGCCGGCACAGGCGGCGGTGAGGCGGTTCAACTGACGCGCGGCGGCCGGCGCGACAGCGCGCCCCGGTGGTCGCCGGACGGCCGGACGTTCGCCTTTCTCTCCGACCGCGAGGGCACGAATCAGCTCTATCTTCTGCCGCTCGCCGGCGGGGAGCCGCGCCGCGTCACTTCGCTGCCGCGCGGCGCCGGGCCCGCGGTGTGGGCGCC
>DATEGA010000064.1:0-6860 GCA_035280345.1 bacterium | reverse complement strand
GGTCGCGGCGGCCCGGCCGCGGCGGCGGAGCGCGCCCGTCCACCGCGCCAGGTCCTCGTGGGTGCCGCTGTGATGGTTGCTGATCTCCACGAGACGGTAGCCGCGAAGCGCGACCATCTCGTCGACCGACCAGCGGCCGGTCCATAAATTGCCGCTCCATGACGGATGGTGCAGCGAGACGACGCCGCCCGCGGCGATCGTGGCGTCGACACAGGCCTGGGCCGTGCGCGGCGCCAGCGACCCCGGCGCGCCGAGACGGCCCATGTGCGGCCCAAGCGGGCGAAACGGCCGCGAGATCGTGGTCTCCACGCCGGGCAGCGCGAGGAAACCGCCGTCGTTGAGATCGTCGCACGACGTGACACGATTGTGATCGGTAAAGACCACAAAAGTGTAGCCGGCGGCGCGATACCGCTCGAGGAGCGCGCGCGGCTCGTCGGCGCCGTCCGAGCGCGTCGTATGACAGTGCAGCTGTGCTTTGCGATAGGCGCCCGGCGCGGCGTACGGGTCGGCGATCACAATCCGCGAGGTCGCCAACGGAACGCGGCTCACGCCGGGAAGTTCGGGCCTCGGCTAGTTGTGCTCCTGCGCCGGACTCATCGGCGCCGCGCCCGCGGGAGGCACGGGCGTCGGTGCGGCGGCGCCCGACGTGCCCGGCTGCGGGGCGGCGCCCGGCTTGACCGGACAGTTCACGCGGTAACCCATGCCGGTGAGCTCGGTGCAGAGCGCCCCAATACGCGCCGGCGTGTCGGGGTGGTTTTCAAATGCGCGGGCCATCCCGGGCTGTGCTTTTTCCTGTTGGCGCAGCCGGTCGAAGAACGCGATCGACTGCGTGGGATCGTAGCCCACCTTGCGCGCGTAGATGACGCCGAAGTGGTCTGCCTCGTACTCCTTATCCCGGGAATACTTCGCGTCGATCAGGTTCCGGCCCAGCTGGCTCAGCATGTATGCCGGCCAGCTGCCGCCGAAGAGCACCTGGGTCACGATCAACGCGCCGAACTGCAGTTGCATGTCCTTTTGCGCTAAGTCGACGGCATGGCGGTGCGCCACGTGCGTCGTCTCGTGGCCGATCACGAAGGCCAGCTCGTCTTGGGACTTGACGAATCCAAACAGACCCCGCGTCGCGAAGATGTAGCCGCCCGGCGCCGCGAGGGCGTTCACGCTGGAGTCCTTCAGAATGTGGTACGTCCACGGGAGATTGGGCCGCTCGGAGACCGCCGCCAGCTTGTGCCCGATCTCGGTAAGGTTCGCGGTGAGGCCCGGGTCGTCGATGAACCCCGGCTTCGCCCGGAGCTGCCGCTCGACCTCACGGCCGATCTGGATCTCCTGTTGCTCGCTGATGTTGAAAAGCGCCGCGTTGGCGGGCACCGGACCCCCCGGCGGAAGCGCACCGGTGGCCACGACCGCGACCACGAGCCCGGCAATCGCCATGAATCGGAACGTGAACACTTCTATTTGTCCCCCGCGGTCCGGCTCAGCGGCCCGCATCGATGGAGTCACCCGTCTGTCGTTACGGGCCGCGCGCCGAGCCGGTTCCCTTCACCGGAGCGTCCTTCCTGCTGTGTTACAATCGTGGCCGTGAAGATCAAGGTCCGGCTGTTCGCCTCATACCGGGAGGCCGTCGGCGCCCCGCAGATCGAACTCCCGCTGCACGACGACGCCGACGGCGCCGCGCTGTGGACGGCGCTGGTCGCCCGGTACCCCGGTCTCGGCACGCTGCCGCCGCCGTCCGGATTCGCGATCGATGACGAGTACGTAAGCGGCAACCGCCCGCTCCGGGGCGCGGCGGAGGTCGCCCTGATCCCACCGGTCAGCGGGGGCGGCGCGGCGGTCTCGATCGAGCTGACCGAGGGACCGATCTCCACGGACCGCGTGCTCGCCGCGGTCGCCGATCCGCGCGCCGGGGCGGTGGTGCTGTTCCTCGGCGTGGTCCGCGACAACGCCCGCGGACGGCGGGTGGACCATCTGGTCTACGAAGCGTACGATGCGCTCGCCCGCCGGGAACTGGAGAAAATCGCCGGTACGCTGACAGAGCGCTGGCCGATCACGCGCGTCGCCATCGCCCACCGCACGGGGCGGCTGGCCGTGGGCGAAACGAGCGTCGCCGTCGCCGTCTCGGCGCCCCATCGGTCCGAGGCCTTCGAAGCGGGCCGCTACGCGATCGATACGCTCAAACAGACCGTGCCGATTTGGAAGAAAGAAGTATGGGACGGCGGCGCGGCGTGGATCGGTGCAGAGCAGCCGGCGAGGTCGCGCGGGCGCTGACCGGCTAGGGCTCCAGTACCAGCTTCCCGAACTGCTCGCTTCGCTCCATCGCCTCGTGCGCGCGCCGGGCATCTTCGAGCGGCCGCACGTCGTGCACGACCGGGCGCAGCCGCCCGGCCTCGACCAGCCGCAGGATCTCGTACATCGTCCCTTTGCTGCCCATAAAGGTTCCGCGGATCAGAATGCGCCGCGAGAAAACGTAGCGCAGATCAGTCTGCGCCGCGAAACCGCTCGTCGACCCGCACGTCACGAGACGTCCGCCGCGCGCGAGGGCACGGAGGCTCGTCTCCCACGTTGCCTGCCCCACGTGTTCGAACACGACGTCGACGCCCCGCCGCCCCGTGAGCCGCCTCACCTCGTCGCCCACCGGCTGCGTCGTATGGTTAATCGTGTCGTCGGCGCCGAGCCCGCGGGCCCGCTCGAGCTTCCAGTCCGCGCCCGCGATCGCGATGACGCGCGCGCCGAACTCCTTGGCGATCTGGATCGCGGCGCTGCCGACACCGCTGCCGGCGCCCCACACCAGCACCGTCTCCGACGGCCGCACGCGCGCGCCGACGACCAGCATGTCCCACGCCGTCAGGAAGACGAGCGGCACCGCCGCCGCTTCAGCGAAGGACAGCCGCACGGGCTTGGGAAGGACATTCGCCTCGGGCACCACCACGAGCTCAGCGTAGCCACCCGGGATGTGCTCGCCCAGGATCGAGTACTCGCGGCAGAGGTTGTCGTCTCCGCTGAGACAGGCCTCGCAGCGGCCGCAGCTCTCCCCGGGGTTGACGACGACCGCATCGCCGGGCTTGCACGACGTGACACCCGGCCCCACCGAGGCGACCTCGCCGGCTACGTCGCTTCCCAAGGTGTGCGGCAGGGGCAGCTTCATCCCGGGGATGCCGCGCCGCACGTGGATGTCGAGATGGTTCATCGCGCACGCGCGGACGTGCACGAGGACCTGACGCGGACCCGGAACCGGGTCCGGTGCCTCTGCGTAGGTGAGAACTTCGGGGCCCCCGTGCTGATGGAACCGGACGGCACGCATCGCCGCTCCTAGTTCTCGGCGCGGCGGGGGCCGCCCTGCGATGCCACCGGCCTCCCGTGGTCCGGTATACTAGGAAGGTCGCCTGGAGGAGGATGCCGCTGATGAGTTCGCGTTCGCCCCGCCGCACGCCGTTCGCCGTTTCCGCCGTGGTCGTGATCTCGCTGCTGACCGGCCTTGTCGCGGCCGGAGGGCTCACCGCCCGGGCGCAACAGGCGGGCTCAAGTTGGCGTGGGCTCATCCCCGGGCTCAAAACACAGATCGCCCGGCACCCCGATCCCGAAACGTCGTACCGGCTCGCGATGGTCTATGCGCACGAAGGCATGCTGATCGACGGCTGGCACGTCTTCAAGCAGATCGACCGCATGGTGGGCGGCGAGGCCGGCCGGCCGGCGCTCGAGCAGCGCATCGTGCAACATGCGTCGGCCGACGTGCAGAAGAATCCGAAGGATCTGCTGGCCCGATACTCGCTGGCATTCGCGTCGTGGATCGCGGGCGATCACGCCACGGCGTTTCGGGAGCTCCTTGAGGTGACGCGCCAAGAGCCGGGCAACGCGATGAACCATGGATACCTCGGATACGTGTACTCGACGCGCAGCGACGCCAAGAATACCGTGGCACAGTGGGAAGAGGCCGTGCGCCTCGACCCGAGCAACAGCGTGCTGCACTACATGCTCGGTTCGGCGTACTACCGGACCGGTCGCAGCCGGGACGCGGCCGTGCAGTACAACCTCGCGTACCGCGACCGGACACTGTACAACTATATCACCCGCGGGGAGGAGCCGTAGCGGCCCTCGGCACCGGCGCGAGGCGCGGAATGCGCGGCTAGGCGCCGCGCGTTCTTCGTCGTATGGCGACCTTTTTCGGCTTTCACATGCCCAACTTCACGTTCTCCGGGGCGCCCGCGGATACGCTCTTTGACCGTGTCGTTGAGAACGCCCAGGCTGCGGAACGGGCCGGCTTCGATCTTGTCACGGTCATGGACCATTTCTACCAGATCGGCGGAATCGGTCCGGCCACCGAGCCGATGCTCGAGGCTTACACGGCGCTCGGGGGACTCGCCAGAAGTACTTCACGCGTCACGCTCGGCACGCTGGTGACCGGGGTGACCTACCGCAATCCGGCGCTGCTGGCGAAGCAGGTCACGACCCTCGACGTGATCTCCAAGGGCCGCGCGCTGATGGGCATCGGCGCGGCCTGGAACGATGTCGAGCACGCCGGGTACGGCTTTGCGTTTCCGCCGGTCCGCGAGCGGATGGACCGCCTCGACGAGGCGCTGACCATTATCAAGCGGATGTTCCGTGAAGAGCGCCCCTCGTTCCACGGCCGGCACTACCGCATCGATCAGGCACTCAACAGTCCGCGGCCGCTCCAACCCGGAGGGCCGAAGATCCTGATCGGCGGCGGCGGAGAGCAGCGGACGCTCCGGTTGCTGGCGCGGCACGGTGACATCGGCCACTGGTTCGGCGGCAATCTAGAAGATCTCAAGCGGAAGAAGACGGTGTTCGAGCGCCACTGCGAGGCCGAGAAACGCGACCCCTCGACCGTGCTTCTCACCGTCGGCATCGGCATCGTCCTGGCGAAGAATGAGCGCGAGGCCGCGGCCCTGCTCGAAAAAATTCCACCCGGGCGCCGCGCGAGGATCGCGACGGCCACCGTCCCTCAGGCGGTAGACCTCATCGGCAGGCATATCGACGCGGGATTCGGCGGGTTCACGTTCAGCAATCAGGGCCTGCCGACCACGGACGCCATCGGACTCGCCGGCGACCTGATCAAGACCGTCCGGCAGCACGATACATAGCACGTCCCGCCACGAATACCAGCCCGCCCGCCAGCGCCGTGATCGTCCAGGGCACCCCGAACGCGACGATCAACACGACGGCCGTCTCCGGTGGCAGCTGCGCGCCCCGCAGCACGCCCACGAGGCGGTCCGCACCGATTCGCGCCCAGACCGCCGCGGCCCCCGCCGACAGTCCATAGCGGGCCATCGGCGGCGCCGCCCACGCGGCCGCCACGCCGGCGATGCCGGGAGACAGCACGGGCAGCCACAGCTGCACGTAGGAGAATGGACCCGCGGGACGGCCGTTCATCGATGACCCGGAGCCGGCGCTCAGGCCGTCGATCACTTCGAAGACTGCCACACTGATCGCAACGGCCAAGATCCACCGGACGGCCGTGCGGAGCGGCGCCCGCCGGCCGGGGCGGGCTTTCAGGTTACTTATCGCTGGTCTCGAGGTCGGTGAAGTGGGCGTGCGTCCCGCCCTCGGCGATAAAACGGCGGGTGTTGTAGTAGATTGTGACCTTATCCGCGGTCAGCGTGCCCTGACGGCGCGTCACGAAGGTGTGCCCGCTGAACACGGCGACGGATTTGGCAAAATCGACGTGCGCGATGCTCGAGGTGATCGTCGCCCCGTACACCTCGGCGGTCACGGGCCCGTGAATCGTAGCCCGTTCCTGCTTCTGGTACAACTCCACCCAGTCGCCGAGGACGCGCCCGGCCCGGTTCGACGCGACGACGTGGCCGCTGATGATCCCGTAATGGGCCCCCTGATTGTAGGCCAGCCGGTCGCCGTTAACGATGAGATCGGGGGCCATGAAGAGCGTGACGTGCCGGTCCGCCACCAGGCGGCCGGCGCCGCGGTCGGCCGCGATCCGGTCGGCCTGGATCGCGTAATCTTTCGTCTCGGCGCTGGCGTTGCCGGCCATAACGATGGTGCTCACCTGGTTGGCCGGCGTAAAGGTGACCGTGATGTCGTCGCCTCCGGCCTTGCCCTGCGGGTCGGTAAACGTCACGTTGCCCGTCAGTTCGGCGGTGCGGTCCGCGCGCCGGAGACGCAGCACGTTCGCCGTGGCGACGCCGGCCTTGTACGTCAACCGGACGTGCCCGCGCGCGGTCAGACCGGTGCCGGTGTTCTCGATGACGACTTCGTCAGCGGTGACGTTGAGGGGACCCTGCAGCTCGGGAAACGGCAACGCGGATGCGGGTGCGGATGCGGCCTGCACGCGCCACATCGGGACGGCGCCGAATCCGCCGAGGCTCACGACCATCGCCGCGGCGCCCGCGGCGATGCGCCGTATGACTCGCGAGCGCGTCACCCGCGGGCGGCCTGGGTCCGGTCGGCCGTTTGGCCGCCCGGAAGCAGCGTGTCCGCGACCGCATCGCGGCACGATGCGCAGTAGCCGTAGAACTCGATCCGGTGGCTGACGACGCCGAACGCGGGGTCCGTGAGCTCCGACTGTTCCCGCTCGAGCACCTCCGCCACGCGGCCCTGTGGCAGATCGACCACGGCACCGCAGCGGAGGCACGTGCCGTGATAATGCGGCTGCGGGTTGGCACAGAAGACGGCGCGGCCGTCGCCGTACGTCAGCCGGCGCACGATGCCGAGCCGGCCGAGCAACTCGAGCGTCCGGTAGGTCGTCGCGAGGTTCACCGTAGGGCACAGCGCACGGGCCCGCCGGCAGACATCCTCGGCGGGCACGTTGATCCGCCCGGTGCTGAGCAGGCTTTGGAGGATCGCCCGCCGCTGCGGCGTGGCCCGATAGCCTTGCCGCTCCAGCACGCGCAGAT
>DATEGA010000063.1:0-2149 GCA_035280345.1 bacterium | reverse complement strand
GCTGCAGGACCGCCCGCCGACTCCGCGACGGACACCGATGACTTCAGAGCCGGCCGCGCGCCGGACGGTGCTGGCCGTTGTCGGCACCCGCCCGGATGCGGTCAAGATGGCGCCGGTCGTCCGCGCGCTTGCCACACGGCCGTCTGAGTTCAAGCCCGTGCTGGTGGCGACGGCGCAGCACCGCCACATGCTCGACCAGGTCCTGGATGTCTTCGACCTGCATCCCGACTTCGATCTCGACATCATGACCGAGCGGCAGTCGCTCGTCGACATCTCGGTGCGCACGCTGGCCGGGCTTGACGGGCTCCTGCCGGCGATCGCGCCGGACATAATCGTGGTACAGGGCGATGCGGCGCCCTGCTTCCTCGGCGCGCTGGCCGGGTTCTATCGCAAGATTCCCGTGGCCCACGTCGAGGCCGGGCTGCGCACCGACGATAAATACCAGCCGTTTCCGGAGGAGATGTACCGGCGTATGGTGTCCGTGCTCGCGGACCTGCATTTCGCGCCGACCGCCGCCGCCCGCGCGAATTTGGAGCGGGAGGGGGTGCCGCGGGCGCGAATCGCCGTGACCGGGAACACCGTGATCGACGCCCTGCTCGAGGTCGCTCGGCGCGACGTGCCGCCCGTGGAGCCGCGGCTTTGTGAGGCGCTGGCGTGGCCGGGGCGCCGCCTGCTCATGACCTCGCACCGGCGGGAGAATTGGGGCGAGCCCCAGCGCCGGATCTTCACGGCGACGCGCCGCCTCCTCGACGAGGTCGAGGATCTCGCGCTCATCTTCCCGGTCCATCTGAATCCGACCGTCGCGCGGCCCGCGCACGAGATGCTCGGCGGACATCCGCGGGCATACCTGTTCGAGCCGTTCGACTACACGACGACGGTCGCCGTGATGAAGGCCTCGACCCTTATCCTCACCGACTCCGGCGGCATTCAGGAGGAAGCGCCCGCGCTCGGCCGGCCGGTGCTGGTCCTGCGGGAGACGACGGAGCGGCCGGAGGGTGTCGCGGCCGGAACGGCGCGTCTGGTCGGAACCGACGAGACGAAGATCCTCGCGGCCGCGCGGGAGCTGCTCACCGACGCGGATGCCTACGCGCAGATGAGCCGCGCCCGGAACCCGTACGGCGACGGCCGCGCGGCGGAGCGGATCGTCGGCGTTCTTCGCCACTTCTTCAAATTCGAGCGGAACCTACCCGACGAATTCGGCGTTTGACAGTCAATACCGGCCGCGCCTATAATGTGGCGGCTGCGGGCATATATTTTTATGCGGTTGAGAGGTGGTGACCATGCGCCGGCTCGCAGGCAGTGCGGCAATCGTCTGTATCGTGCTGGCCGCGGCGGCGCTCGCCGCGCCCGCCGCAACGGTGTCGGCGCAGACTGCTCCCAACGTCGTCGTCCGGTCGGGGATTTCCGGTCAGGTGCTGCCGCTGCAGCTCGCGGTGGTGGGACAGCCGGTGAAGCTCGGCGATGCGCTGATCTTCGTACGCACGTCGACCGGCGGCGCGATTCCGGCGGCCCGGGCGACGGCCAACGGCAAAGTGATTCAGGTGATGGTGCGGGTCGGCGATTTCGTCAATATCGGCGACCCCGTGGCCGTGATCGAGGCCCAGTAGCGGAAGACCGCACTCGGCTGCAGTGACGAGGGGGGCCCTTCCCCCTCGTATTGTTTCTACAAGGCCCGCGTCCCGCCCATCGCGGGGCGAGCGGAGCGGACGGAGGGGGGACGTGCGCGGGATGATGCGTGCGGTGGCGGCGGTCGCCGCGGTCGGATTGGCCCTGGTAACAACCGGGCTTCCCTCCGCCGGCGCGGATCCGCAAACCATCCTGCCGTTGTCCGCCGTCCACGCCGGAATACGCGGATACGGTCTGACCGTGATTCACGGCACCACGATCCAACGCTTCGACGTCAACGTGCTCGGTGTGCTGAAGGGCGAAGGTGATTCCGACACCGACCTCATTCTCTTCCGGGCGAGCGGACCGCTGATCAAGCAAGCCGGCGGAACGGCGTCCGGCATGAGCGGCAGCCCCATCTACTTGAACGGCCGGCTCGCCGGGGCGCTCTCCTACGGCTACCATTTTCCGGGCCCGGATGCCGATCTGAGCCTCGCCACCCCGATCGAACAGATGCTGAAGATGGTGGCGCCGGCGTCGCGGG
>DATEGA010000062.1:0-5998 GCA_035280345.1 bacterium | reverse complement strand
GCGGCGCGCCGCCACGCGAGCAGACGCGGCGCCTGGCGAAACGACGCATACCCGCCGAACAGCTCGTCGCCGCCGAGCCCAGACAACGCGACGATCGTGCCGGACGCCCGCGTCATACGGGACACGTAGTAGGTATTGAGTCCATCGATCGTGGGCTGGTCCATCGCGGCGATCACGCGGTCCAGGTCGTCCGCCACGTCCGCGCCCCGAACTTCCCCCGCGGTGTGCTCGGTCTCGTAGCGGACGGCGAGGCGTGCGGCGTCGGGGCCTTCGTCTACCTCGGAGTCTGGAAAGGTGATCGAGAACGTGCGGACCCGCTCGTGGCCGGCTTCCCGCATCAGCGCGACGATCGCGGCGGAGTCCACCCCTCCACTCAGGAACACACCGAGCGGCACGTCGCTGATGAGGTGCCTGGCAACCGCATCGGCCAGGCGCGCGCGCAGCTCATCGGCGGTCACGCCTGCGTCAGGCGCCACCGCCTCGGGCGCCGGGATCTCCCAGTAGCGGCGCTGTGCCACGCCGCCTGTTTCGTCGGCGACGAGGACTGTCGCCGGCGGTAGTTCATGCACCCCCGCGAATGCGGTCGTGGGGCCGGGGACCGAGCCGAGCCGCAGAAAAGCGGCCAGCGCCGCTGCGTCCGGCCGCGCCGACACCAGCCCGGACGCCCTGAGCGCGCGAATCTCCGAGGCAAAGATCCATCGCCCGCCGACGTGTGTATAGTAGAGGGGCTTGATGCCGAGCCGATCACGGGCGAGAACGAGGCTTCGTGTGCGGCCGTCCCAGAGGGCAAGGGCGAACATCCCCCGCAGCTTCCGGCACATCTCGATCCCCTCCCGGAGGTAGAGGGCGAGAATGACCTCGGTGTCGGAGTGCCCGCGGAACGGATAGCCGGACGCAGCCAGGTCGCTTCGCAGTTCGCGGAAGTTATAGATCTCGCCGTTGTACGTCAAGACTATTTGGCCGGCTGCATCCGCCATGGGTTGGTGGCCGGCCGGCGAGAGATCGATGATGGCGAGGCGACGATTGCCGAGGCTCACCCGGCCCGCTGCTTCGGTCCAAACACCTTCGTCGTCGGGCCCCCGATGGCTAAGCGCCGCGGCCATGCGGATGGTGGCGGTGCGCAGCGCTTCGGGACCAGCCGGGTGTGGACCGAAGACCCCGCAGATCCCGCACATCGGTCAGGCGAGCCGGCGCTGATCCGCGGCGACAGCCCTCACCGGCCGATGCCGGTGTAGTGAAAACCGAGCGCCCGGGCCTGGTCGGGATCGAGAAGGTTGCGGCCGTCGATGAGCACCGGCCGGCGCATGATGTCCCGCAATCTGGGCAGATCGAGGGCGCGAAACTCCTCCCAGTCCGTCAGGAGGACAACGGCGTCGCTGCCCCGCGCCGCGTCATACGGATCCGCGCAGTAGGTCACATCGGGCAAAATTCGGCGGGCGTTCGCCTCCGCCGCGGGATCGTACGCCCGGACGGTGGCGCCTTCCCGCAGCAGCGCGCCGGTGATCGCGATCGCGGGGGCTTCGCGCACGTCGTCCGTGTTGGCTTTGTAGGCGAGCCCAAGAACGGCGATCGTGCGGTTCCGCACAACCCAGAGCGCGTTCTTGAGGTGGCCGAGCAACACCTCGCGCTGGCCTTCGTTGATCCGAGCAACCTCTTCCAGCAGACGGAAAGGGTACCCCGCATCGCGGGCGATCTCAACGAAGGCTGCGACGTCCTTCGGGAAGCAGGACCCACCGTACCCGACGCCGGCGTCGAGAAAGGCGCGACCGATCCGGCGGTCGTATCCCATCCCCTCGGCGACCCGCCGGACGTCGGCGCCGACGCGCTCGCAGACGTTGGCGATCGCGTTGATGTACGAGATCTTGAGCGCCAGGAACGCGTTGCTGGCGTGCTTGACCATCTCCGCCGTGGCGAGATCGGTGACCAACACCGGAGCATCCAATGGAGCGTACACTTCCCGAAGCAGCTGCTCGCTCCGCGCACTCGTCACCCCGAGCACGATACGATCGGGGTGCATGAAATCGTAGACGGCCGACCCTTCGCGAAGGAATTCCGGGTTGCAGGCGACGTCGAACGGCACCGCGCCCCGCGTCAGCAGCTGAATCTGGTCCTTAATCCGCTCACCGGTTCGGATTGGTACGGTGCTCTTTTCCACGATCAGCCGATAGTCGCGCAATGCGCCGGCGATCGACTCGGCGACCGCGGACACGTCTGTAAGATCCGCGGTGCCGTCCTCTCGGGACGGCGTCCCCACCGTAATGAATAGAACCTGCGAATCCTCGACGGCCTCGGCGATGTCCGCGGTAAAGCGCAGCCGGCCCGCCTGTTGTCCGCGGCGCACCAGTTCTTCGAGCCCGGCCTCGAAAAACGGCATGCGACCCTGGCCAAGAAGCGCGATTCGCGCCGTGTCCCTGTCTACTCCGATCACATTGTGCCCGAGATCGGCAAAACAGGCAGCGCTGACCAGGCCCACGTATCCGGTGCCGACGACGCTCAGTCGCATATCTGCGCCCTATCATACACGGATTGTGCCGGTCTGGGCGCGATTATTCCGGGGCAGACATTGCGATGCCATGGGTAATACGGTAGCCCGGCCCCTTCCTCTATCCTTCGGCGCGGCCCGGCGCGCCGGCGACCGGACGACGCGGCTCCGGTGGCCGGCCGTCGCGCTGCTCCTGGGCGCCGGAACCGCCGCGCTCGCCGTGTATCTGTTTCGGATCATCAGTACCGTCTCGGTCAATTCGGCGGACCTGGCCGGGGTGCTGCTGTCCGCGGAGGACATGGTCCGCGGAAACTGGCTGCTGCACGGGTGGATCCTCGGGTCGGATTCTCTCTGGCTGACAGACGGGCTTGTGTATGCGGCCGCGTTCGCCGTACGCGGGCTGGATCCGGCATTGTTACACGTGGTGCCGGCGCTGATGAGCACCGCCCTTGTCGCCGCCTCGGTCGCTGCCGCGACGGCGGCGAGGAAAGGTCCGGTGGTGGCCTTTGCCGCCGTCCTCGCCGTGCTGCCGGTAGTGTTTCCGTCACCGACCATGGTAGAGGTGCTGACGGGCCCATTTCATACCGGCGCGATCGTCGTCGCACTGCTCGCCGCGGTCGCCCTCCATCATGCGCAAGAGCGGTTCGACCGGGCGCCGCTTCGGTGGGCCCTCATGGGCATCGCCTTCACGTTGCTCACCGCCGGAACACTGAGCGACCCGTATACGGTCGTACTGGCCCTGGCCCCGATCGGCCTGGTCTCCCTCGTCCGCGCGCTCGGCGTCCGGGGGGAGGAACGGTGGCGGCGCGCGCTGCCTCTCGCCGTCGTGATCGCCGCCTGGTACGCGGCACCGGCGGCCGTGTGGTGGGTGCGCGATCTCGGCGGCGCGACGATCATCCCGTTTCTTCCGGTGACGGTCCCGTATACCAAACTGGGCGAGAGCGTTTCCAACCTGACGCTGGCCCTGCTTCAACTGGCCGGCGGCGACCTCTTCGGCCGCGTGATCGACCGGAGCCTCCTGCCGATCGTCCTGCGCCTCGTGTACCTGGCTGTCGCGATCGCGGCGGCAGGACTCGTCCTGCGTGATGAGGGACGCGGCCTTGCCAAGAACCGCCCCGGCGGCGAATGGCTGACCGCGGTGGTGGCCCTCGCTGCCGCCCTCGCCCTCGCGGGAAACGTACTCGGCACCGCCGACTACAACGCCCGCTACCGCCTGCCGGTGCTCGTGATGAGCGGTGTCGTGCTGGCCCGCCAATTTGGCGGGCTTGGCTCCGCATGGATCGCCCGCCGGACGATCCTCGCGACGGTGGCGGCGCTGATTGCGGTCTCGTTCTACACCGGCCCGTGGGGGCGGTACATCAACCCGATGGTCCGGCGGACCGCGGATCCGTACGTGGTTCTCGGACGGTCGCTCGAGGCCCACGGCCTCGAGTATGGATTCGGCGGCTATGATGAAGCGTCGAACGTGACCGTCGACACGCGCGGCGCGGTCCAGGTCCGCCCGGTAGTTTCTACCAAAGTCCACCAGCCCGGGTTCGGTCCGTCCGGCATCCCGCCCGCCGACTGGCGCCTCACGCGGGTGATGGTGAGCACGAAGGACGCGTGGTATCTGTCGCGCCCGAGACGGTTCTTCGTCGTCTTTGACACCGGCTCACAATGGGACCGCGACACCGGTGTCGACCTGGACCTGGCGGCGAAGACGTACGGTCCGCCGCGCTATGCCTACCGCGTCGACCGGTTTATGGTCCTCGTGTGGGAGTGACAGGAGCCGGCGGGACTACGAGCATGGCGAGCAACAGCCAGAGCGCGGCGCTCGTGCTGATCGAAAACAACGTGTTGTCGGCGAACTGATCCACGAGCAACCCGATCCACAACGCCGCAACGGCCGGCCGCCACGCATCGGCCGCGGGCCCCGGTCCGGATCGGCCCCACGACCGCCAGAGGCGGACCGCCTCGATCGCGAGCCACGCCGCGGCCGCGAGCCCCACGAGTCCCGTTTCGACCGCCAGGTTGAGCCAGAGATTGAAGGCAAATGGCTCGGAGCTCATCGCCGGCGCGCGCCGGTATTCGTACGCACGCTCGAACGTCCCAAAACCGGTCCCGAAGATTGGACGGGCGGCGATCATCTCAATCGACGTGTGCCAGATTCGCAGCCGGTTGCCGTTGACATCGCGCACGGTATCCCGCAGGCGATTGGTGAACTGCGGGGTCGCCGCCGCGATCCCCAGCAGCAGCAACAGGCCGGCGGTAAAGACGGCCAACATCCGCCGCGGGCGCGCGCGCAGTTCGCGCCATACAAGATAAGCGGCACCGGCAAGCCACCCCACGAGCGACGCGCGCGAGCCCGACGCAAGGAGCCCTGCGAGGCACACCACGGCGGCGCCGGACCACAACCACCGCTCCCGTCCCGCCGTCCGGAGCGCGAGGCCGAGCGAGAGAATCCCGCCGAGCATCAGCGTCGTGCCGAGCCCGTTGGGACCGACCCCGTGCGGGATCTCCGCGCGCCCCTGGGCTGCGGACCGCGCAAGCCGGCCGGCGGCGGCGTTGAATACGAGACCAACCGCGGCCGCCACCACGGCGCCCGCCGCCCAGGCGCGGAGGAAACGCCCGCGGTTGTCCGGCACCGACTGGAGCAGCCACGCAAAAGCACCGAAGTATACGGCCCCGGAGAGCAACAGCGCGAGCGTGATCTCCGCCGCGAGACGATGGTAGGGTGAGAACGCGGCGGATGCGATCAGCGCGGCGGCAAAGACGGCCAGCGGAAGGTCGAGGCCGGTTCGCGCCCACGGGACGCGGCGATACCGCCCAAGGCTCCACAGCACCCCCAGGAAGAGCAAGCCGAAGCCGATCGCCGCATAGCCGAGGGAGTAGCCCAAGACGGTGACAAGGGCCGCGAACAGCGTATACCGCGCGAAACCCCGCGGTTCGTCCGCCGCGCGGCGCCACGGGCGTTCACCGGCGCGCATCGATGCATCGATCACCCGATCACGATTCCACGCTTCATCGGTCGTCCCCCGCCGTCAGCGCCCCTCGGCGATGCGCGTCGGAGTCGAAGAGGGGCGCGTCGGGCTGACCCGAATCTCCCCGCCGTGATCGACCCGGCACCGCCTTGGGAGGGCGTCCACTTTCCTCCGCGCGTTTACGGGCTCGGCGTCGTAGCCGTGACGCTTCTGGGCGCCATTCTCCGGGTCGCCCATCTCACGCGGCCTTTCAACCGGCTCATGGCCTGGAACGAGGGGCACTACGCCATGATCGCGGTCAACTTCAACCGGTACGGACTATGGTCGCAGCACAACGAGCTCGGGGTCGACCGCACGTTTTCACCGGGCGTGCCGTGGCTCATGTGGGCCGCGATGAAGCTGTTCGGCCCGTCGGAGGCGGCCCTGCGGCTGCCTATCGCGATTGCGGGCGTCGCGGCGATCCCGCTCGTCGCGGCGCTGGCCCGCCGGCTCACGCGCAGCGAGCAGATCGCGCTCGCCGCCGCCGCGTTTACCGCGGCGGCCCCCGGCCTGGTGT
>DATEGA010000061.1:0-35859 GCA_035280345.1 bacterium | reverse complement strand
GCAACACCGCGGCCGCGGCGAGCCGCGCCAGCACCGGCAGCGCGCCGAACGCCGCCGCGACGAGGTACGCGAGCCCGATCAATTGGAGCACGTCGATGCCGAGGACGACCTGATGCGCCTCGAGCGAGTCGAGCAGGACGCCGAAGCCGACCAGCAGAACCGCCCGCCGGATGATCCGGGAGGCCCGCAGCCAGGCGGGGCTGCTTGCGGCGTTGCTCTGCGGGACGGCGACGCCCATCGCGAGCACAAAACAGGGCAGGATCATGTCGGTGAACGTCACGCCCTGCCCCCACGCCGCGTGCATCAGCTGACGCGGCGTCGCGCTTGTCCACGGGATGTTGTTGACGATGAGCATCCCGGCGATCACGGCGCCGCGGAAGGCATCGAGCGATAGGAGCCGGCGGGTGTTCGAATGATTCAGCATACGATTCGCCCCCCGCTGCCACCCTGAGTATGCCCCGGATCTGTGAAGAGCACGTGAAGATCAGGTCACAGCGGGTGAAAGAGAGCCGCCCGGCCGTGGCATATATATGGAAGCGACGGCGTACCACCGAACGTTGTTTAAAGCGAACCCCCGCGGCCTCCAACGTTCCCGGCAACCGCGTCCAAAGGAGGAATGAGCCACGCCTATCGTCGACGCGCACCTTCACCTTGCGACCGCCTCGATGTTCCACCGCCTGCGTTCGCGCCCGTGGCCGCTTCGGCCGCAGGCGCGTGAGACGTTGATGGGGCAATCGGCTCGCGTGGCCCGCCGGTTCGAGGGACTCGAGGGCCTCGGCATCGCGGACCACGCCCGGAGGTGGAAGGCGGCGTTCGATAAGGCCGGGATCGCCACCGGGGTCTTCATCGCGATCGGCGAAGGCAACGAGGAACTTGCGGAGTTCGTCCGGCAGGAACCCGAGCGCTTCCAGGCTTGGGGCAGCGTCGTCGATCCGGCCGCCCCGGACGCGGCCGCAACGGTCGCGCGCTTCGGCGCGTGGGGCCTGCGGGGACTCAAGCTCTATCCCCCCGTGCAGCGCTTTCACGCCAACAACCGCGCGGTCTATCCGGTCTACGAAGCCGCGGCCGCGCAGGGCCTACCCGTGCTCTACCACTTCGGCATTACGGTCGCGCCAATCTACGACCTGACCTACGCCAACCCGCTGCCGCTGTCGAGCGTCGCGCGCGACTTCCCGGAGATCACCTTCGGCATCGCCCACTGCGGCGCGGGCTTCCTGCGCGAAGCGCTGTTTCTCGCCTACCACACCGAGAACATCTGGACGGACACGTCGGGCACCAACAACTGGCGGGACTACACGCCGGGCGCGCCGGGGCTCGATGAGATCTTCCGGGATCTCCTCCGGGCGTACGGCCCCCGGCGCATCCTCTTCGGCACGGACTCCACCGCGCCTGACGAGTACCGGGAAAAGATCCTGCGTGAACAGCAGCAGATCTTCAAGAGCCTCGAGATTTCCGACGAAGACACGCGCGCGATCTTCGAGGGCAACGCGCGCCGGATACTGCGCCTGGCCTAGCCTACCGCGCGAGGAGCAGGCGTCCCAGCTTCGCGCGGACCGACCCCGCGGCGAGCGGTTCGCGATTGCCCAGCACGAGGTTCACGAGAGCCATCGTGAGGTCGTCGCGGCGGCCCGCGACCCCCACCAGCCGGTTTAGCAGCGCCGGCCGCGCCGCGGTGTCGCGCAAGATCCGACAGACGGCGAAGAGACGCTCGAACCGGCTGCGGAGCGCGCGTTCGTAAGCGGAGGCGGCCGCGGCGAACCCGCCGGGCGACCCGTCGCGGCCCGCGAGAAACACCGCCGCATGGTCCGCCGCGATGCGTCCCGACTCAAGCGCGTAGTCGATCCCCTCGCCGGTAAGGGGGTTCACGAGGCCGGCGGCCTCGCCGGCGAAGAGCACGCCGTCCGCGTAAGCCGGCGACGACGGGAAGTCCACGCGAAGCGGGTAGCTGCGGATCGGGCACGATCCGCCGCCGCTCCCGCCCTCGATCGTCCCCACGAACCGCCGGCAGACCTCGCGGGCCGAAGACGCCGGACCCCGGCCGCGAGCGTAGAATCCGACGCCCATGTTCACGGCCGATCGCGAAACCGGGAAGATCCATCCGTACCCCGGCAGCGGCACCCCCGCGAACCGGATCTCGATCCGCGCGGCGTCCTCCGCGGACGCCGCGGGCAGGTACGTGCGCGCGGCCCGCATCATCACCGGCGGCCGCCGGAGCACGCCCAGCCGCTTCGGCAGCACGAGCGACGCGCCCGTTGCGACAATCGCAAGACGCGCGCTGAATGTTGCCAGCCGGCCGGCGCGCACCGCGCGCACCGCGACGCGGCCGTTCTCCCGTCGGATGTCCTCGACGTCCACGCCGCCCTCGAACGAGGCGCCCGCCTCAACCGCTCGCGACCGGACGGCATCGTCGAGACGGAGCCGCGGGACCACCAGCATCGCCGGACGGCGTGCGCCCGCCCCGCCCGGCACACTGGCCGCCACGCGGGCCCCGTTGGGCGCGGTGACGACGACTTCGCCGACCGCGTGACCGAGCGGAAGCAGGCGGTCCAGCAGGTTCAACTCGTCGAGCGCCGCGACGGCGCGCGGCGTCAGGCCGTCACCACAGACCTTTTCTCGCGGAAACACCGCCTTGTCGAGCAGCAGCGCGCGGACACCGCACGACGCCAGCGCGTACGCGGCGGCGGATCCGGCGGGTCCGGCCCCGACGACGATCACCTCGTGCCCAGCGGGCGCCGCGTCGCTCACAACCGGTCCTTGCTCGCGCTGAGCGAAAACATGAGCGGCAGGGGCAGCATCCCCTCCGGCAGTTCCAACATGCCGTCGGGGCGCTCTACCATCCACGGGAACATCGCCCACCCGAGGTACGGATACTCCTCAAACGACTCCAGCCGCAAGCCGGCGCGCACGACCGCCCCGAGGAGGTCTGAGAGCGGATGCACCCATTCGTACATCACGCTGTCGAAGGGAGCGTCCGGCACCGCGTACGACCCGCGCCGCTCGAAGCGCAGCGGCCCATCAGGATGAAAGTATGGATAGCCGACGCTCAGCTCCCGGTCCGGACGCTGGTCGTCGAAGACGAACGGGAACGGGTGGACCTCAATCAAATGGAACCGGCCTCCCGGCCGCAGAAAGCGGGCCGCGACCGCCGCCCACCGGTCGAGGTCCGGCAGCCAGCACAGCACTCCGTGCGACGCGAACACAATGTCGAATTCGCCGTCCAACGCGGACGGCAGCTCGTAGACGTCGCTTTGAATGAACGTCGCGGGGACGCCGACGTCTCTGGCCAGCGCCCGCGCCGCGCCAATGGCCTCGCGGGAGAAATCGACACCGGTGACCGTGGCGCCGCGCCGGGCCCACGACAGCGTGTCGAGCCCGAAGTGGCACTGCAGATGAAGCAGCGATTTCCCGGTGACGTCACCGACCAACCGGGTCTCGAGCGCGTCGAGCCCGGCCCGCTGCCGGCGCCCGCCCGCCTTGAATCCTTCGACGTCGTAGAACGGCGAGACGACGTGGTGGCGGGCCCACACGTCCCACATCGCCTGATTGGAGCGCAGGTAGCGGTTCATGCGACCAGTATACCGGGCCGGTGCGCGAGCGTATGATGCTTCGTGGAAACGGATCGAGGGGGATCGGATCGATGGACTACGAGGCAGTGTTCGCGGAAGCGATCGAGGGACTCAAGGCGGACGGCCGCTACCGCACGTTCGCCGACGTCGAGCGGCGATGCGGCGGCTTCCCGTACGCCACGTGGCACGCGCAGGATGGCCCGGCCGAGATCACGGTCTGGTGCTCCAACGACTACCTCGGCATGGGCCAGCACCCGGTCGTGCTCGACGCGATGGCCGACGCGCTTCGCCGGGCGGGGGCCGGAGCCGGCGGCACCCGCAACATCGCGGGCACCAGCCACTACCACGTGCTGCTGGAGCGGGAACTCGCCGATCTGCACCGGACTGATGCGGCGCTCCTGTTTACATCCGGCTACACGGCGAACGAGGGCGCCATCAGCACGATCGCCCGCCTCCTCCCCGGCTGCGCCATCTTCTCGGACGCCTTCAACCATGCGTCGATGATCGAGGGCATCCGGCGGAGCGGCGCGGAGAAATACATCTTCCGGCACAGCGATCCCCTGGACCTGGACCGGCTGCTCGCGGCGGTCGACCAGGATCGGCCGAAGCTCGTCTGTTTCGAGTCGGTCTACTCGATGGACGGCGACATCGCGCCGCTGCACGATTTGTGCGACGTCGCCGAGCGCCACGGCGCGCTCACGTATCTCGACGAGGTCCACGCGGTCGGGTTGTACGGACCGCGCGGCGGCGGCATCGCCGAGCGCGACGGCGCGCTCCACCGCATCACCGTCGTCCAGGGCACGCTCGCGAAGGGGTTCGGCGTCACGGGCGGCTACATCGCGGGTCCGGCGTCTCTCGTCGACTGCGTGCGCAGCTTCGCCCCCGGCTTCATCTTCACGACCGCGATGCCGCCGGCGCTCGCCGCGGGTGCCCTGGCGAGCGTGCGCTACCTGAAGACGAGCGGGGTCGAGCGCGCGCGTCATCAGGAGCGCGCGGCGCGTCTGAAAATGCTCCTGGCCGCGGCTCGCCTGCCCGTGAGGGAGACACCGAGCCATATCGTGCCGTTCATCGTCGGGGACGCGGGCCGGTGCAAAGCGGTCTCGGACGACCTGCTCCGGCGGCACCACATCTATCTCCAGCCGATCAACTATCCGACGGTCGCCCGGGGCTCCGAACGCCTGCGGATCACGCCGACCCCCCTGCACAGCGACGCTGAAATGGAACGCCTGGTGGAGGCGTTAACCGACGTATGGAAGCGCTCCGCGGTGCGGCCCGCGGCCGTCCAGACCCTCTAACGTTCCCTTCCGCGGCACCAAGGACTTCGGCGTTTCCGGACGAGAACTGAGGCCCGTGGCCACTTCCGGGATCACCTCGCCGCTGCGCGACCGTCCGGGGGGGCCCTCCTTCGCCGACCTCGTCGAGCGGATCCTCGGCGGTGCCGCGGCGACGCGTGATGACGCTGTGCGCCTTCTGACCGGCTCCACCGACGAATTGGCGGCGCTGTGCGCGGCGGCGCGCACGCTTCGCGAGCGCGGCAAAGGTCGCGTGGTCACCTTCTCGCCGAAGGTGTTCATCCCGCTCACGCGCCTCTGCCGCGACACCTGCGGGTACTGTACTTTCCGCACCGATCCCGCATCCGATCCGCACCTCTACATGACTCCGGACGAGGTACTGGATGTCGCACGCGCCGGCGAACAGTTTGGCTGCGCGGAGGCGCTGTTCACGCTCGGGGAGCGGCCGGAACAGCGGTTTCCGGAGGCGCGCGAGTGGCTCGGGCGGCGCGGCCACCGCAGCACGCTATCGTACCTCCGGGAGGTCGCGGACCTCGTGCTGCGGGAGACGGCGCTGTGGCCCCACCTCAACCCGGGCACGATGAGCCGCGACGAAATGGCGCCGCTGCGGGACGTCAGCGTCTCGATGGGCCTCATGCTGGAGAATGTCAGCGAGCGGCTCTCCGGTCCCGGCGGGCCCCACGAGCACGCGCCGAGCAAGCGGCCGCGCGTGCGCCTCCGGACGATGGAAGCCGCCGGTGAACTGCGCGTCCCGTTCACCACCGGCCTCCTGATCGGTATCGGCGAGACCGCAGAGGAGCGCGTCGACACGCTGCTCGCGATCCGCGAGTCGCACGCGCGGTGGGGACACATTCAGGAAGTGATCATCCAAAATTTCCGCGCGAAGCCGGCGACGCCGATGGCCGCGGCGGCGGAGCCCGACACGGCGGACGTTGCACGGACCGCCGCCGTCGCCCGGCTGGTGCTCGGCCCCGAGATGAACATCCAGGTTCCGCCGAACCTGACGGCGCGCGGCTACGAGACCTACCTCGACGCGGGCATCAACGACTGGGGCGGGATCTCGCCGCTGACGATCGACTATGTCAATCCCGAAGCGCCCTGGCCGCAGATCCCGGCGCTGCGGGAACGCACCGAGGCGGCCGGCCTGGCGCTGCGCCCGCGGCTGCCCGTCTACCCCGAATACGTCCTGCACCGTCTCGATTACATCCCGCCGTCGCTTGCGGGCCGGTTGCGCGGCGCCGCGGACGCCGCCGGATATTTCAAGGGAGGACTGCTCCACGATGGACACCGGCTTGGACGCGCTTCGGCCTGACCCCGGCCGCCCGGTCGACCGCCTGCTCCGCGACGTCACACCGGCCGTCGCGCGGCCGCTCGACCGCGTGCTGTCGGGCGGCGACGTCACGGCGGAGGAAGCGGAAACGCTGCTCGCCGCCTCGGGACGCGACCTGCTCGCCCTGATCGCGGCCGCCGATCAGTTGCGCCGCGAGCAGACCGGCGACCTGGTGACCTACGTCGTGAATCGCAACATCAACTTTACGAACGTCTGCATCAAGGGCTGCGGCTTCTGCGCCTTCAGCCGCGACTTCCGGGAAGAAGAAGGCTACTTCCTCCCCGAGGAGGAGATCGTCCGCCGCGCGCGCGAGGCGTGGGATCTCGGCGCCACCGAGGTCTGCATCCAGGCCGGGCTGCCGCCCAAGATGGACGGCAACATGTACATCAACCTCACGCGGGCGGTCAAAACCGCGCTGCCGGAGATCCACATCCACGGATTCTCGCCGGAAGAGGTACTGTACGGATCGGTCCGCTCCGGCCGCTCGATCCGCGACTACCTCTGCGAGCTCAAAGCGGCGGGCGTCGGAAGCCTGCCGGGAACCGCGGCAGAGATTCTCGACGACGAGCTGCGCGATCGCATCGCCCCCGGCCGCATCCGCACCGCGCAGTGGATCGAGGTCATCACCGCGGCCCACGAGCTCGGGATCCCGACGACGTCCACGATCATGTTCGGGCACGCCGAGACGCCGGGCCACCAGGCGCGGCACCTCGTGCTGCTGCGCGACCTGCAGCGGCGCTCCGGCGGCTTCACCGAGTTCGTGCCGCTCAGCTTCGTGCACACCGAAGCGCCGATGTGGCGGAAGGGCCTCGTCCCGGGCCTCCGGCCCGGCCCGACCGGCATGGAGGTCCTCCGCGTCCACGCGGTCTCCCGCGTCGTGCTCGGACGGGCGATTCCCAACCTGCAGGTGTCGTGGGTAAAGGAAGGCCCGCGTGTGATGCAGCTGCTGCTGACCGCCGGGGCCAACGACGTCGGCGGCACGCTCATCAACGAGAGCATCTCCACCGCCGCGGGCGCCGGTTTCGGCCAGCTCATCCCCCCGGCCGAACTCCGCCGGCTGATCCGCGACGCGGGCCGCGTGCCGGCGGAACGGACGACGACCTACAAGATCCGCCGGCTCTTCGACGGAACCGAGACAGAAACACAGGACCCGCTCGACCTCGCTGCCTCAGACCCGGCGCGCTTCGGCAGCTACCACCAGTTGGTCAAGATGGACCGCTACCGCTACCGCCACCCCAACCGGACCACATCCGGCACGGCGGCCGGCACGAAGGCATCGCAGTAACGCAGCGCACGTAGGTCCGTCTCGGTGTCGAGGTCGAACGCGAGCCCGGGCCGCCGGACTTCCACGACCTCGTGACCGCCGGCGCGGGCGCCGCGGTGGTGCGCCCACAGGCTCCCGCCCCCGTACGCGGGGTGAAACACCATCCCGGGCGGCACGATCACGGCGTTCGTACCCGTGCCTTCCTTGGACGGAGCCAGCACAAGACGCCCCGGCCGCGCAACCGCCAGCATCGCTTCGACGTCGGACAGGGCGAGCAGCGGCAGATCCGCCGCGACCACCAGCACCGCCTGCGACGCGCTCCCGTCCCGCATCGTCTGCTCGAGCGCGTCGTTGAAACTGGGCCGCGGATCGGCGATCGCGGGGATGCCCCACGCCGCGGCCCGCGCTCGAACCGTGGCGTCCGGGGTCATCACGACCACGCCCTCCACGCCCGGCGCCGCCTTGAGAGTCGCGCACACGTGCGAGAGCGCGGCGAGACTCAAGCTCGCCCGGTCGACGGCCGAGAGCACTCCCTCGAGCCGGCTCTTCGCGCCGAGCAGGCCCTTCTGCGGGACGATCGCGCGGGCCCTCATGCGCGCGCGCTCACGTGACGGCGACCTCCGCCCCGCGCGCGGCGGCGATCCGAAGAATTTCACGCGCCAGACGACACCGCCCCGCATGATCCGCCATGAGCGTGTCGGCGCACTCGACGTCAAGCGGCCGGCCGCGCGCGCCGGCCGCCCGGACCGTGTCCGCGGCGGTTTGGTCGCGCGCGTCCAGGATAAACACGTCGAGAAACGCCGCGTAGAGCGCCGCGATCGCGGCCGAATCGGCCCGCATGCCGGTACCGCGCAGCATCTCGACTGTTGGACCTTTCACCGCGGCGCCGCCGATCAGCGGGGTGACGGCGATGCGCAGCGCCCGGCTGCCGGCGAGCGCCGCCGCCATCCCGCGCAGGGCGAGAATCGGCCCCACGCTGACGAGCGGGTTGCTCGGTGCCACAACGATCATCGCGGACGCGCGAACCGCCTCGAGCACTTCCGGGGACGGCGTCGCTTCGTCGATGCCCTGCAGCTCGATACGGTGCACCGGATCACGCGCGCCGCGCTCGACGAAGTACTCCTGAAACGACAGCCGGCCCCCCGGCGTGTGGACGAAGGTGCGCACCCGGCCGTCCGTCATCGGCAGCACGCGGGGCGCCACCGCAAGTGCGCTCGCCAGTGCAGCCGTCACGTCCGTCGGCCGGCGCCCGCGGCGCAGCCACTCGGTGCGCGCGATGTGCGTCCCGAGATCGCGGTCGCCCAGCCGGAACCACGTGGGCAGCCCGTAGCGGCCGAACATCTCCATCGCCGCCCACGTCTCGCCCTCGAGTCCCCACCCGCGCTCCTCGCTCACGAGCCCGGCGAGCGTGTAGAGCACCGTGTCGATGTCGGGGGAAATCGCCAAACCGAGATGCTCGAAGTCGTCCGCGGTGTTCACGACCACGGTGAGGCCCGCCGGGTCGCGCAACACGGAGGCGAGGCCATCCACGAGCTTGACGCCGCCGACGCCGCCGCAGAGCACGGTAATCATCGGACCTAACGGTAGGCGACGATCGCGTCGAGGGGCTTGCGCGGGGGCACGGGCGGCGTATGGGACGGGTATCCGATCGTGAGCAGCGCCTGCGGCACGAAATCGCCGGCAAGATCGAGCGCCCGCCGGACGACACCGCCGCAAAAGAGGGGCGCGCAGCACCAGCAGGCCCCGAGGCCGTGGGCCGACGCCGCCAGCAGCAGGTTCTGAATACCGGCCGCCGCGCTCTGCACCGCCATCGCCTCTTCCGCGGCGCGGCGCGCGCGGTCCGGGTAGACGTCCATTTCGGCCATCGTGTAGCCTACGAGGATCAAGACGGGCGCCTCGCTGAACCGCCGCGTCGAGAAGCGCAGCTCGACTTTGACCGACGCCTCCGGCGTGCCGCTCCGATCGAGGTCCCGCTTCCAGCGCCGCCCCATCTGATCGGCCAGCCGCTGCTTCACCTCGGGCGACCGGATCACCACGTACCGGACCGGCTGCGCGTTATGGGCGGTCGGCGCGCACGCGGCCGCCTCGAGCAGCGTCCGCACGAGATCGTCGGGCACCGGCTGGGGCATATAGAACCGTACGCTCCGCCGTGCCGACAGGAGCGGCGGAAGGCCTACTCGGACAGTTTCCGCCATACCCTCAACACCTCGGCGACGCTCCAGGCCTGCGCGATACAGCCGCGGGGACGGTGCGGCGCGTCGCCGTCGAAGATCTCCGATATCGTACCAATCCCCCCGTTGCTCAGGTGGTGTGCGAAAGGCCGTAGGAAACCGAGCGCGCCGGCCGCGTCGCCCGTCACGCGGTGATAGGCTTCCGCGTACGGGCCCAGCAGCCAGGCCCACGCGGTGCCCTGATGGTAGGCGTGGTCCCGGTGCACCAGATCGCCCTCGTATGTCCCACGGTAGGCCGGCGCGTCGGGCGCCAGCGAGCGCAGCCCGTAAGTCGTCAGCAAAGCCCGGCCGACCGCCCGCACGACGGCCGCGGCCACCTCCCCCTCCAGCAGCGGGAACGGAAGCGAGACCGCGAAGATTTGGTTCGGACGGACGCTGAGGTCGTCGCCCTCCGGCCCATCGACGACATCGGAGAGCGAGTCGCGGCCGGGCCGCACGAACCGCGCGCGAAACGAGGCCCGCACCCTCGCCGCCAACCCCTCGTCCCGCTCCGCCTCGGCGCCGCCATCCGACATGCGGGCCGCGGTTCGAAGGGCGTTGTACCATAGGGCGTTGATCTCCACCGGCTTGCCGGCGCGTTGCGTGACGACCGTGCCACCCACCTTCGCGTCCATCCACGTCAGCTGAACGCCGGGCTCTCCGACGTGAACCAGACCGTCCTGCGGATCCATTCCGATGCCGTAGCGGGTGCCGGCTGCGTACCGGTCGATGACGTCGCCGGCCGCACGGCGCAGATCGCGGGAGAGTTCCCGCTGCTCGGCCGTTCCGCGGTCGCGGACCGCTTCGGCGAACGCGCCCGTCGCCAGCACGAACCAGAGCGACGCGTCGGCGGTGTTGTACTGCGCCTCCGCGCCCGCGTCATCAGGGAAGCGGTTGGGAAGAAGGCCGTCCCGGACGGAGCCCGCAAAGGTCTGGAGAATCGCCGCCGCGTCGTCGAGACGGCCTGTCGCCAATGTCAGTCCCGGCACCGCGATCATCGCATCGCGGCCCCAGTCGCTGAACCAGTGATAGCCGGCGAGAACGGAACAACCGCTGCCGCGGCGCACGATGAACTGGTCGGCCGCGAGCGTCAACTGCCTGACGACGGGCTCCCGGCGCTCGGTGTCCGCCAGGCGCAGGAGCGCTTGCTGCCTCGCGCGCACCTCGGCGAGCGCCGCCTCGGCGTCCAGGTCGGGCGTGTCCTCAGCGCCGGTCTCCTCCGCGGTCGCGATGAGCACCACGGGCTCGTTTCGCGACAGCGTGTACGCGAACGTCCCCGGCGCGTAGAGGTCCTCGCCGTCGTCGAGGCCGCGCGCCGTCTCCTCGCGGTGCAGAAAATTCCACCACCATGTGCCGGCGGCGGTGAACCGGCCTCGCGGCGCAAGCACGCGGTATGGCACCGCGCCGTCCGCGCGGACGGTGATGCCCGAGCCCGCGGTACGGACGTCCGGATGCCAGCCCGCCCCCGATCGCAGCGCATGGAAATCGCGGCGGGTCACGAGCGGGGTCACCTGGAGCGCGACGGGACCGTCGCCGCGGGTGAGCCGGTAGCCCACGTAGGTAGTATTGCGTTCGCGCGCCATCCACACACGGCGCTCGACCAGCGCGTCCTCGACCGCATACGTCCAGACCGGCAGCATCCCGTCGAGGGCGAAGCGTTCCAGATGGCGGTACCCGCCTGGCTCCACAACGCCGCCGCGAAACTCGTGGCTGGATAAGGGGTACCGGCGTCCGTCGAGGACGGCGAACTCCGCCAGCCCCGCCACCAGTACGGTACGCCCGACCGGCGGAGCAAGCGCCGCGACGAGCAGTCCGTGATACCGTCGCGTGTTGACGCCGGCGAGCGTGCCCGACGCGTAGCCGCCGATCCCGTTCGTGACGAGCCATTCGCGGCGCAGCGCGGACGGCAGATCGCCGCAGATTTCGCGTCCGAAGGAGATCAACGGCCCCAGGGCGGCTCCGCCAGCAGCGTGGCGACCAGCGCCGTCCATCCCGTCTGGTGGCTGGCGCCGAGGCCGGCGCCGGTCTCCCCGTGGAAGTACTCGTGGAACGGCACGTAGTCGCGCCAATTCGGATCGGTCTGAAAGCGCTCGTTGGCTCCGAAGACCGCGCGGCGGCCGCGCTCGTCGCGAAGGAAGATCCTCGTGAGGCGGCCGCCCAGGTCGTCCGCGATTGCCCGCAGCGTCCGCAGCCTGCCGGAACCGGTCGGATACTCGACAAGAAAATCGTCGCCATAGTAGTTGTGAAACCGGCACAACGCCTCGATCAGCAGGAAGTTGATAGGAAACCAGACCGGCCCGCGCCAGTTGGAGTTGCCGCCGAACAGGCCCGTGCGTGATTCCGCGGGCTCGTAGGCGACGCGATAGGACCGGCCGTCGAGATCGAGGATGTACGGATGAGCTTCATGGTACTTGCTCATCATTCTGACGCCGCAGTCGCTCAGAAATTCCTGCGGATCCAGCACACGCCGCAGCACCCGCTTCATCCGGTGCCCGCGCGCCAGCGCAAGCAGCCGCTGCTCCCCCGTCCCGGGCACCTGCCAGCGCGAAATCAGACTCGCGAGATCGGGGCGATGGGCGATCAACCACTCGACTCGCGACCGGAACTCCGGCAGGCGGGCGAGCAGTTCCGGCTCAATGGTCTGGACCGCAAAGAGCGGCAAGAGGCCAACCGCCGACCGGATCTCAAGTGTCCGGTACGAACCGTCCGGCAGGTGCAGGATGTCGTAGTAGAACTCGTCGCGGTCGTTCCACAGCGGGATACCGGTCCCGCCGAGATTGTTAAGCGCGGCCGCGATGTAGAGAAAGTGCTCGAAGAACTTCGTCGCGACGTCCTCGTAGGCGGGGTCCTCGCGCGCCAGCTCCATCGCGATCGCGAGCATGTT
This sequence comes from bacterium, assembly GCA_035280345.1. Lineage (GTDB taxonomy): Bacteria > Sysuimicrobiota > Sysuimicrobiia > Sysuimicrobiales > Segetimicrobiaceae > DASSJF01. Next base: position 23,313 of record DATEGA010000061.1, on the reverse strand, counting down.
CAGACAGAACATCCCCATCCACGCGGTGCCGTCGGCCTGGTCAAGGTGCCCGCCGGCGGGCAGCGGCTGGCTGCGATCGAAGACGCCGATATTGTCGAGCCCGAGGAATCCGCCCTGAAAGACGTTGCGGCCTTCGGCGTCCTGGCGGTTGACCCACCAGGTGAAATTGAGCAGCAGCTTGTGGAAGACGCGCTCAAGAAACGCGCGGTCGGCCGCCCCCCGCATCCGCCGGTCGATCTCGTACACGCGCCAGGCCGCCCACGCGTGCACCGGTGGATTAACGTCGCCGAACGCCCACTCGTACGCCGGCAGCTGGCCGTTGGGGTGCATGTACCACTCGCGCATGATGACCACGAGTTGCCGTTTGGCGAACTCCGGATCGACGAGAGCGAGCGGCACACACTGAAACGCCAGGTCCCACGCCGCGAACCACGGATATTCCCAGGTGTCCGGCATCGAGAGGATTTCCCCGGCGTCGACGTGCTCCCAGCCCGCGTTGCGGCCGGCCTTGCGCTGCGCCGGCGGTACGGGGCCCGCGGGGTCTCCTTCCAACCACCGCCGCACGTCGTAGCGATAGTGCTGCTTGCTCCAGAGGAGGCCGGCGAGCGCCTGGCGCTGCACCAGCCGGGCGTCCGCCGAGACGCCGTCGCGCGCGAGCGACGCGTGGAACGTGTCGGCCTCCGCCTGCCGCGCCACGAAGACGTCGGCCGCGCCGGCAAACGGCGGTGCCCCGCCGTCCTTGGAGAGCCGCAACAGCACCGACCGCGACTCACGGGGCGCGAGCGTAAAAGCGTAGTGGGCCGCGGCCTTGGTGCCGGCGGGCTCTGGGTTGACGGCGTCCGCCCTGCCCTCGACGACGGCGGCGTTGATCCCGTCCTTGACGTAGCGGGTCCAGCTCGCCGCGTGCCACAGCCGCTCCGCGTTGCTCTCGTTCTCCGTAAACAGGAGGGCCGGGTCTCCGGCGCACGCCAGCCGGTACTCGCCGAGCCGCGCGTGCGCCGCGCGGATCACCCGCCACGCCTCGCCGGGGCGCGCGGGACCGCCATCGGCGCGCAATTCCGGGCGGACCTTGCCGAGCCCCCAGGCCCACGTGTTGCGGTACCACAGCGTGGGCAGGACGTGGAGCGGCGCCGGCTCCGGCCCCCGGTTCGCGGCCGTGATCCGGATCAGGATATCTTCGGGGGCCGCCTTCGCGTACTCGACCGTGACGTCGAAGTACCGGTCGCCCTCGAACACGCCGGTATCGATCAACTCGAACTCCGGCGTCTCGCGCCCGCGCCGGCGATTTTCGGCGACGAGCTGCGCGTACGGAAACGCGCGCTGCGGATACTTGTACAATGCGCGCATGTACGAGTGCGTCGGCGTGTTGTCGAGAAAGAAGTAGTACTCCTTGACGTCCTCGCCGTGGTTCCCCTCGAATGTGTTGAGGCCGAAGAGGCGCTCCTTCAGGATGGGATCGGCGCCGTTCCAGAGCGCGACGGCAAAGCACAACAGCGCGCGGTCGTCGCTGATTCCGAGCAGACCGTCCTCCCCCCAGCGGTAGGCGCGCGAGCGGGCGTGGTCGTGCGGGAAGTAGTCCCAGGCCGTTCCGTCGGCGGAATAGTCTTCGCGGACCGTGCCCCACTGCCGCTGGGAGAGATACGGCCCCCACTTGTACCATGGCGCGCGGCCCGCGTGCGCCTCGCCGAGCCGGCGGCGTTCGGGATCGGTAGATTCCGGCGGAGTGCGGGGCGGCCCGACGGCGCTCACGCCGCGGCTGCCTCGAGCCGCTCGCGTACGACGGCCATCAACCTCGTGGGATCGTCGACGACCCAGCGGCGGTCGAGCAGCGCGCCGTCCCGGAACTTCTCGCGTGTCAACTGCGTGGTGACCGCGATCGCGGGCATGCCGGCCGCGATCGCCGCGCCCACGCCGGGCGGTGAATCCTCGATCACCAGGCACTCCGCCGGCGCGAGCCCGAGCCGGCGGGCGACAAGCAAGTCGATCTCGGGGTCGGGCTTGGGATGCGCGACGTCATCGACGCTCGCGATCGTGTCGAAGCATTCGCTGAGATCGAGCGCGGCCAGAACTTTCTGCACCTCGTCACGGTGCGACATGCTGCACAGCGCTGTCCGGTAGCCCTGGTCGCGCGCCCAGTGGAGGAGATCGATGTTGTGCGGATACCGCTCCCGGCGCAGGATCTCAGGCTCCGCTAACATCGCTTGATAGCGCCGCACCCGCATGGCCGACAGGACCTGCCACGGCTGCGTCACGCCGAACTCCGCCATTCGTGCGCGCGCCGCCTCGTCGAGGCCGAGCCGCGTGGTAAGATTGCGCGCCATGTCATCCCGCGTCTGCCCCACGAACTCGCGGAATGCATCCACAACCTGTTCGTCGGTAAGATCCGGCCGGAGCTCCCTGGCCGCGGCGGCATACGAGAGCGCCTTGAGACGCTCGGTTTCGGCCAACGTGCCGTCCAAATCGAAAACAAAAGCATGGATCACCGCGTCATCGGCCCTCCGCCTGCTCTCCCCGCAGGACGAAACACGTCGAATGCGCCCTGGCGATTCTCCGTCCGTCCTGATCGTAGACGTCGCACTCAACGTAACCCGAGCTCTTTCCGCGGTTGACGACGCGGCCCTCGACCCGCAGCGTCGCCTCCCAGACCGGGCGGAAAAAGTTGATCTCCAGCGATACCGTCGTGAACGACTCGTCGGGCGCCAAAGTCGTCACAAACGCTATGCCCATGGCCGCGTCGGCCACGTCGCACAGCACGCCGCCGTGCAGGGTACCCATCGGGTTGGCGTGCCGCGGGCCCGCGCGCAGTGAGAAGACCGCGCGTCCGTCGCCGATCTCGTCGAGCTGAAAGCCGATAAGGTCTGCGATGGGGACCTTGCCGGCCAACGCTTTTTCGATCAAGGGATGCAGGGGCTTAGCAGAACGGGGCCCGGTCCCTTCGACCATTGGTGCTCCTTGTCTGGTGGGCGAGGCAGGAGTCGAACCCGCGACCCCCTCGGTGTAAGCGAGGTGCTCTACCGCTGAGCTACTCGCCCCGCCCAAGTATAACCAGAAGGCGGCGATCCGGGTGTTGTGCGGTTAGATCTTGACGCGCTGGACCGCGGCGCCGAGGCTGCGGAGCTTCTCTTCCATCCCCTCGTAGCCCCGGTCCAGATGCTCGATGTTCGAGACCTCGGTCGTGCCCTTGGCGGTCAGCCCCGCGATCACGACCGCGGCGCCCGCGCGGATGTCGACCGCTTCGACCGACGCGCCGCTGAGGCGGGGCACGCCGCTGACGATGACGGTGTCGCCGTCCACCCGCAGCTCCGCGCCCATGCGGCGCAGTTCCGCGGTGTACTGGAAGCGGTTTTCGAAAACCGTCTCCCGAATGGCGCTCTGCCCGGGCACGCCCGCGAGCATCGCCGCGCACTGCGGATGGAAATCGGTCGCGAACCCCGGGTACGGCGCGGTGTCGACCTCGATCGGCCGCAGGTCGCGCTCCACACGGACCCACGCGCCGAGCGGGTCGGAATCGACGGTCGCGCCGGCGTCCGAGAGCTTCGTGAGCAGCGCGGTGACGTGCTCCGAGATCAGGCCTTCCACAATGATGTCGCCACGCGTCGCCGCCGCGGCGATCAGGTAGGTGCCGGCTTCGATGCGGTCCGGAATGATCGCGTGGGTGGCACCGCGCAGATCGGGACTGCCCTCCACCGTGACGGTCGGCGTGCCGGCGCCGCGCACGCGTGCCCCGAGCAGCGACAAGAACACCGCGGTGTCGACGACCTCCGGCTCGCGGGCCGCGTTTTGCAAGGTGGTGACGCCGCGGGTCCGGGCGGATGCCAGCATCATGTTGATCGTCGTTCCGACGCTGGTCCGCGGTACGTAAAAGGTCGCCGGCGCGATCTCCCGGGCCTCCGCCTTGAGGTAGCCGTGCTCGGTGACGACGCGGGCACCGAGCGCCTCGAAGCCTCGCATGTGGAAGTCGACCGGCCGCGTCCCGAAGTCGTCCCCGCCCGGCAGCGGGACTTCCGCGCGCCCCAGCCGCGCCAGCAGCACGCCGGCCGCGTAATAGGACGCCCGCATCTGGCGGCAGAGATCGTAGGGCGCGACGTGGGTGTCGATGCGACGGGCGTCGACCTCGAGCCGTCCGGCGCGAGTGAACTCGGCCCGCATTCCGAGCGCGCGCAGGATGCCGAGCAACGTGAACACGTCGCGGCAGCGCGGGACATTTTCGATCGTCGAGACGTCCGCGGCGAGAGCGGCGGCCGCGATCACCGCGAGCGAGCTGTTCTTGGCGCCGGCCACGCGCAGGCGGCCGCGCAGGGTGCGGCCGCCTTCAATCAAAAGCCGTTCAACCCGGGTATCCTGGACGACCTCAATGCTGGCCAGCGGTCCTTCCCCCCATCTTCGCATCCACGTAGCTCTGAACCAGTTCCTCGAGCAACCGCCCTCGGTCGAGCTGCCGGATCAGGGTCCGGGCATCCCGGTGGCTCGTAATGTAGGTCGGGTCGCCGGACACGAGGTACCCGACGACCTGATCGGTCGGGTTATACCCGCGCTCCCGCAGCGCGTCGAAGACGTACCGCAGCACCTCACCGACGTCCCGCATCTGGTGGACGCCAACCTGGAAGACCCCCGTTTTCTCATGTTCCCCCATAGGTCACCTCTCAGACCGCCGCGGGCGGCCGAATCGCCAGATGAACCGCCGTAATCCCAGACCCGAAGTTACGGTAACGGACTCCCTCGAACCCCGCGCCGCGCAGCATCGCGGCAAACGCCTCCTGATCCGGCCACGTCCGCACCGACGCCGGCAGGTACAGGTAGGCATCGGGGTGCCTGGTCGCCGTCCGGCCGAGCCACGGCATGAGGGTGAGAGCGTACCCCTCGTAGAGCCCCCGGATCAGGGGATTCCGCGGCCGGCTGAATTCCAGCACTGCGAGGCGGCCGCCCGGCCGCAGAACGCGCCGCCACTCCCGAAGCGCCCGGGGCGGATCCCCGACGTTTCGAACCCCGAAGCCCACGGTGACCACGTCGAACGTCGCGTCCGCGAACGGCACTACGTGTGCGTCGCCGGGGATAAACCGGCAGATCGGCGCGTAGCCGGCCGCCGCCGCCCGCCGGCGCGCGATGTCGAGCATCTCGGAGGTGAAGTCGAGTCCGACGACGCGGCCCTGCGGCCCGACCCGCCGTGCCAGCAGCAGGGCCAGATCTCCGGTACCGCAACAGACGTCGAGAGCGCAGCCGCCGGGCGGTACGTCCGCGAGTCCCACCGTGGTGCGCTTCCACAACCCGTGCAGGCCGACGCTGATGCAGGCGTTGGCGAGATCATACCGCGGGGCAATTGCGCCGAACATCCGGCGGACGTACCGGACCTTCTCCTCGGGGGACGCGCCGCCGCGCCCCACGCGGATGCCGGAGGACTCCGCCAACTCTGCGCGTTCGGGCGGCACGCCGGTACTGTTCGTGAGGCTAGAGACCTTTCCTGTGATTGTCCGGCGGCCCAGAGCGCGCCACCGCGGCAAGTCTTAACGCGGTTTTAACCAATTCGGAGCGGTCCCCCTCGGAGGGACACTCCGCGACGGAGAGAACCTTCACCCAGATCGTGCGACCGGGAGGGGGAGACGCGATGAAACGCTCAATGCAATACGCGCTGCTGCTAACCGCGCTCTTGCTGGCGGCCCTAAGCGGCGCCCAGGGCGTGGGAGCCCAGGGCGCTGTGACGATTCGATGCTATTACCCGATCGGGGTATCGGGTCCGCTCAATGCGGTCATGACCGGCATGTTCAACGAGTTCAACGCGTCGCATCCCGGGATTCACGCGGAACCCGTGTTCGCCGGCAACTACGTGGAAACGATGGCCAAAGCGATGACCGCCGTGCTTGGGGGAACCCCGCCGGACCTTGCGATCCTCGATACCCCCGAACTGTACTCGCTGCTCGACCGCGACGCGATCATCTCCCTCGACGACCTGGTCGCCAAAAGCGGCGGCAAGGCCTGGCTGGATGACTACTACGGCGCGCTGCTGTTGAACAACAGGTCGAACGGCCGCCTGTACAGCATCCCGTGGCAGCGCAGCACGCCGATCTTCTTCTACAACAAGGACCTGTTCCGCAAGGCCGGGTTGGATCCCAGCCACGCGCCCAAGAACTGGGATGAACTGGTCCAGGACGCTCAGAAACTGACGATCCGTGACTCGAGCGGACAGGTGACGCAGTGGGGCGTGGAAGCGCCCGTCGTCGACACGTCGCCGTGGGTCTTCCAGGGGTTCCTGATCGAAGCGGGCGCGAATTTCTTCGACTCGAACCTCGGCAAGTGGGTGAAGTTCAACACCCCGGAGGCGGTCGGCGCGCTCCAGTTCATCCTCGACCTGCAGACCAAGTACAAAGTGCACCCGACCGGACCCAGCAGCGCGGCCTTTTGGGGCCAGGTCCCGCAGGACTTCGTCCAGCAGAAGGTCGCGATGATCTACACCTCTACCGGCAACATGACGTTCATCCGCACGAATGCCAAGTTCGACTGGAACGCCGGCTTCATGCCGGCGGGCAAGAAATACGGTGCGCCGACCGGCGGCGGCAGCTTCTACGTGTTCAGCCACACCCCGCAGGACCACGTGCAGGCCGCGTGGACGTTTATCACCTGGATGACCAGCCCGGCGAACGCCGCGCGGTGGAGCATCGCGACCGGCTACGTGCCGATCCGGAAGACCGAACTGTCGACGCCGGCGTTCGCCTCGTATCTCCAGCAGGTCCCGCAGGCGCTGACCGCCACGCTGCAACTGCGGGTCGCCGGCGAACAGATGACGATTCACGACGTCGACCAGGTCGGCACCATGCTCGTGACGGCAGTCCAGGCTGCGCAGTCGGGCCGGCTGACCACGCAGGCGGCACTCGATCGCGCGCAGCGCGACGCCACCCAGCTGCTCTCGAAGTACTAGGGATGCGGGCTGACCCGCTCGGGTCGGCGGCGATGACGCCTTAGGCGGTCAACGGACATCGGTGGCCCGGCGCGCCCTCCGGGCCGGGCCACCGATCTTCTCTTTCGTGGCGCAGACCGAGGTCCCGACGCTTGCCGCGGCCGCACCGGCCGCCGCAACTTCCGCGTCCGCGCGCCGCCGGCGCCGCATGGCCCAGGGGTATCTCTTCCTGCTGCCGTCGCTCGCGCTCCTTGCCACCTTCACCTACTACCCGATCCTGACGACGGCGGAGCTGAGCCTGTACCGCGCGACGGCCACCGTCCGCAGCCACGCTTTCGTCGGCACCGGCAACTACCTCACGATCGCTGCGGACCCCATCTTCCACCAAGTCCTGCGCAACAGCGCCGAGTTCTTGGCCGGCACGGTCCCGGTCACGGTCGCCCTCGCGCTGGTGCTCGCGCTCATGCTGAACCGGCCGCACCTGCTCGTCACGCCGTTCCGTACCGCGTTCTTCTATCCGGCGCTGCTGCCCTTGATCGGCGCGGCCGCGATCTGGCTGTTCGTCTACACACCGGGCTATGGGCTCATGGACGTGTACCTGAAGCGCATCGTGGGCGGCGGCGTTGCTTGGCTCCAGGACCCCACCTGGGCGCTGCCGGCCGTGATGCTCGTCAGCGTGTGGAAGAACGCCGGTTACTACATGCTGTTCTATCTCGCCGGCCTGCAGACGATTTCGACCGAGCTGTATGAGGCGGCTCGGATCGAAGGGGCCTCCGCCTGGCAAGTCTTCCGCAGCATCACCTTCCCGTTGCTCGGCCCGACGACGCTGTTCGTCCTCGTGATCGCCAGCATCAACGCGTTCCAGTCGGTCGACCAGATCTGGATCATGACGGCGGGCGGACCGGACAACACGACGAACGTGCTGCTGTTCTACATTTACCAGACGGCTTTCATGTTCTTCGACTTCGGCAAGGCCGCCGCGCTCACGATCTTCCTGCTCGCGGTCCTGATGGGTATCGCCGCGCTCAGTTTCGGGGTCCTGGAGCGCCGCATCCACTACGAGGTGTAGCGTGACCCGGCGCGCGGCCCGGCAGTTTACTACGGCTCTCTGGGCGCTCGGCGTAGGCGGTCTCGCCTTCATCTGGGTCTTCCCGCTGCTGTGGGCGATCGCCACCTCGTTCCGGCCGCCGGGGTCGCTCGGCAGCCAGATCGCGTCACTGTGGGTGCCGCATCCGTCGCTGGCCAACTTCCGCGAGGCGTGGGGGTCGGCCCCGTTCCTGCGCCTCTACTACAACACCGCCGTCGTGGTCTTCGGAATTCTCGCCGCGCAGCTGGTGACGATCACGCTCGCAGCCTACGCCTTCGCGCGGATCGAGTTTCCGGGCCGCGAACTGCTCTTCCGCCTGTTCCTGCTGCAGCTGATGGTCGCGCCCTCATCGTTGATTCTGCCGAACTTCGTGACGATCAAGACGCTGGGGCTCCTGAACACGCGGCTGGCGATCATGATACCCTACTTTGCCTCGGCGCTCGGCACCTTCTTGCTGCGCCAGGCGTTCCGCGGCGTGCCGCGGGACCTCGAGGATGCCGCGGCGATCGACGGGTGCACGACGTTCCAGACGCTGCGGCACGTTTTCATTCCGCTCGCCCGTCCGACGCTGATCGCGTTCTCGATCGTGAGCGTCGTCTACCACTACAACGAATTTCTGTGGCCGCTGATCATCACCGACACGGACCGAGCCCGCACCGTCACGGTCGGCCTCGCGTCGTTCACCCAATCCGCCGAGGCGGCGGCCCAGTGGAACCTGATCGCGGCCGGAACGGTGATCGTGATCCTGCCCTTGCTCGTCCTCTTCATCCTGTTCCAGCGGCGATTCGTGGAGAGCTTCATGTACTCCGGGCTCAAGGGCTGAGCATGCTATAATTTCGTCGCGGGCCCGTAGCTCAACGGCAGAGCATCCGGCTCATAACCGGCGGATCTAGGTTCGACACCTGGCGGGCCCACCAAATAAGGCTTCTAGAGTGTCTTCAGAACGCTGACCATCCCCTGACCATCTTTCGGAGAGAGACAGGCCCTTCGCCAACGCGCATCCGTAGTCGCACAGCCATACTTCGCACGAGCTACGGCGGGCCATTTCTGCGGGCTCCTTTGGGAGGCATCGCATGAGCGCCGAGGCCGCAGAGCGCGAGACCGTGATCACCTGGTCTGATGCCGACAACGGCACGGCTACCGTTTACACCGTGCAGCGCCCGATGGTGACGCTGCTTCAGAAGGTCCGTGGTGCCGAACGGCTCGAGGTGCATCGGACTGAAGCCGGCGCTTGGACGGGCGAGACGTGGCGGGTGCCGGTGGCGTATGTGCAGGTCCGGCCGCCCAAGCGGCTGTCCGAAGCCCATCGAGAGCGTCTACGAGTCCTTTCTCAACATCGGGGGTTCGGCGCCCGAAACCTAAGCCACACGCTTACTCCGCGGACCAAAGACGGGGGGTCTAGCGTCGGTCCCGGACTCGCCCACGATCACAGCGTGCAGGCGCCCGTGGAGGACCGCCAATGATTGACTTGTCCGCGATCTTGTCCCAAGCGGCGACGGGCGCCGGCCAAGGCGGGGCAGCTCCGGCCTACTACTGGACGGACCAGTCCAGCACCGTCCGGCCTGGAACGGCTCCGGGTGACGCGATGGCAGGGGCGCTGGCCCGTCGGGTTGCGGCACTGTTCCAGCCACCGACCGGACCCGTGTTCATACCGCAGCCGCGTCCGGTGCACGTCCCGGGCTCGATGAGTGTCGGTGAGGCCGCGGCCCCAGTGGCGAACCCAGCACTCGCGCTGGCTCACTCCGACCCGCTGTGGCAGGCGATTCACGCTGCCATGCTTCAGCACATGCGGGCGCCGGTGCCTCATCTCCATCAGGGGCGTTCCTTTCAGGATCCTCGGACAGCGATCGGTGCCAAGACTTTGCTGCATCCCGGGCGGTCGGACGAAGACCCGCGGGCCGGCATCGGTGCCGCGACCTTGTTCCGAGGCGCGAGGATTTCGCGTAACCCGCGCGGACTGCACTGGCAGCCCGGGGACGCGATCATCAATCCGGGGATTGGGCTATGATCAAAGCTTCGGTCAACGTCGACGTGCAACCCACGGCCGACCAGGCCCTGGAAGGGAACTGGAGCAATCGAACGCTTATTTTCGACGATCTCAGTGTATCGACTCGTCTTTGGGTGGTAGGGGCCGAAGACCTACTTTCTGCCAGTCCACGCCAAGATTGTGCGCCGCTTGCACAACGGCTGCGGTCAGGGCTGCAAGCCGTTCTTTCGGAATTGCGACGCTGGCCACATGCTTGGCAGAAACACCGCCATCCCGAATGAACGCAATGACTATTTGGGAGGACTGCTCCTTGTACCCAAGGACAAAGCGATTGCACGGCTCGGCGTTGTCCGGTACCTCCACGAAACGGCCGTCACCAAGGGGAAGCTGCGCCATATGAGGTGGTTCCCGATGGTGTCATGGGTTGCCTCTGCCCCGTGGCGCAATGGCTAACACGTGCTCGATCTGCAAGCACCCGGAGGCCGTAGCGATCAACACGGCATTGGTGGCTCAAACGGCCTTGCGGAACATCGCGAAACAATACGGAACGTCCCTCGGTGCGCTACACCGGCACAAGGCCCACGTCCCCGCGACGATCGCGAAGGCCCACGAGGCCAGGGAGGTCGCCCGAGCGGACAACCTGCTCGATCAGGTTCGAGAACTCACCGACGAGGCCCGGGAGATCCTCCGGCGCGTCAGGGCCAAGGACCCCCGGACCGCGCTCGGGGCGATCCGGGAGATCCGCGGCAACATGGACCTGCTTGCGAGACTCCTTGGTGAGCTGCACGACCAGGCGGCCGTGACGGTCAACGTCCTGGCCACGCCTGAATGGACGGCCGTCCAGACACGGATCGCTCGAGCACTGGCACCGTACCCCGAAGCACGAGCGGCAGTGGCAGACGCCCTCGCCGGCGCTCCTGGAGACGTGGTGATCACCAATGGCCGTCCCTGACAAGCCGCTCACCGAGGCGGAGATGGCTCGCAGCCTGTTGCTGGCGGTCGACCCCGCGCGTGCGCTCGGGTGGTTGGCCGAACCCCCGCAAGCGCAGTTCCTTGGCTTCACCGACGTGGACGAGGCCCTCTATGGCGGGGCACGGCAGGGAGGGAAATCCGATGCGCTCCTGATGTTTAGCATCGCGCGGCGTCTCGCGCACCCTGGGAGCAAAGGACTGATTCTGCGCCGCACGCTGGCCGATCTCAGCAAGGAGGGGGCGCTGATCTCGCGCAGCCACGAGCTGCTGACCGGGATCGCCACGTACCACACACAGGAGCACAAGTGGCGGTTCCGGGATGGAGGGGTCCTGGAGTTCTCATACTGTGAGCGAGACGAGGACGTCTACAAGTACCAGGGCGCGCAGTATGACGACATCTGTCTCGACGAAGCCGAGCACTTTACCGACTGGCAGTTCCGGATGCTCCGTCCCGTGGCCCGGACGACTCGCAAGGACCTCCGGCCGCTGATCGCTTGACCGCCAACCCCGGCGGACGCGGGCACCTGTGGCTCCGGCGGGGGTTCGTGGATCCGGCCCCGCCCCGGACGGTCTTCACCGATCCGGATAGTCAGAAGACCCGGGTGTTCGTCCCGTCCACCGTGTACGACAACCCGCATGTGTCCTCGAGCACAATTCGTGACCTCGAGGGCCTGCCTGAACCGCTACGGTCAGCATGGCTCCTCGGTCGTTGGGACGTGTTCGTGGGGCAGTTCTTCCCCGAGTGGGACCCGGCGATTCTCCTATGCCCACCGTTCGACATGCCGACGTCCTGGCGCCGGTTCGGAATGCTTGACTACGGGTACCGGGACCCGCTGGTCTACCTCCAGGCTGCCATCTCGTCGGACCGGCAGATCTTCGTGTACCGGGAGCTCGTGCTCCGACAGGCAGTCGATGAGACGCAGGCGGAGGAGATTGCCCGCGTGTGCGGCCGCGACATCCCAGACGTGATCGTGGCGGGGCCGGACCTCTGGAACACGAGCGGCAAAGGACCAAAGGGCCAGTCGACCGCGGAAACGTACACGCGCGTCTGGGAGCGCCTCAGGTTCAGCACACGCCTCCAGAAGGGGGCCAACGACCGCCTCCTCGGCTGGCGGCGCGTGCGGCAGTACCTAGCACCGCACACCGGAGGCGACGGAAGCCGAACGGCCCTCCTGCAAATCGTTGAGGGCCGCTGTCCCGAGCTCGTCCGTACGCTCCCCGCGCTCATCTTCGATGATCACCGGGCCGAGGACTGCGATCAGAACGGTGAGGACCATGCCCCCGACGCGCTGCGGTATGGCTTGATGTCCCGGCCGGCGCCCAAGATCCAGCCCGCCGCGAACCCATCGAGCGACTACGAAGCGGCGGCGATCTACAAGAAGGTCGAAGACAGGCGCAGAAAGGCGCGGCTTATCGGGCGCGAGGGCGAGTGGGAGCAGATGATCAGCTCGCACTCCTACGAGCAGGCCATGCGGCTGCTCCATCCCGCCACGTTGCGTGGGCCATCCGATCGATGAGCGCACGTGGCGCCTTGCATCGTTAGCGGCCGCTTACCCTAATGTCTCAGTCTCAATGGTCTTCACGCACTGTCGCATCTTCGTATACAGCTCAGGGCCAAACCCCATCATATTGTGTTCCTTGATAGCGTGGTCAGCACAGAGTTGTATGACCTCTTCCAGGCTAGACCCCCGGGCCTGAAAGCCGCAATCAGCGCCGGCGTCACGGCAATTGATTACATACACCTTTGCCACATCGATCCTCCCCAGAGCAGACTCACCTCGCCGTCAGACTACAGGAGAACCGGGCCCGGCGTCACCGTGAGAAGTACGCGTTTTCGGGGCGGTCGGTACGTGTTTGCCCCTCTGTAGGTACTAACTGGGGCGGAGTCCCGTCTTGCTACCGGGATACGTCAACATGGCACATCGTAGGATCACGTGGTCAAGTGTCTGAGTTCCTGTAAAAGTTGACGGCCTGGGCGCCGTCCACGCTAGAATTTCCAGATGCTCTTGGCGCTTCCGGGCCGGAAGATGCGCATCTCTCTAATTGTTCCGTCATGATACATTTGGAAGTCAATCCCAAGGGCGTCATAGATCAAGTTCGTCTGCCCCTGGCGCGGCATGGTCTCTATGGTTGGCTTACCGTACGCTTTCAGCACATCCGAGCGAGTACTTTGAAGGCCGATACCCTTGTCTGTCTTGTACGGCACGAACCCTTGGAAACCGGCGACGAACCATCCGACTTTGCGGGGCTCATATCCACTCACCCCGAAATCGAGCGACGGCCATGTGTAAAAGAAGGCCTCGCCACGAAAGTCAGCAAACTGAACGCGCGTAACGCTCGCCGCGCCGTTCATTTTTTCCAGTCGTTAAGACTCATCTTTAGGGTCCACTTCCCGACTCGGACGCCCGGGATGATGAGTTTGTCGTCGTGAGTCTGGGATATAGCGGGAGACGCTAACATGAGGATGACTAACAAGAGCATGCCTGCCGCTCTCATGAGATCTCCCTCCACGTTGACAGCCTGGCACAAGAGCCGAGGCGCGATGCATTACTACGCCACCATCCTCCGCTTGAGACGCTTGGTGGTAGTGCGTTTCAAGAGTACGGACTCCCGGTGGAGAGGAAGCCCAAGATGCTGCCGGAGGCGCAGCAGACAGGTGCGGTCCGCCTCGGTGATCCGAATCCGCTGCCAGCGCTGGCTCGCCCGCACGAGGGTGGCGTAGACGAGTTTCAGGCAGCTGACCTCGCCAACACCCGCAAACCAACCCACCTCACACCTACGAGCAGGCGGCTGCGCTACCCCTGCCGGGTGACGGGCCGGGTTCGCCGGCCCGCGAGGCTATTTCACAAACACGATGGCGTCCTTGCCCCGGGGAACGAGGTAACTGACCGCTACTCGCACCGGGACCGACCCCTTGTTGGCGCCCCAGTGCACGTTGCCGACGTTTTCGTTGAACATGGCTGGAGCCTTAATGACCTTCGGGCCGGTTGCGTCAGTCAAGGTGAGCGTTCCGGTCAGTACTTGGACGACAGCCGGGCCGGGATGGTAGTGCTTCGGGATCATCGCACCGGGCGGAAGATCGATTACTTGTGAAATGAGATCGTAGTCGCCCGCCGTCACCGAGATCGGGGCCTTCGCCGTGCCGACGATCACGGGCCCCAACGGCGCCGCGTACGATACCATCACGCCACCCGCAGCCGCGAGGACAGTGCCAATTAGCACCACCTGTCCCACCCGCGAGATCCTCATTAGTGCCCCCCTTTTTCCTCTGATGTCGGGCAACGAATTGGCGCTCTGACGCACAACTCCCTCCACGACACCGGACGTTGCGAGCTTTGCCGACATGCTCCGAGAGCACGACGATATCATTGCTGGCGTTGTTAATGGTCGCCTTGGAGTCAATCATCCCGCGGTGCGGCAGTTGATGCGGCGATAGCCTCGCGGGCACCGCGTCGAGCGCGGTCTCCTCAACCCCCCACACGAAAAGCGCTTCACGAGTTGCGGGCGTGCCGAGTGCCGTTAGGCTGACGTCCACGCCGAAGGATCGATGCCCGAGAAGTGCCTCCGGGACGGCAGCCGTCCGCACACCCCTTACCGGTTCGCGGCGTGTTGCCAGTGCCGTCAATTCGACCAGCATCGCTGCGGTCACGTCCACGGGTGGATAGTCGGCGCGGTAATGCGGCGCGATCGTAACGCGGCCGAGCTCGCGAATGACGGCCACTGGCTCCGCAAGGTCCACCGGGAACGTGTCAGGATACTTGAGGCGCTCAGCGAGGAAACGCTCGAGGTCCAACTTCTGACGATCGAGCGCATCGGTGATGTAGCTGTGGACGAGACGACGCACGCAGTTGGCGTTGCGCGGAGATAGGCGGCGTCCTGCCGAACGAACACCCACACACCGAACGTGATTACTAGCCACTCAGGTGTTCGCTTCTCAGGAGGGGTACAATGAGGTGAACGGTTACCGCTCTTTTCGAGACGGCCCTCACATGAGGCGCGGTCGCCCCTAGCGGAGAACGAGATCCGGCCAAGGTGTGGCCGGGAGCACTCCAGCAAGGGGGATCGTCCGATGGAGTACACCTCCATCCCTCCGTACTTCCAGATTTCCTCCGAAGAAATTCCATACGCCGCGGTGCTTCGCGTGGCAGGAGAGGTCGATGTGGGATCAGCCCCGTCCCTCAAAGAACGCCTCATGGGGCTCATCGTTGAAGACTCCCCAGGCACCATCGTCGTGGATTTCCAGAGTGTCACCTTTTTGGACATGAGCGGTGTTCGGGTGTTGGAGGTCTGCCACCGCCGCGCCGCGCAACAGGGCTTGCGGTTCATCCTGGTTGGATCGGCCCCGCTCGTCCACAAAATCTTGGTCATCGTGGAACTAGATAAGCGCATGCCTCTCGTGGAGACGATGGGTGAAGCGCTCGAGATGCTCGGGCGGGCAGGCTGACATGAGGATGGCACACGTCGTGAAACACCACTTTGAAACCAACGCGATCGCGATGCGGATGGTCCGCAAGGAAGCCGGAGCCGCTGCTAGGGCGGTCGGAGCGACGGAGTACGATGCGGGGCGGGTGGAGTTGGCCGTCTGTGAGGCCATCGCTAATGCGCACGTCCATGCCTATGACGGTGATCCAGGCCCCATCGTGTTAGAGATCACCTATGAGCCGGGACGGTTCTCCGTGGCGGTCCACGATGACGGACCCCGCACCGGACCTCCATTCGAGCCGAAGTTCCCGGAGCCGCCGGACCCCAAGGTAGGCAATGGCTTCGGCCTGCAGATCATCAAGAGGGTGATGGATTACGCGTCACTTGAACACTACGGAGCAAACGGCCACGGCACAACGGTACGCATGGGAATTTGGCTCAAATGAACACTCTGGACGGCTGACGGCATCAGTTAAGTTTGACGCGCCGCGTCTTCGGTAACATCAAGACAACGGTCGCACGAGGCTGTCGGTCCCGTGCGGCCGTTGAATGTTTCCGTCGAGCGTGTGTCGATTGCCGATCTTTACGGCGGGTTCTGGCCGGCCATCCACGAACTGATCTTGGAAATCGCGCTGCTCATAAGGCTGGGGGGTTCAAATCCGTCCGGGCAACGATTTCTACAGTGTGTCTACCCACTCGCCCTGGCAGCCGTCTTGTGTGGTGGAGGCGTCAAACGTCCAGGTCCCTTTCAGGTTGGAGTTGTTGAGGTACGTCACGTCCCAGTTGCCGTCCGGCGTTTTGATCGGCACGCCGTTATGCGCGAGAAGCGCCGCGTCTCCCGACGGTAATTCCCAGGTACCCTCATATCCGCTTGGGTGGTTCAGCCTGATCGTGATCGCAGCGCCCGTCGTATTCCGTACGTACAAGCAGGAACCCGGGTGGTCATAGTTGCCGCCGGACGGCGGCGGAGTGGGGACCGGCGCCGGCGTCGGAGCCGCGCCTGGATAGCGGAGCGTCAGCGCCCATGTCCCGCCGCAGGTGCCAACGTTGCCTTGACCGCCCGTCATCTCTGAATGAAACACCCAGGTGGAATTCTCTGCGTTGACGACGGAGCCTTGAGCCCCGTAGACATAAAACGAACCGTCTGCGTTGGGACTCTTGATATCTACCCCGTTGATCGAAACGTACTTGAGTCCTTCGTTCGGTTCCCACTGCCACGTGTATTGATCGTAGCCCTTGAAAGATATGATGAAGGCCTGCGACGTGGTGTTGACTACAGCAACGCAGTTCGGGTTGGCTGCCGCGGCCGGCTGTGGTCCCGGTGCCGCAAGGCCGAGTAGTGTGATTGCAATGAGGCCGTAGAGCGTCTTCCGCGGTGCCGTCATTTAGGCTCCCCCCGAGCGGCGGCTGGTACTTGACTTTGGACAAAGGTGGTTCGCACACAATACTGCACCAAACGGCCGTCAACTAGACTTCGGCAAGTGTTGTCGTCGGTGTCTCGATTACCGTCGTACACGCGCTAGCATTCGCGGACCATCGCCCTGACAGGAAACTCAGCCTGTCGGAGCGCGGCAACGATCGCGTGGCCCTGGAGGCCATTCGCACAGTACGCGAGGACTTGCGGCTTCTCGGCCTACGCGCGCCTCTGGGAGCGTCTCAAGTTCGGGACGCACCTCCAAAAGGGCGCCAACGACCGCCTCCTCGGCTGGCGTCGTGTGCGGCAGTACCATCCGGTTCATGATCCGGAAAACAGAGAGGCGGCCTCTTGGTGAAGACCGCCTCCCACCGCCTTGGCCTTAGAGCCTGCCCGATGAACTGCTGGTGTCTACTTCCACTCCCACACTTTCAGGGTTACGTTGCCCGTTGCGTCGGCCTCGTATTCATAGATCCCAGCGAGGCCGTTGAGGGGAGAGAATCGCTCCGATGCTGTCTGATAATACACGACGCCGCGAAAACGCACGCCGGTTCCCTGCCCCGTGAACCGCCCAACGCCGCTCCCAGTCCAGGTAACCATCTCGCCGCCCTGGGTCATGAGCGCCCCATCGCCCCGGCCGTACATGACCCCATTTCCATGCTGACGCACTACGGTCACGTAGGTGCCCATGTCGCTCTCATCCGCACCCAGCATCTTGCCCGTTGCCTGGAATGACACTTCGACCTTGGGACCGGCACCCTCATGGGAGAGAACTCTCAGCCCCGTCACCTTTCCACGCTCCTCGCAGATAACATCGCCTAGCATGGACAGCCTCCCTGGAACTGGCGTATCCGCTCATGACAAGGTTCGGCCTACGCGTTTGACCACCTACCGCCTTTTCGCCGAACGGTCGAGCCGCGCAGAGACGACTTCAGTTACGCAAGTAATGAAATCCATCCACACGCCGTTGGACGGCCGCGGTCCTGACGTTACACTTTGGGCGTGTCGCAAAAGGAGTTCCTTTCTCAACGGGTCAATGCGCTTGCAGACGATCAGCGTTTGCAAGGCGTCCCGCAGCGTACATGGCACGGGCCTTTTGCAACAAGCCTGCGGTACGGTTAACGACAGCCCCAACACGCAGCGAGTCTCGCCTGCCGCAGTCTGAGTTCGTACCCCGCGTTCCGCTCCGTCCCGTTTGAGATCGGCTGGACATCAACAAATCTGTAAATCTGCAAGACGACGCCTAAGCTACTGTGTCGGCGAGGAATGCGCTCGGCTACCCAGTTGCGAATCGAAACAGCGCCGCCTTATAATGGCGGCGGCGATGGAGCTCGCCTGACAACCGCCCGCGACCGGACCCGTAGCCGGGCTGATAGCTCCTACCTGACATGGGGGTAGGAGCTTTTTCAATGCCCCCGGGAAGGACGGCGCACGTGGAACATGTCTGGTTGCTGGCCGCGCTCTGGATCGGACTCGCCCTCGTCTCGACGCTGCTCGCCGCATGGGTGCACGTATCCGTCGCGCTGACGGAAATCGTCGTCGGAGTGGCGGCGTCCTGGGCCATTTCCTCGCAATGGGGACCGGCGGCGATGGGCGCCGGTGAAGGGTGGATCGTGTTCCTCGCGAGCGCCGGTGCAGTCGTCCTGACGTTTCTCGCCGGGGCAGAACTGGATCCCGTGGCCTTCCGCAAGACGTGGAAGGAAACCACGATCCTGGGGCTCGTCGGTTTTCTCGCGCCGTTCCTTGGCGCCGCGTGGGTCGGACGTATGGTACTCGGGTGGGACTTGCAGGCATCATTGCTTTGCGGGGTCGCGCTGTCAACGACGTCCGTCGCGGTGGTCTATGCAGTCCTGCTCGAACTCGGCCTCAACAAGACTTCCTTTGGCAAAGTCATTCTCGCCGGCTGCTTCATCAACGATCTCGGCACGGTGATCGCGCTCGGCCTCTTGTTTGCGCCCTTCGGGTGGCGGACCGGCACGTTCGCGCTGGGGACGGTAGCTGGACTGTTCATGCTGCTCTGGACGACGACGCACCTTTTCCGGCACCATGGCGGCCGGACGTCAGAGTTTGAGGCCAAGTATCTGCTCTTCGTGTTGTTCCTGCTCGGGTGGCTTGCGGCGTGGTCCGGCTCGGAGGCGGTGCTGCCAGCGTACCTGATCGGCATGGTCCTTGCCGGGTCCGTCGGACGGGATCAGGAACTGATCCGCCGGCTCATAACCGGCGGATCTAGGTTCGACACCGGGCGGGCCCACCAAACAACGGTTTACGTCCACGGCGTCGCGCGGTTCGAACAGTCGCTTTTTCTCGTCACGCACACGGGCGGAATGGTAAGGCGTCTGAAGCCCCGCTACGCATTTGCTTGACTCACAAATCGATTCCGACTCATCAAGGTAACATCGCGACTGGACTCCGGAGTGCTTCGTCGATGAACTCAGCCGCGAGTTCGTGAGGCAGCCGTCCGGTCCGCCTGGCGCGCCGCGCAAAATACTCAATCGCGCGGGGGGACAGCTGAATCTGGCGCAGCACATTCAACGAAGCGTCGAACTGCGCTCGATTCCACAGACCGGCGGGCGAAGTGTCCCGCCGTTCATGCAGTGGCCCGCCGTCGGACATTGCCCGAAACCTCCTATCCTGCCTAGAAGCGTCGTGCCCGTGCGCGGCGCGCTTTAGACCATTTTGGCGGCAGGATAGGCGGACACTCAACGTCGGTTCATGGCACGTCAGCCGAAGCCGGCTCCGGCGGCTCGAGGCCATGACGGGACGGCTGCTCGGCTAGTGCCGCCAGATCTGGTTCCAGGCTTCCATCCAGTCCCGCCCGCCGCTTACGACCTTGAGCGGTTCAACAACCTCCACGCCGTGCCGGCCGCGGAACTCCGCGGCGGTGTCCACCGTCGAGAGTTCGATCGTGATCGTCGTCGGCCTCCCCGGCGTGTACGGCGTGACGGCCTTCAGGTCGCCGAGCGCCCGGCGGGCGCCTTCCTCGATCATCTCCCTCGCGCGCACAGGCGGAATCTGCCGCGCCGAGTATCGGGAGAGGCCGCGTTTCACCGACACTGTCGTAAGGCGGGGCCCCAGAAGCGCGCGGGCCTCGCGCGCCGTCGCCTCGTCTCCGGTGACCAAGAACACCGGGCAGTGGTACTGGCCGCACAGCGCGGCATTGATCCCTGTTTCGCCGACAAGGTCGTCGTTGAACCACAAGTTACGCCAGGTCGTGGTGGAGATCGTATGGCAGAGGACGCCGTCTGGCGTGTTGGCGCGGGCGTGCATGCCGACGAACAAAGCAGCATCGCACCCTTGCTCGAGCACCTCTGTATACCGCGACCAGGTGTGGTGCGCGACCCATTCACACGAGGGATCGAGCATCTCCGGAATGAAGGAGTTGAAGTTCCAGCCGCCGCCCGCCCCGTGACAGTCAACGACGACGATCTCCGTGGCCCCAGCCGCCTTTGCCCCGCGGACCGCGGCGTTGATCTCCTGAGTGTAAAGCTTTCGCCCTTCCTCGTATTGCGGCGCGCCGCCGGTCACCTGTTCCCAGACGACGATGCCACTGACGCCTTCCATGTCACTCATGATGAGGACTTTCATCCCCCTCCATTCCCGGCGGTGGCTCCCGGCGTCCTGCTGCCCGACCGCGTATCGTCCGCGACGCTCCGAACGGCCTGTCCATCCTCTGACGATGCTGCGGAGGGGACGGCTCGCAAACGCGTGATAGATAAGGGGGCATGGTCGAAGCACTGCCATGGCACCGCGTTCGCAGGATTCTCGTAGGTCAATCAAGTCTAGAACCCCATACGCGCGGGCATGCCCCTTCCCGGGGACCGGAGGGTTGCATCATGTCCAAAGCGACATTACATCAAGACCGGCGGAGCACGTCGGGCGCAGCTAAGTGGAATCGCAAGCAGTTCGCTGAGTCCCTCGACCTGCTGCGCTCGTTGAACCTGCCTACGTCGGTCATCGAATACTGCCGGCTGCGCGCCCGAGAGACAGGGCGATTGCCAGATGAGTTCTTGCCTGACATCGTTGAAGCGCGGCGCCAGCGACACGCACTGGATGCGCCGGAACCCCGCCCCCTACTGGCGTCCGCTGAGGTTCCGCCGGAGCCACCCGTGCAGCCGGAGCGTCAGGGCGGCCGAAGCCAACTCACCGCCGAGGCCCTGCTGCTAAGCCTTGGGTTGGTAGTCGTGGTCGTCGTCGCGGCTATGGTCTTCGTTGGGGGCCTGCTGCATCACGCTATCGCCTCCGTCAACACGTGGGTTGCCAACCTAACACCGCCAGAATTGCCG
The DNA here is from genome assembly GCA_035280345.1 of bacterium. GTDB lineage: Bacteria > Sysuimicrobiota > Sysuimicrobiia > Sysuimicrobiales > Segetimicrobiaceae > DASSJF01. Next base: position 2,260 of record DATEGA010000061.1, on the reverse strand, counting down.
CAGCGGTAGTCGCTTCGCAAAGGATTTCTCTTTCGCGCCGCCCACGCTGTAAGGGAGGACAGAGCTCACAAGGGGCCTTGTGGCATCGAGGCCTGCCGCATAAGCGCGGTGATCGCTGCCGTCACACGCGCAGTCAGTGCCGATCGGTCGCGTCTCGTCGCCGCCGGCGTTGGGACGATCGCTTGCCCGAAATGAACGATAATCTTCCCTCGTCGCGGCAGTCTCGTTCCGGACGGCCACACTTCGTGGGTCCCCGTGATGGCGACCGGAATGATGGGCACGTGCGCCCGGATGGCAAGGAAGGACAGGCCGTCCTGGGCCGGCTGGGGGCTCCCGCCGGCGCCGATCGTACCTTCCGGAAACACTACAAGCGCCTCGCCTCGCTCGAGGCGACGGAGAGATTCTTCGATCGCATCGCGATCGAACCGCCCGCGTTGGACTGAAACCACCCGGAATGGACGGATCAGCGGTCCCAGAATCGGCCTGGTAAGCAACTCGGCGGCGGCCAAGAACGTGCATCGCCGGGGCACCGCCGCCGCCATCACGACGGGATCGATGTCGCTTCTATGGTTAGGGGCAAGAAGGACCGGACCAGTCGGGGGGATATTTCGCTCGCTCACTACCGCCAGCCCGAAGCCGAGCCTCAGAATCGCCCGGAATATCCATCGTAGCGCGGCGTATCCGATGTGCTTCTCCCGAAACTCGTGTACCCTCGCCCCTTCCCGTCGACATAGTCGCGGAGAGTCCGGCCGGAGGCATCACGAAGGCCTTGGATGTAGGCTTCAGTGTAGCAACTGGACGTTTTCGGCAGGACCTGCTCAATCAGTTCCGTAGACGCCACGCGAGGCCTCGGCCCCCAGTTGGCCATTAACGGAACCGTCGTGGATCCCCTTCGGTCCAGACAACCGGTTCGACCAACTCGGTCTGCTTCAGCAGTTGGGGGCAGTGAAGCCGTTCGAATAATAGGGTGATCTGCTGCCGCCGTGAGGCGGTGATACCTAACGGCCGGAGCGCGACGAACCCCTGGTGTCGCCGTCAACCCGCAGGCGCAGACTGGCCGCAATCATGAGCATAAACAGTGAGGCTGAGACAACCAGGCTGGCAAACACCGTCGAAGTACCATACCCGCTGTGCATCGCGTCCATCTTGGATTCACCTCATCGGTCTTCGTGCCCTATTGTTTGTGGCGGCAGACCGGGTCTGCTTAAGCGCTGCGCGCTGGCTGAAGACCGGCCGAGAGAGAACGAAGTGTTAGAGGTACTCAAACGCCTTCGACCTGGACGCCCAACGAGCGCGGGACTTCAATTTCCGGAACCGCGACGTGTGTCGGCCGTTGTGATACTCGAATGCTGGCCAGTTAAGCTTCTTGATCTCCGCGCTAAAGACATCGGCTACTGGCCGATGATAGTCAGCGATCGCCTCTAACTCGACCTTACAAACAACTTCAGCAAAAGTTGTCGCGCGAGGAGGACTGGCACCTATGGCACTTGGCACTTCCCTGAGGTGCCAATCCTCTCGCCGGCAGGCGCCTACGCGTGTACGATGCCCGCACGTCTCTTATCGTAGGCTGGGGGGGATGATGCGTGGACGTCGTAACGACCCTGATTGACAAGTTACTTAGCGTACTGCGGAACGGGGACGCGCTTGCTCTTCCAAAGCATGTCGATTCAGGTGCGGTCCTTGCCCTAGCGGTCGGTGGGGCCATCGTTGCCGGCACCTGGGCCCTGGTGATCATGATTGCCTTGCAACTCCGCTCCAAGCAAGATGTTCTCGTGGAGCGTTCCCGGGACTGACACGGTTCAATGGCGCTCGAGGCCGAACAGAGGGTTTTCTGTCAACATCGCCGTCATCTGGTGAAGCACCACGAAGGTAAGTTTGCGCTCGTGGCCAACAGCCAGCTCATTGGGGTGTTCGAGACCTTCGACGATGCCTACGGCCATGGCGTGGCGGAGTTCGGACGGTCACTCTTCCTCATCAAGCAAATCACGCGCGGAGTGGCGGGGCGATTGGAACACCGTTACGCATGGCTTGATTCACAAATCGATCCCGATTCATCTGGCGAACAACCGTCGTGAAACAACAACAGCTGTAGGTATCCTAGAGTTCAGTTATCAAGGAATGTCAGCGCCGGTGGTAAATTGACCCAGATCGCCGGAATAGAATTGACCCACCCCCAGCAAAGTCACTCTCCCGACCTGTGTAGGTCGGGAGGTGACGACATCATCCATGCTGGGAGGCAGGACGGTGAAGCAGCTGCTGG
>DATEGA010000060.1:0-32399 GCA_035280345.1 bacterium | reverse complement strand
GACCGCCTGCAGCGCCTCTGGCGCCTCGCCGATGGGCCCGCCGCGGGCAACACCAAAACAGGACCGACCCTAGCCTCTCGGTAACCCTACTTTTGAGGCATCACGCGGCTTTCGGTAACGCTTAGTTTTGAGGCATCACGCCCCTTCAGGTCTCACCTCCTGCCTGGCACTTCTTTTTTGCGGTCCGTGCCCCACACATCTCTTCGAGCCGGTTGCGCTCATGATGAAATATTCGAGACGCCCGTAGACTGAAGGCGAGGGGCTGCCCAATCACTTTGGCGGTCCTTGAGCAGACCATGTTACCGAAGCAGGCTCACCCCTGCACGGTTTCGCGTCAGTAAGGCGTCGAAAGTCGTTTCGGTTTTCCACAGCTGGTAGACAATCTCAGTCAGTCGGCGCGCAAGTGCCACCCGGGCAAGATTTCGGCCGCGGCGCTTCTGGACCGCTCGGTAGCATGCCCGGAGTGGTCGCGGATTTGTGCGGGAGCCGCGGGCAACGGGAGAGCGGCGAGTTCCCGCAAGCTCTGGACGCTCGTCCAACGTGGGGCGCCGGCAGGTCGAAGATTTCGTCGGCGGGCGTCAACCAGGTGCTGCTGGAGCGGGCTGGTGGCCTCCTCGATGGTGGTGAGGAGGAAGCTGGGTCCCGATCGGCAGGCGTTTCATGAGCGGCCTCTCCTCCACCAGGTGGGCCGCATACAGTAGGAGCGACGTTCGGCGGCGGCGGCAGCAGTCCTGGATGGTGATCGCGTCTCGCTGGCACGGCGATCGTCTTTTCGAGACCTGTTTGGTGGCTAACGAGACAAGGCATGTCGCGCCTCTCGCACGCCATAGTACACGATGGCGAGGGACGCGAGCGGGTCGGCCCACCACCAGCCAACCAGCAGGTTAAACGCCAGACCGACGAGGACAGCGCAGGCCAGGTACGCGTCGATAAGCGTGACGCGCGCCTCCGTTTGCAGAACCTCGTTTCTCAACCGTTGCCCCGTGACGTTCTTGCCGTACGCGAGCAACAGCATGGCGATGCACGTCATCGCGGTCCAGGCGATGCCGCCAACCGAGGGCTGAGGGCGCGTATGCGAGACGATGGTGTAGGTTAGTTGCGCCGCGATGTAAGCGATCAAGAGAATGAACGCCACACCGATGAGCCGGAGCGCGAGGCGCTCGCGGTTGCGATGAATGCCCAGAAGGTGCCAGACGACGACCACCGAGGCGAAGATTTCGATAAGAGAGTCCAGTCCGAAACCGGCGAGGGCGACGGAACGCGCAGCGTATGCCGCCAGTACGAGAACGACGACGCCCACCACGTTCCAAGCGAGCGTGGCGTATTCTAGCGCTAACCCCAGTCGAAGTAACGCATCTGGTTCCATGACCAAGGCAGTTAAGACGACGTCGTGCGTTCACACCGCTGGACCGTCTTTCGTTCGAACACCGCGCACGACATTAGGGGTGTTAGTTCTGGCGCGCGGATTTGCTCACCTTCGTATCTTGGCGTTCGTTCGGCAGGTCCGGCGGCACCAGTGCCCTAGACTCCGCCCGAGAGAGCCGCGTACGCCATCGCCCGCCAGAAAAGGTCGACCATCTGCGGCGCGCGGCACCCGGACGAATGGAAGGTGGGCCGGCGCAAGCACGTGCCTCGCTCAGATCTTGTCCGCGCCGCGGCTGGTCGCCCGAGTCGCCGGCGGGTCTGCGATCCTCGGCGTCGTCGTGTCTGGCCGACATGGCCGCAGGGTCGTCGGATCAAACCTGGCATCGGCGGTTACTCGGCGAAGTCCTCGGTGACCATGAGCCCCAGCGGAGCCGCCGCGATCCCGACTCCCACGAAGTGGAAGCGGGGATTGAGGATGTTCAGCAGGTGGCCCGGACTCGCTTCGAACGCGGATTCCACCTGTGCGACGGTCGTTGCGCAGGTCACGTTCTCGCCCACGAACGTCCCAGCGCGGACGACAGTGCCAAGCCGCTCCAGGAATGACCTCAGCAGCCACGATCCATGCCCAACGAATCCAAGGAGGGTCATCTCGCGTGAATGGCTTCTGGCCGCCGCACGCAGCAGGCTGCTCTCGGTGAGCGGCGGCAGGCCGTGCGCGCGGCGTGTTTGGTTCAACAAGGCGAGGAGCGCCGTTTCCGCGTCGGGCACAAACATCGTGTGGGCCGTCCGAACGCCCGTCGCGATCACGACGGTCCCGAGGTCCGGCGTGCTTTGGGCACTTGCCCAAGGGGGGGCAGCCAGCGAAGTCGCAGCGGCTGCGGCCATCGCAACGAATAGGGACAACTTGCCGAGGATGTGAATGTTCGAGTGACGCATCGCGGGCCTTCCTCCTTCGGCAGCCGGGCCAACCGCGTGGGTTCCCTGGCTTTGCGTCCCTGGGTCGCCCCAGGTTTGCCGTTATCGAGAGGAGACCGCACTTGGGCGACTCCTCCGTCTCGCCTAGATCTAAAACTACCGCATGGCGCGCTTGCACTGCATCAGGCTGTATCCTGATTTTTAGTACGCCGAACGCCCGATAAGCTAGGGATGCTGATATTTTCGGCGACCGGGGCAGCGGGCATTTAATCAAGGACCTTGATATTCGATTTCCCTCCGTGGCATCAAACCGGACTAAGAATTGGGGACAGCGGGCATACCAAGTCCCGAAAGATCACGTCAGATGTTGGTCAATTTTGACGGCACAGTTGCGGCACGGCTTTGGCGCGGGACACGCCGAGGGTCACAAAGGAGCCGCCGGCGATTCGACAGGACACCCAGTGGGGACGGGATACGGGCGCGGAGCCTGCCGCTACTCCTGGCAGGGCCTGGAGGCCTGCGGCATGGTCGGATGCCGCGGTCATCGGTGTCTTGGCCCTCGCGCTGCTCATTGCAGCAGACCTGTTCAACCTCCATGAAGTTCTGACCGATTGGATCGGCGCGAAAACCATGGAACGCTATCAAATCGACGAGTTGTTTATCGTCTTCGCGCTTCTCGGGTTCGGCCTTATCGTTTTCGGATACCGCCGCTGGGGCGAGACCCGACGGGTAATCGAGCGGTACGACGAGGTAGAGAAAGACTTACGCGATAGTGAAGGCCGGCTCCGCCAGATTCTCAATGAACTGCCTGTGGCCGTGCTCGTTCGGAGTGCCGACGGATCCGTCCCCTACCGAAATGACTTGGCGGTGAGGTTGTTTGGGGCGTCCCCGGCGGCCTCTCCGCAGCACTCGATCATGGGCGCACATTTATATCGCGCCGGATCGCCGGAACCTTACCCTGTTGATGCGCTCCCCGATGTGCGCGCTCTCAAAGGCGAGCGGGTCACGCTCGACGACATCGAGGCCCGGCACGGGACCGATAAGAGGAACCTCAACAGTCTGGCGCTGCCGATCCTGGACTCGCTTGGTCACATTACCCATGCGGTGGTGGTGGCCGGCGACGTGACGGATCAGCGACGCGCGGACGTGGTCCTTCATAACACCGCTGATCGTTTGGCGACGACCGTGGCAACCCTGAGCAGGCAAACCGCGGACATGAGCGCCCTGTCCGAGATGGTGCATCTCCTCCAGTTGTGCCCCACGCTCCCGGACGCCTACGCCGTTATCCCCCGAAGCATACAGCAGATTCTGCCAGGCGCGTCGGGCGTGGTGTACTTCTTGGACCCGTCCCGGACGGCGCTCGAGGCCGCCGTAGGTTGGGGGTCGCAGGCACCTGCGGTGCAGACCTTCAAGCCCGACGATTGCTGGGCGGTGCGGCGAGGGCAGGCGCACGTAGTCGGAGGTCCGGAGGGAGCGTTGGTGTGCCCGCACGTCGAGCGCATACCGGACGGCGGCTATGCGTGCGTTCCCCTAAAAGCCCGCGGCGAGTCGATCGGGGTTCTGTTTGTCTCCGGCTCGCGGCGACCGTTGGACGGCGCGGCAGCCGGGGAAACAGCGTCTCCCGATGAACTCGGCATATCCGTCTCGCTCATTGGGGAGCACTTGGGCCTCGCCCTTGCGAACCTGCGGTTGTGGGAGACTTTGCGGACCCAATCGATCCGGGACCCTCTGACCGGACTATACAATCGCCGGTTTATGGAGGACGCCTTCGAGCGAGAGTTGTCTCGCGCTGGTCGCGGGCATCACCCGGTCGGGTGCGCGATGTTCGATCTCGATCACTTCAAACGGTTTAACGACACCTACGGGCACCAGGCCGGCGATACGTTGCTGAGGGAGCTCGGCCGCCTGCTGCGATCCCTAACACGTCACAACGATATCGTATGCCGGTACGGCGGCGAAGAGTTCGTGTGGATCCTACCAGAAGCCTCGCGCGACGAGATCTTGCGCCGAGCAGAGCAGTTCAAGACCGCCGTCGAGAAGCTGACCGTGACGCACCTCGGGCGAGGTTTGGGAACGGTCACCGTCTCGCTGGGAATATCGATGTTTCCGGAGCACGGTGAGACGGTAGAAGCGCTGCTGCGACTCGCCGATTTGGCCCTGTACACGGCTAAGGCGGGTGGGCGGAATCGAATCGAAATGGCTATGGCGTGAAACGCTGCGCACGAACCGGCCAACCCGGCCGTCCACTAAAGCTTCGTCTCGTCAGGGTATCGATGTTCGGAACACTCGCCATGGCCTTCCGGCCGGGATCAAGATGACCCCGGTGCGCCGCCCTGGCTTGGACTCGAGGACCGACCGGCGGCGCGTGAGGGCCCCGGTTTGGAGTGCGACCAAGTTGAGCCACCTAGTCTAGATTCGCGGAAAAGTGGGCATTCCAGCCATGCTGCAAAATGGCCGTATGTCTGAGTCAATATTGTCGCCACATGACAAGAAGGACGGCCTTGCCGGTGAAGAAGATCCCACGGGTCGATGACGCGATCGGCGCAAATCAACGCGCCGGCCGCCCACTGTCTCAAAACGCGGCGATTGAGGTGAGCCGCACTCCAGAACCGCCGGACGCGTATAGGACTCTTTTTGAGAATCTTCCCATCGGAGTGTATCGGAGTTCCGTCTCGGGCTTGCTGCTCGATGTCAATCCCGCCTTGATACAGCTGTCCGGGTATGGCGATCGCGAGACACTGCTGCGGGTGCCGGTCAAGGACATACTCACCGGCGCAGGGCACCGGCGGCAGCTGCTCGAGGCTCTCAGGCACACGGGATGCATCCGTGACTTTGAAACCAGCTTTCGCCGCGCCGATGGCAGCATGCTCTCAGTGCTCGTCAGCGTCTTTGCCCAGCATGATCCGGACGGTCAGGTGCGCTGTCTTGAGGGCATCGTTGTCGATGTTACGAGCCAGCGGCGTCGCGACGAGCGTATTAGCGTGCAGGCGGCGGCGCTGAACGCCGCCGCAGACGGCATCGTCATCACCGACTCGAAGGGTGCGATCGAATGGGTCAACCCCGCCTTCACCCGGCTGACCGGTTATGCGCTCGAAGACGTGGTCGGCCGCAATCCAAGGTTGCTCAAGTCCGGGCGTCACGATGCGGCGTTCTACACGACACTCTGGACGACAATTCAATCGCGGCAAGTCTGGCACGGCGAGACGACCAATCGTCGAAAAGACGGCACATTCTACACTGAAGAGCAGACGATTGCGCCGGTGATCGATCGCGCGGGAGAGATCACCCATTTTGTCGCGATCAAGCATGACATCACTCGCCGGAAGGACGCCGAAGCGACGCAGCGGCGGCTCATTGCGATCCTTGAGGCGACTCCCGACTTCGTGGGCACCGCCAGTGTCGACGGTAAACCGACGTACCTGAACCGTGGGGGCCAGAGGTTGCTCGGCGTCGAGGGCATCGCGAACGAGACGATCCTCGACGCCTACCCAGAGCGACTGAGAGAGTTCATTCGGCACGAAGCGGTTCCCGCGGCAATCCGTGACGGGCAGTGGCGCGGCGAGATGACTTTGTTGCGCCGCGATGGGCGAGAGGTTGCCGTGTCTCAGATCATCATCGCGCACACCGCGCCGGACGGAACGGTGGAGTTCCTCTCCACGGTCATGCGCGACATTACCGAGCGGAAGCAGGCCGAGGAGCAATTACATCGTCAGGTCGAGCGGCTGGCTGCCCTTCGCGACATCGATATCGCGATCACGTCAAGCACGGACCTGCGGGTGACGCTCGAAATCGTTCTCGACAAAATCATCGCTCAGCTCGAGGTCAGCGCGGTGGACGTCTTGTTGTTGAACCAGCATACGCAGACGCTTAACTATGCCGCAGGCCGCGGTTTTCGCACGGGCGCGCTCGAGCAGACCCGACTGTGGCTCGGTCAAGGACACGCGGGGCGGGCGGCGATTGATCACAGGCCTGTAATTGTTCCCGATTTGCTTGAAACCCCGTTGGTCCGCGCGTCGTTGATCGCCGGTGAGGGGTTCATGTCGTATGTCGCCGTCCCCTTAATCGCCAAGGGAATGGCCAGAGGGGTTCTAGAGTGCTTCCTCCGGGTGCCGAAGACCTTCGATGCAGCGTGGCTGGATCTGTTGGAGACATTTGCGGGGCAGGCGGCGATTGCCGTGGACAATGCGACGCTTCTCAGCGACCTCACGCGGTCTAACACCGATCTCACTTTGGCCTACGACGTCACGCTCGAAGGATGGTCGCGTGCCCTTGATCTGCGCAACGGAGACATAGGAGGGCACAGCCAACGCGTGACCGACTTCACGCTGCGAATGGCCCGCGCGCTCGGCATCGAGCCGTCGGAGTTCGGTCACATCCGGCGAGGGTCGCTCTTGCACGACATTGGTGAGCTGGGCGTCCCCGATGCCATCCTCCTGAAGCAAGGCCCGCTCACAGAAGGCGAATGGCAGATCGTTCGCCGCCATCCGGTATCTGCCTATGAACTGCTACAGCCCATTCCATATCTGCGTCAGGCCATTGACATTCCGCATTGCCACCACGAAAGGTGGGACGGCACGGGGTATCCTCGCGGCCTCCGCGGTGAGCAAATTCCCCTTGCTGCTCGGATTTTCGCGGTTGCGGACACTTGGGATGTTCTCAATAGCAATCGTCCGTACCGGGCAGCGTGGAACCGTGAGCGTGCCGTGCAACACATACGTGGGGAAGCAGGAAGAGCCTTCGACCCCAAGATCGTTGAGATGTTTCTCCAGCTCGAACAGGCTGGAGATCTTGATGTGGAGTCTAATAGAGACTGCGCGAACACCCATACTGCAAGATCGACGTAATGACCAAAGGCTGGCGTGTACGATGCGCAGGCCTGCTCCAGAGCCCCGTCTCATGCGCGAATCGATACAAGCCCAAGGCTAGCTAGGAGCAGTCGCAACACAGATGGCAGGGGTTTCGACGAAAACTCCCCGCAGAGATTGGTGAAGTATTTCCCGCGCGAATCAGACTGGCGCCGTCGGAAAATCGGACACGCGCTTGATGTGGCGATCGTTTCATCCAATCTAGAATCGTGCCGAGACAATCACACACGGGCGCCTCGTTTACAGGGCAAACCCAGGGTAACCTGGGGACGCAAAACCACGGGACAGCCGGCAGTCGCTGGCGTGTTAGCCGGGTCGCCGAGGGCCGGTCACAACGACAGGGGGCTCGTTATATGGGTCCGACCGGCACGGAGTCACCGGTCAGCGCCAGAAACTTGCAGGCGGAACAGGGGAGCAAGTCTTGGCCCACAAGCCATCGCCTTGAGGATTCGCCGGACGCGCTTTGGACGTCGATGGTCATTGTGTGGACCGCGATCTGTTCTGTTCTGACAATCTACGATCTATATCTTCTCGGAATGGTTCTGCTGCAGAGTGCTGCTATCGTGCCGCTATGATCGTCACCGCCGCACGCAACCTCCGCACTTGTCAGGAAGTCCCGCCGGTCCCCGGTGCTGCGGACAGAAAAGTAGGGATCAATCATCAGACTACTCCGTGCGCCCCTGGATTGCCGTTGCCGCCCGTTGCCATGCTTGATGCGGCTCGCGTCGTCGATCAGCTTAGGTGGATGATGAGCCTCTCAGGTGGCGTCTAAGCGTACCGGGTGGATACGACCAACCTGAACCGCCATTAGACTTCCATAGACCTTCGCAGCTTATTGACCCTCGCTTAGGGTCGAACGTGCATCGACAAATAGGCTCCACCATGTATGGGCAAACAATTGCAGAAGTGGCACTGTACCTGTACTGAGCGTCGTTGTTCACGTTCCCGCCGTCACGCACGCTCACGATTCGGCCTGCGGGGGAGGCAGTCGGTGTCGAGGACGGACGAGGCGGCTTGAGCGGAAAATAGCGGTTCGGGCCGAACGCACCCCGCGGCGCGTTCGGCCCGCCGTCCCCCACTGTTGCACCGCGCCTCCGTGCGCCTTGTGCTCGTGGTCGTGCTCTCGGTCCTGCTGACCTCAGGGTTTTCCTTCTACACCGCGCTCATGGACCGGCGCGCGGCGCTCTCGCAAATCAGCAGCGAAACCCTGCGGCTCGTCCGCTCGGCGGAGCTCTTCCAGGACGATGTGGTGGAGCAGACGCGCGATACGTTGTTTGCGTTGGGCTCGACCCCGCCGATTCGAGACGGTGATTGGAAGGCCTGCGCCGCGTACCTCCGCAGCGAACTGCGCGCGCGGGCCCCGTACACCAACCTGGGCGTGGCCAACCGCGCCGGCGACGTCGTTTGTAGCGCCCTGCCGGTGTCCCGCGCAGTCAATGTCGCGGACCGGGTCTATTTCCAGCGCGCCGTGGCATCGCGGTCGTTCTCGATTGGCGAGTATCAGGTTGGCCGCGTCACGGGCATCCCAGCCGTGAACTTCGCGGCGCCGGTCTTCGACTCGGCAGGCGGCGTGAAGTATGTTGTCTTTGCCGCCCTTGATCTAAGCTGGTACACCGATCTGGCCGCCAAGCTGCAGCTGCCGCCCGGCGCGACGCTTGACGTGTTCGACGCACACGGTGTTCTGCTTGTCGGATACCCGGATCTTCAGCGTCGGCCCGGCCAAAAGATCTCGTACAGCGACGCGATCGACAGCGTGCTGAGGCGCGGCAGCGCGACAACGGAGCGCGTCGGATGGGACGGCGTGCGCCGAATGTACGGCATCACACGCCTGTCGACCGCGCCCGCATACGCGAATAGCTACGTCAGCATCGGCATCCCCGTCGCGCCGATGCGGGCGAACGTCCGGCACGCGTTTTGGAGAAGCCTCCGCGGGGTCGGCCTGGTGACGTTGGCCGCCGTCCTCCTCGCCCTCGCGGGCGCCGTCCTCTACATCCAGCGGCCCCTCGATTCGCTCCGCAAGGCCGCCAAGCGTCTGGCCGCGGGCGATCTCTCGGCCCGCGCGGGCTCGGTCTCCCTGGGAGGCGAGCTGCGCCCCGTGATCGCGACCTTCGACGACATGGCGTCCACGCTGGAGCGCCGCACCACCGCCCTCCACGACGCGGAGGCGCAGTACCGCGCGCTCGTCGAGCAATCGCTCGTCGGTGTGGCCGTCGTCGCGTCGGGCGCCTTCGTGTACGTGAACGACGCACTCGCGAACATCGTCGGGTACGCTCCCGAAGAGATGCTCGGCCGCCCCGACCTGCCGATCGTACACCCCGACGATGGCGCCCTCGTCGCCGGCAACATCCGGCGGCTCCGGGAGGGGGACGACGCCGCTCACTATACGTTCCGGGCTCTGCGCAAAGACGGGTCGGTTGTTGAGGTGGAAGTGTACAGCCGGAAAATCGAGTATCACGGCCGCCACGCGGTCATGAACACCGTCGTCGACATCTCGGACCGGATCCGGTTCGAGTCGGCGCTCCGGGCCAGCGAGCAGAGCTACCGCAACCTTGTCGACCGCGTTCCCGTCGGACTGTTCCGCAGCGACGGGGACGGCCACTTTCTACAGCTCAACGCCGCCGGGCTCGAGATCATCGGCTGTCCCGATTTTACGACCGCGTCGCGCCTGAATATCACCGACCTGTATGTCGATCAGGAAGATCGCCAGCGCTTTTGGTCCAACATTCAGGAGGACGGGACCGTCGCCGCCGTCGAGTTTCGGCTGCGCCGCTTGGATGGACGGATAATCTGGATCCGGGACCGCGCCCGGGTAGTTCGCGACGACCACGGCCGGCTGCGATATTTCGAGGGCTTTCTGGAAGACATCACCGCGCAGAAGCGGGCCGTCGAGGAGCAGGAGCGGCGCCGCGCCGAGCGGGACGGGTTCCACGACTTCAGCGTCCGGCTTCGCGCCGCCAAGACGTCACACGACATGCACCCGATCATCGTGGAGCAGGCCATGAAGCTGCTCGGGGCGGACCACGTGACCCTCAATCTCCTGGCCCCCGGCCGCCGCCAGTTCATGCACGCGCATTCGGCCGGGGCGCCCTACGACACGAACCTCACGCCGGTGTTTGACGTCGAGGGCTCGTGCTCCGGCGAGGTGATCGCGTCGGGGACCAGCCGGGTCACGGACGATCTGATGACGGACCGGCTCGGATCCGGAGTGAACCCCGCGGACTTCACGGCGTTCGGCCCGCGAGTCATCGTCCCGGTCCGAACGGACGCCGAAGCGATCGGCACCCTCGTGGCCGTGCGCCTCCGGGAGCCGGCCGGCAACGCCTTCACGCCCTCCGACGTGCGGCTCTTGGAAGGCATCGCCGAGATCGGCGGCATCGCGATCCGGCGCGCCGAACTGGCGGAGAGCCTGGCCCAGCGCGTGGCGACGCTCACGGCGCTCTACGGCAGCGCGCAGCGGCTCGCCGGGACGCTCGACCACGATCAGCTGGCCGGCGAAATCGTTGGGACATGCACCGAATCGTTCGGACTCCGTATGGCCTCGCTCGGCTACCTGGAAGACGACGGCGATGCGGTCATGGCGGCTCACCATCCACGGAACGCAGACGGTGTGTGCATCGTCGATGGGCGGCGGATCGACTTCCGGCAGGCCGACTCCGCGACGTGCGGCCGGCTCCGCGAGGCCGCTTCTCCGATCGTCCTGCAAAACCTCGCCGGGGGCGCCGATCATCCGGCGTGGGAAACCGGGGCCCTCGCCGGCGGGATGCACAGCGCGGCGTTTCTCCCGCTGATCAGCCGGTCGAAGCCGTTCGGGTTCCTGGCCATCTTCAGCGACCAGACCGGCTGGTTCACCGCCGAGCGCCTCGAGTTCCTCACGGCCTACGCGCACCAGGCCGCGGCGGCGCTTCAGAACGCCCGGCTCTTCGACGCCGCCGAACGGCGGATGCGCGAGCTCGAGGCCCTCAACGACATCGACCGTGCCGTGCGCGGCAGCCTCGACCTCCGCGTCATCCTGCACGTCCTCCTCGACAAGGCCACCCAGCATCTCAATGCCGATGCGGTCGACGTGCTGCTGCTCGATCCGGACGCGCAGATGCTGACCTGTGCCGCCTCGCGCGGCTTCCGCAGCGGCGCCGTCCGGCACGTGCGGCTGCGGCTCGGCGAAGGATACCCCGGCCAAGTCGCGCTGACCGGCCGGCCCATCAGCGTGGAATACCTCAACGGCTCCGCCGAAACGCATCTCGGCAAGCACGTGCAGGCCGAGGGATTTGTTTCCTATCACGCGATGCCGCTCGTCGCGAAGGGCGTGGTCAAGGGGGTGCTCTCGGTCCTCCACCGGTCGGCGCTGCGGCCCACGTCCGAGTGGCGCGCGTTTTTCGAGGCCCTGGCGGGACAGGCCGCGACCGCGATCGACAATGTGACCCTGTTCGACGATCTGCGCAAGGCCAACTCCAGCCTGCGCATGTCGTACGACCAGACGATCGAAGGCTGGTCCCGCGCGCTCGACCTCCGAGACCGCGAGACCGAGGGCCACTCGCAGCGCGTGACGCACCTGACCCTCGGGCTGGCCCGTGCGATGGGCGTTTCGGAGGGCGACCTGGTGCACGTCCGGCGCGGGGCGCTCCTGCACGACATCGGCAAGATGGGTGTCCCCGACGCGATTCTCCTGAAGTCCGGCCCGCTCACCGACCGGGAGCGAGAGATCATGCGGCGGCACCCGGCGTATGCGCGCGACCTGCTGTCGGCGATCGGCTATCTCCATCCGGCGCTTGACATTCCCTACAGCCACCACGAGAAGTGGGACGGGACCGGGTATCCGCAGGGCCTCTCCGGGTACCAGATCCCGCTTGCCGCACGCGTCTTTGCCGTCGCGGACGTCTGGGATGCTCTGCGCTCCGACCGGCCGTACCGGCGGGCGTGGGGCGTCGAGAGAGCTCGGGCGTACATTCGGGAGCAGGCAGGCCGGCACTTCGATCCGCAAGTAGTCGTTAGGTTCATGGAAGTGGTAGATCAGGGCGGCATCACAGGAGCCGAAGGCCGTTCTTCCACCGAGCCTCCTGTCGACGAGACCGGGCAGGAAGTAGCCGGCTGACGCGCAGCAGCGGCGCGCGGATCGACCGGTGAGCGTCCACTCGGAGACACCGTTGTCCACGCGGGTCCGGCCCGCGCGGCATCTCCGGGGCACGGCCGGCGACGAGTAGTTTTCAAGGCGGCAGGACGATTCGGCCGGGTAACGAAAGACCGCTCGATTCGCAATTCGCTGGCCCCGACTCGCTCTTCATCATGACTTCACGGTGGACAAAAGGCCCGGCCTCATTTCCGTAGCCCAGCGTACGTACTCGCGAAGGGAGTTGAACACCATGACGTCGCCGTCGGTGTCCCGGCAGATTGAATCGCTCCAACGGGCGATGGGCCCATTTATTGAATTCGTCACGCAGTCTTCGTACGCGCGAGCGCGGGCTGCGACGGACAGGTTTATGGCCGATTTCGTTGCGGGCAATCCGCAGGAGATGGCGCTGCCGGGTTTCGTGGAGGCCCTCCGGCGCTGGAGCGTCCCGCGTGACAAGGATTGGTTCAGTTACAAGACCATCGACCGGGGCGCGCAGCAAGCCGCCGCCGCATCGCTGACAGCCAAGTTGGGACTGACGTTCGAGCCGGACGACATTTTCTTGGCGCGCGGGGCTGGTGGGGCACTAGCGGTCGCGCTGCGGACCGTTGTTGACCCCGGCGACGAGGTTGTTTTTGTAAGTCCCCCATGGTTCTTCTATGAGGCCATGATTATTGCGGCGGGGGCCGCCCCCGTGAAAGTGCGAATTGACGAAGCGACGTTCGACCTCGATGTGGACGCGATAGCGAGAGCGTTGTCGCCACGTACACGTGCCGTCGTCATAAACACGCCGCACAACCCGACGGGCAAGATTTATCCAAAGGACACCCTAACTCGCTTGGCGGCCGAGCTGGCAGACGCCGGAGAGCGCAACGGCCGTCCCATCTACCTCCTCAGCGACGAAGCGTACAACCGGATTCTGTTCGATGACCAGACGTTCTTCAGTCCCGGTCTCGTCTACCCATACACATTTCTCATCCAAACCTATAGCAAGACCGCGCTGGCCCCCGGGCAGCGCCTGGGATGCATCGCCTTGCCCCCGACGATGCCGGACCGTGAAGCGGTTCGACGTGCGATGCTCTTGGTGGCGTTCGGGCACGGCTACTTGCTGCCGGATGCCGTGATGCAATACGCGCTGGCGGATATAGATGCACTTTCTATCGACCTGAAGCACCTCGAGCGCAAACGCGACCGGGTCGTGAAGGCGCTGCGAGAACAAGGCTATCACCTCCATGTGCCCGCCGCTACGTTCTATCTCTTGCCGAAGTCGCCCGTGCCGGACGACCGTATGTTCACTGAGATGCTCGCCAGCCGCGATGTGTTCGTTTTGCCCGGCACAGCGGTGGAGATGCCCGGCTACTTCCGGCTCTCCCTCACCGCCACTGATGAAATGATAGATTTTGCGCTTCCCCAGTTCGCTTCGGCTCTCGGCGAGGTGGTTACCAAAACCCGCTGACGGCGGAGGCCCGCAGGTTGCCATCGCCGGCCCGCCGAACCCCCGCCCCAACTACACTCGGTGCCGGGCGTTTTGGCACAGGTTCGAGGTTCTGATCGTATGAGGAGGCGACCTTGGCGGAGACGACTCTGACCCTACCGATGAAGGAGTTCATCGCCGACGTGCGGACTATCGTTCGGGAGGGCGGCGGCGAACAGGTTGTGACGGACAAGGTGGCGAGCCGTTTGCGTACCTTACTACAGGAGCGCGATATTTTGGACCGGCGCTACACCAGAGTGGGGTGCGGAGCTGACCGCCCGGTCCTGTATCCCGTCTGGGTGGAGCCCGACGGCAGTTTTTCCATCGGCTCAGGAGTATGGAACGTGGGTCAAGTGACCCCAGTGCACGACCACGGCACCTGGGGCGTGATCGGCATCTATCAGGGCGTTGAGCACGAGGTGAGTTTCAAGCCGACGGTGATGGGCGGAGGCGTGAGGTTCCACGAAACGGGCGCAAGGGACGTTGCGGAGCGCCAAGTGATCGTCTGCTGTACCTCCGACCGAGATATTCACCGGGTGAGTTGTGGATCGGATGTGCCCTGCGTCGGGATTCATGTGTACGGTGCCAACATCGGCACGATCCAGCGACACCGATATGATCTCGAAACGGGGGCTGTACGCCCATTCGTGTCCGGCTGGACGGCCGTCGAGGAGGAAGATCCGGCGTTGCGAGGGTGATCACAGGCGCGCCGGGAACGCGGCATCTGTACAGGTTCGAACCGTGCGCCGGGTTGTTCGACGTCGATCGCCCGCTGCTACAGCCGACCGGCTGTGCGATGGACGGCAAACCGCACGATCAGCGCCTTGTGGTCACGGCGAAGCCCGACCGGCCAATCTCCGGACGCGACAAACCGCACCTCGGATACTTCGGCGCTCGACCTAAACGCGCCGCCCGTCACCCGGGCCGCGTACACGATTGTGAAATGCCTCGCGCCTTCCTGCTGCACGGTAAGCGGGCCGAGGACCTCGATGGTCAGGCCGGTTTCCTCAGCGATCTCCCGCACGATCGCGTCGCCCGGGTCTTCCCCGCGTCGCACCCAGCCGCCGGGCAGCGCCCACGGTGACGACCGCCGGTAGGTGTGGCGGGCGAGGAGCACGCGGCCGTCATGATCTTGAATGACGGCCACGGTGCCGATAACGAAGTGCGCGTTGAAGCACCACGTCAAAGCCGTTCCCGCCCAGCCAGGGAGCATTCGCCAGACGATAACGGCGAGCCGCTTCAACATGGTCCGGACAAGGCCTCCTCACGGGACGGTCGACAGAGGCGGGGCGCAGGTTCCCGCCGAAACCGGCGCCGTCGACTGACGGGATTTCGACACGAGTCCCTATAGTTGTTCCTAAGCGGCCCCTGGCCGGCGGTTGCGCAGTTCGCTGACCCGGGGAAAAACTGTGCCCGTGAGAGAGGGAGGTGGCAGCATGGACCTTGGCATGGTGGGGCTCGGACGTATGGGCGGCGGCATGGCGGAGCGCCTACTGCGGGGCGGCCACCGCGTGGTAGGATACGATCCGCGCGCCGGCGCGGTTGAGGACCTCGCGCGCAAAGGCGGGATCCCCGCGCAAACCCTTGCCGCCGTGATCGAGTCGCTGGCCCCGCCCCGGGCCGTGTGGCTCATGGTGCCTTCCGGTGACGCCGTCGACGAGACCGTCGACGCGCTGCTGCCGCGGCTCGCGGCCGGCGACGTGCTCATCGACGGGGGCAACTCCTACTTCAAGGATTCCATCCGTCGCGCGCGCCGTGTGATGGAGCGCGGCGTGGACTACCTCGACGTCGGGACAAGCGGCGGGGTCTGGGGACTCGCGGAAGGCTACAGCATGATGGTTGGCGGCCGCCGCGAGACCGTGGAGCGTCTGGCGCCGATTCTCCAAACGCTCGCGCCGGGTGCCGACCGCGGGTGGGGCTACGTCGGCCCGCAAGGGGCCGGCCACTACGTAAAGATGGTCCACAACGCAGTCGAGTACGGCATGATGGAGGCCTATGCCGAGGGCTTCGAATTGATGCAGCGCAAGACCGAGTTCCGGCTGGACCTCCACCAGATCGCGGAGATCTGGCGGTACGGCAGCGTGGTCCGGTCCTGGCTGCTGGACCTGACCGCGCGGGCGCTCGCGGGCGACCCCGATCTTCACGGGATCGCGCCGTACGTCGCGGACAGCGGGGAAGGGCGGTGGACCGTGGTCGATGCGATCGAGCAGGCGTGTTCGATCCCCGTCATCACCGCCGCCCTGGAGCGCCGGTTCCGTTCGCGCGAACCCGAGCCGTTTGGCGACCGGCTGCTCGCGGCCCTGCGGCAGCAATTTGGTGGGCACGCGGTCAAACGCCCTGCCTGAGCGGAGGTGCGGTGTGCCCCCGAGATCGGTAGCGGCGGCGGCTGCCACGAAATTCCGCAGCGACGCGGAGCGTAAGGCGCACGTCACCTCACCACGCCCGGAGGCGCGTCGCCCGGGCGCCGGCCTTCACGCAGTCAGGAGCGCGTAGTACCCGATCACGAACAGCACGAGGAACGAAACGACGCCCAGGACGAGAAGCGTGGCGGGGTCCATTGTCGCAAGCGACGGTAATAGATTGTCACCGACGATTCGCTGCAACAGTGTCGTCACCGCGTCGGCGGCGCGCCACAACGTGTCCCCTAGTTTCTGGATCGGGCCGGCCTGCGAAACTACGTCAAGAAATTTCTGGACGTACTCCATATTCAACAACCCTCCCCATCATGTCGATGCGTACTTTGGGAGGAAGGCCAAACATAGCCTCAGACGCGACGAGCACGATCTTCAAGTTGGACGCCGGATCAGGAGCTTTGATCTCCGCCGTCTAAGAGTTGTGATGGCGCGATAGTAGGATAGATGCGAGAGGCTGAGCACTACCTGCCGGGGTAGTTTGCGGGTAGATTACGGGTAGTTCATGAGCAGATTAATGGAGGATAACTTCCCGCCTCACGCATCGGCGCTCGGCAGACTCCGATCCTGGTTAACGGAGGCCCGCCTAAGGCCGCCCTCGCCGGGAACGCGAACCGGGACGGGAAGTGCGAGACAACCTGCGATGCGACTCTATTGGCGTCGCTGACCGCCGGATACGGTGTCCTGAGGGAGACCCGATGATTCCAATCGGCGCCAAGAACCGGCAGATCGTGATGGAGCGTCGTCCCGTGGAGATGCCTACCGCCGGGGATTTCGCGATGGTCGAGGGCCCGGTCCCCGGGCCCGGCGACGGTGAGGTGCTCACGCGCGCAGTGTGGCTCTCGCTGGACCCGTACATGCGGGGGCGCATGAGCGATCGGAAGTCGTACGCGCCGTCGGTGCCGCTCGGCGGCGTCATGGTGGGCCGGACCGTATCGCGCGTCATCGAGTCCCGCGATTCCCGGTTCACCCCGGGAGATATCGTACTCGGGCCCGGCGGCTGGCAGGACTACGCGGCGCTGCCAGCGGCCAGCCTGCGGAAACTCGACTCATCCACGGCGCCGGTGTCGACTGCGCTGGGGGTACTGGGGATGCCGGGGATGACCGCCTACGTGGGTCTTCTGGACATCGGGCGGCCGCGCGAGGGCGAGACCGTGGTAGTGTCGGCGGCGTCGGGCGCGGTGGGGTCGGTGGCAGGGCAGATCGCCCGGATCAAGGGGTGCCGGGTCCTCGGCATCGCGGGCGGGGCGCAGAAGTGCCGATATGTGGTCGAGGACTTGGGGTTTGACGCGTGCGTGGATCATCGCGCGCCAGGCCTGGGCGAAGCACTCGCCCAGGCGTGCCCTAACGGCATCGATGTGTACTTCGAGAACGTGGGTGGCGCTGTCCAAGAGGCAGTCTGGCCACTCCTCAACGACTTCGCTCGCGTGCCGGTCTGTGGGCTCATCGCCCAGTACAACGACGCGCAGCCGCACCCCGGGCCGAACCTCTCGTCCGTCCTCACCAAACGCCTTAGCGTCCGCGGGTTCATCGTCTCCGACCACGGCGACCGCTGGGAGGCGTTTTACCGCGATGTGTCGGCGTGGGTCCGGGACGGCCGAATGAAGTATCGGGAGGATGTGGTCGAAGGGTTGGAGCGCGCGCCGGAGGCGTTCATCGGGCTCCTGCAGGGGCGCAACTTTGGCAAATTACTGGTACGCGTGTGTGACGATGCGGGCAGTTGAGATTTCCTTGAATGGCAGGAAACTCTGTACGGCGGGGGTGGGTGACCGCGAGGTTCTCACCACTGTCGTGAGTTCCGTCCGCCGGCGCCTGAGATCTACGCGGCGCGGGGCCCGTGTCCGCAGCCGGAAAGACCTTGCGCTTGAGGTAGGGGGCTTGGTACCTTCAACGGCAGAGCACGTCCTTTGGAAAACACCTCGGCTGCGTAGGGGCGACGAGGTTCGGATAAGAATTGATGACGTGCTGAAAGGGGCTACCGGATCGTAAACGTCGCCGTTTGGACCGGCCCCGCCGCCTGATGCGTCTTGTTGTCCGCCCAGAAAACAGTGATCGTATGTGTGCCGGCCGCTAAGGTGCGCGGAACCCGATATTCGTACCGTGATTGCCCAAGTGGTTTCATCTGGTCGGCGGCCGGCATGAAGACTGTCCCGTCGACGGCGACGTGCAAATGTACCGCGGGAGCCGCGGCATGCCCCATCCCGCTCATCGAGCTCATGCCTGTGCTTACCGTCAACTGTGAGATGTCGCCGCGGGTCTCAATGACGACTGCGACCGGATTCTCGAGCCGTGCGCCATTTGCCGGCGTAACGAGATGCAGAAGCGGCGGACCGGCGGCAGCGCCGCTCGCCAACGCCCTGGCGCCAACCACCGAAAATCGAAACGAACCTTTGTGGACGTTTCCGTCATCCGCGGAGATGGCGACCCACTGCGCCACATAGCTACCCGGCGCAAGGCGGGGCGGTACAATTCTGAGCACGCGATGATTTGATACGGCTGCGTCGAGGCCGCCTGAAGCGAGCATCTTCCCGCTTTCATTGTACAGTCGCATCACGCTGGCCTTGTCCAGCTCCTCGCTGAACGTGGCTCGGATCATGCTCGGCGGCTGCGTGAGTGACGTGCCGTTTGCCGGGGACGACTTCACCAAGGAGGCGTGGGCCCACGCCGACTGCGGTGGGACCGATGCGATCAACAGGCCAAGGACAAAGCCGGCAAGCATCGCTGCCACCGTTCTCAATGGGCATACCCCCCGGCCAACGACTAGGCCTTTGGAGCCGTCGACGGTTCACGATCACCCTGATCCTCAACGCCATGATATCGATGGTGGATTGTTTCGCAATGTGGCGAAAGTAGTATCGCGCCGCGGTGGTCGGTCTCGGGTATGGCCGGCTACGCCACCCCGACCGGCGTGCGGCCAATCCTCTCAAGTTTCTTCATCGTGGAGAGGCGAGTGTCGGCGGTCTGTACGAGCCCGTCCAGCGATTCGGCGTCCGCCGGCCAGGACGCGAGTCCCCACGAAACCGTCAGCGCCGCGCTTTCGGGTTCGCCGTCCCATGGCATCTCGATGCGGCGCACCCGCTGCAGTATTTCACCTGCGCGCGCGGCCGTGACGCCGGGAAGGAGGAGGACGAACTCGTCGCCTCCCCAGCGAGCGACACGGTCGCAGCTGCGGAGGCGCTGTCTGAGCGTTTCCGCAACGCGCGTGAGGGCCAGATCGCCGGCAAGGTGCCCCTGACTGTCGTTGATGACCTTGAACTTGTCGAGGTCCAGCATTGCCACCGTCATGGGCTGGCCCGTGCGGCGGCTGCGATTCATCTCGTTCTGGAATTCGATGGAGAGAGCCCGGCGGTTCATGAGACTCGTGAGCGGGTCGGTTGCCGCAAGGGTACGATGCCGCTCGCACACCCGGGCGACCTCGCAGGCACTGGCCAGATGCTTCGCCACCGTCGCGAACAGGTCCAGTTCCACCGTAGAGAAGGCGTTGACCCGACGACGGTATGCCATGAGGACACCGATGGGGCGTTCCCTCGTGACCAGCGGGGCATACAGCCCGGAGTGGTACAGATCGTCGAACCGGAGCGCCGACGGTTCACTGTCGATGTCCGGGATGTAGATGCTGAGGCCGTCTTCCAACACCGACCAGGGCAGGCCGTTTCCGCGGCGGAGTTCCGCGCCGCGGACGCTCCGCGCGGGTCCAGAGGCGCCGACGACCGTTAGCGTGTCCGGATTATGATCGCCGAGCACCCCGATCACGCAGCAGGTAAACCCGGCCTCCTTTGCAAGCGCCTCGAGGGCGCCCTCTGCCAGCTCGCGGAGACTGAGAAGGGTGGTGAGGTCACCCGTCAGACTGGCGAGGAACTTGGCCGCCTTATCGGCCAGTGGTTGGCGTTTCATTGGTCCCCCCTCCGCCGGTCATCCCGGCTGGGTTCGCCGGTGGCTGCCGCCCACGCGAAGAGCGAAAACGGCTCCAACCTCAACGATGGCGTCGGGCTCTCGACCCGGTCGTGCCGTGCGGTCGGATAGCCGGGCACATCTGTGTACCTCTCGCCTGCCTCACGCTCGCGTCCGTCCGCCGCCATCTCAAGAAACGCATCGGTCACGTCTGGATCAAATTGGCGTCCCCGCTGCGTCAAGATGTACTCGCGCGCGCGATCGATCGACCATGCGCGACGGTAGGGTCGATCCTGCGTCAGCGCATCCCACACGTCGACTACCGCGAAAATCCGCGCGCTCAGCGGGATTCGATCACCGCTCAGACGTTGAGGGTAACCCGTGCCGTCCCACTTCTCGTGGTGGCAATAGGGAATGTCGAGCACCGGGCGGAGGTAGGCGATCGGGGACAGCAGCTGATGCGCGTAGGCCGGATGGAGTTCCATCGTTCGCCGCTCGTCCTCGGTGAGCGGCCCGGGCTTCAACAAGATTGTATCCGAGATGGCGATCTTGCCGATATCGTGCAGGAGCGCGCCGCGCCGGACCTGCACGAGGTCAAGCTCCGAGACCCCCAGCCGCATCGCGAGCAACACGGTCATCTCGCTGACGCGCTGCGTGTGGCCTTCCGTCTCCTTGTCCCGCAGTTCGAGCGCACGCGCCCAGCCTTCGAGCGTGGTATCGTAGGCCAGCATCAGCTCGTCGCGGGACCGCTGCAGCGCGCGGACATGCTGTGCGTCGCTGATGGCAATGGCCGTCTGACGGGCCAGCGTGTCGAGGAATTCGAATCCTTCCTCGTCGGGCGTCATCGGCCGGCGATAGAGCGCGGCCAGCACGCCCAGCAGCTGCCCCTTCGCGATCAGCGGAACGGCGTAGGCCGCTTTGAACCCTTCCACGGGTTGATTCGCAGGATCGATGAGCCGCAGGGCGTCCGGTTCAGTCTCCAGGCTGGAGAGGCCCACACACCGCCGCTCGAGGGCAGCCCGTCCGACCAGCCCTTCGCCGAGCCGCAGGCGTACGTGCCGCGGGGCGGTGGTCACGAATCCCTGACCGGCGGCATATTCCAACACCTGCCGGTGCGGATTCAGGAGCAGGACGGCCGCCGCGTCGGCATGGAGCTGCGTCACGGTTTTGGCCAGGACGATGTTAAGAGTGGCGTGCAGGTCCGAGCTGCCCGCGATGACCTGATCGATCTCGTGGAACGCCTGGAGCTGAGCCAGCCGGCGCGTCGAGTCCTCATGCAGGCTCGCATTCTCCAGCGCTCCGGCCAGCTGCTGCGCGTATGCCTGCAGAAACTCTACGCGTTCTGCGGAGAAGAAGGCGGCCCGATTCGTATACAGGATCAGTGCGCCGGCGGGACTCGTGCGGCGGGTGAGGGGAAAGATCCCCGCTGCCCGCACACCCAGCTCCTTCGGAAGCGGCGCGGGTACCGGGAGACCGGAGCGTGCCTCCAGACTCTCCAGCACAATAGACTTGCCGGCCCTCAGAAGCCCGCGGAACGTCTCACCGGTGGTGGCGCCGGCCCATTCCGTGACCGCCGGTTCGAGCGCAACCTGGCCTGCGTGCTGGGCCAGACACAGCGGCCGGCCCGCATCATCCAGCTTCGCGATCACCGCGGCCGTGGCACCGAATGTCTCCACGCAGCGGCGCACGGCGTCATCGGCCAAACCCTTGGGATCCAGCGTTTCCGCCATGCGCTGCGCGCTCTCATACAGGCCGCGGACGTTGGCGAGTTCGTGCGCGATCTGTTGCGCGAGCTGGGTCCGGTCGATCGCGTGGCTGGCAAGCTCGGCCAGCGCGGTGGCAAGGCTCGTATCCCGGGCGGCAAACGGCCCCAGCCCGCCGATCCGGCGCCGCGCGACGGCCAGCGCGCCGATCACGCGCTCCCCCTCTCGTAGGGGAACCGCAAGGCAGGGCCCCATCGGCGTGCCGGCCCGGCCGCGGCCGGCTTCCGGCGCGGCGCCGGTGCTCAGGTCGGTTAGTGTAAGCGCGCCGGCCCGGTCGATGGCGGCGGCCACCACGCTGTCATCCACGAGGGATGACGCCGTGCCGGTGGACACTCCGGACCCGGCGCGGACGCACGTGCGTTGGAATGTGCGGCCGTCGGGCGCCACGAGCACGAGCTCGGCGTAGTCGGCGTGTAGGAGCGTCATCGTCCGCTGCGTGACAAGCGCGTAGATCTCGCCGAGGGACGCGCTCCGCCGCAGCTCGGCACCGAAGCTGTGCAGGACTTCCATGTCGCGGGCGTGGGCACGAACGTCGTCGAGCAGCTGCAACCGCTCCGCGACCGTACCGACCTGACATCCGACCGCCTCGACGAGCCTGAGTTCGGATGCGCTCCAGCGCCGCGGGCGCGCGGTCATGATGAGGAGACCGCCGATTCGCCGTCCGTCGACCAGCAGGGGCCCGACGATCGACCCGCGGACGCCGGCTGGACGGACGATCGGTCCGAGGGCCTCCGCGAGTGGGCCCGTCGCCGACTCCCAATTCTCCACGGCTTCCACTTGTGTCGGCTGCAGGCCGGCGGTCTGCGCGGCGGCCGTCACGCTTTCCATGGTGAGCCCCTGCGGCATATGGCGATGCACAAAATTCCCCGCCCCGAGCCAGGCCCCGCCGGCGTCACCTTCGAGGGCCGCCAGCGTCCGGTCGAGCAAGGTGCCCAAGAACGTCCGCAAATCGGCGGCGGCGGCCGAGGCGGCCACGATGTCGTTGAGCGCCTCGACGTGGGCCTGGGCCTGTTTGCGCGCACTGATGTCGACGATCGCCCCCTCGTAGTGGACGATTCGGCCGCCGGAATCTCGCGTCGCGCTGATGCTCGCCTGCACCCACATGAGCGAGCCATCAGAGCGCTTCAGCTGACTTTCAACGTCCCTGGCCGGGGCGTTGCGCTCGGCTTCCGCACGCCACCGCTCCCAGAGCTGAGCGTCGAGGTACACGCTCGCGGCGTTTACCGCGTCGAGGGCGTCAAGGCTGGGGTAGTCGAGCATACGCAGAAACGCGGGATTGACGTCAAGGATCCGCCCGTCGACCGCGGCGCGGTAGAGCCCGATCGGCACTTCATCGAACAGACTCCGATAGCGCCGGTAGAGGACGGAGTTTTCGAGCGCCAGTGCCTCGCTCTTGAGCGTCCGACCCGTCACGATCAGCAGAAGCGAGGTCAGCAGCCCCGTAAACGCGAGCGCCGTCGCCAGCACCGCCCACTCCCTCCAGGAGTGTCGCGAACGTGGAGACTCGATCTGTACGGCCGGTACGCCGGCGAAGGGGTGACCCGTTTCATGAGCGACGGCGCTCGACCGGGGTTCGAGAGCTCCGCCCGTCGTCTGGTCCCAAGCTGTTGCCTTCGGAAACACCACGACGGCGAGGGCCAGGGCGGCGAGTAAGGGTAGGCCGACCGAAGCCCGCCGGGCGCGCCACGCCGCGCTCGGTTCTCCCATCCATACGAGAACCAGCGGCGCCACCAACATGATCCCGATCGACGCCGCCACCCAATGGGTCGACCAGGTATGCAGAACCATGGAGTGGGGGACGACCTCCGCGGCCGTCAACGCGGCCACTTTCCAGGTTGAGCCGATCGCGCACGCGACAGGGCCGCCGAGGAAAAGGAATTTTGCCACGTCGCCGGCCTCGTCCAGTGCCTTTGGAAAGCCGACGAATCGCCGGATGAGGAAGGCGCCGACCGATGCCTGGAGGACGGCGCCGACTCCGATGGTCGTCGCGATACCGGCGGAGCGAAGGAGGTCAACGGTGCCGGCATCACCGGGATTGATCCGGAGGACGGTGATAAGCGCGGCGACGAGGATGCCGGGCCATACACGGGAGCCGAAGAGCAACACTCCCGCGAGCGCGATTCCGGCGGGTGGCCACACCGCCACTGCGTACGCCGGTGAGTCTGCCGACAGCAGGCACAAGCGGCCCACGGCGTAGTACGCAACCGCGAGGCCGAGCGCCGGAAGCGCGATCCCGGTGAGGGTCGCGCCCGGCTGCGGTGTCCATTCGGATTGTTTCGTCCCCGCACTCGAAGCGATAGTCTGCATGGCCGTACACCTCGGGTTGATATGCGCGGTCTATGCCCGGCGCAGGGGAGCCGGCTCGGGATCGAGCAGGATCTGCGTTTCCGTCCGCCGGCCGCGGTCGACGTCCATCTCCTCACGCTCGGCCGCGATCTGCGCGGTATCGGCATCCAGCCGTCGCCGCATCGCCGCCAGGCGCTCGTTTTCCGCATCGACGTCCGCCCGCGCGTCGGCGAGCCGGCGCTGTTCCATCTCGAGGGAGATGCGCTCCGCGGCGAGCCGCATCTCTTCGGCCACGAGTTCGCGCCGCACGGCCGAGAGGTCGTCGCCGTGAGCGGTCGCGGTCTCGACGGCGTCGGCCTGGGTGAGTTCCGCGCCACCGAAACCGGCGCCGCGCCTTCCTTCGCGCCGCCTGCGGGCCGCGACTCCTTCCGGAAGGATCGCCGCGGCCTGGATCACGAACGCGCGCATGATCTCTTCTTCGGACGCCGCGTGGACGTGAGGCGCATCGTAATAGTAGGCAATCGCGCCGATGACTTGGCCGCCGGCGACGAGCGGCCACGCGCAGACCGACCGAAGGCGCTCCCGTTCGATCCGCCGCCGAACGGTGTTGGTGCGCGGCAACTGCGACACGTCGCACAGGAACCACGCTTTGGGATCGTGCGTCCGCGCGCGGTTCACCATATCCATGCAGGCAATTTCCGGCGTCCGCATGAGATGCGACCACGGGTTGACGCCCTGCGGCGTGACGAGCTGCCGCACGTAGGCGTCGGACAGGTTGTGCGACCACGGACAGGCGACGACGCCGCGTGGGTCGCGGAGGAATACCGCGGCGCTTCGCGCGTCGGTGATCACGACGAGCGCCCGGCCAATCGATGCCGCCTCAGTCCCGGCCGGGGCGGCGCAGGCGAGGATGTCTTTCGCCACCGCGAAGTCCGTGCGCTGTTTCGTTTCGCTGACGAAGTCCCAGATCGCCGCCATGATTATGCTCCTTCCTCAGACACAAGAATGACGCGCAACAGTTCCTCGACGGTGGTGACCCCCTCGAGAACCCGCTCGATGCCGTCCTGGCGCAGAGTCCGCATGCCGTTCTGCTGCGCCGCGGCGCGGAGGTGATCGACTGACGCGCCCTGGAGCACGAGCTCCCGGAGCCGGCCGTCCATGATGATAAGCTCGAACACTCCGGTGCGTCCGCGGTACCCCGTGCCTCGGCAGAAGTCACATCCGCGGCCCCGGTAGAGCCGAATTTCACCGTGCCGGGCCTCTTCCACGCCGAGTTGGCGCAGGCTGTCCGCGGGCGGCGTATACGTTTCTTTGCAGCGAGTGCAGATAATCCGCACCAGGCGCTGCGCGAGCACGCCGATCAGCGATCCCGTCACGAGGAAGGGCTCGACACCCATATCGGCGAGCCGCGTCACGGCGCCGGCGGCGTCGTTCGTATGCAGGGTCGACAGGACGAGGTGCCCCGTCATCGACGCCTGCACCGCCATCTGCGCGGTCTCGCGGTCCCGGATTTCACCGACGAGGATGACGTCGGGGTCCTGCCGGAGCATGGAGCGGAGTCCGCTGGCAAATGTGAGCCCCGCCTTCGGATTGACCTGGACCTGGTTGACTCGCGCCATCCGATACTCCACCGGATCCTCGATGCTGACGACGTTGCGCTCGCGCGTGTTGATTCTGTCGAGCGTGCCGTACAGCGTCGTCGTCTTCCCGCTGCCCGTCGGCCCGGTGGCGATAATCATGCCGTAGGGACGGGCGATGAGAGCCTCCCAGTGGGTCAGGAGATCGCCGGGAAAGCCGATCTCGTTCAGTGAGACGCGGGTCGAGGACTGGGTGAGCACCCGGATCACGATCTTCTCGCCGAGTACGGTCGGCATCGTGCTGACGCGGAGGTCATACTTCTTGCCGTCGTAGCGAAGGTGAATGTGGCCATCCTGCGGCAGTCGGCGCTCCGCGATGTCGAGGCTCGCGAGGATCTTGATGCGAGACATCAGCGCAGCCTGAATCTGCTTCGGAGCGGTCATCATGTCGTGGAGCAGGCCGTCGATCCGGAGCCGCACCAGCACGTCGTGGTCGCGTGGCTCAAAGTGGATGTCGCTGGCGTCCTCGCCGATAGCCTGGTGGAGCACTTGATTGACGATGCGGACAATCGGCGCTTCTTCCACCATCGAGCGGAGCCGTTCGACCGTCAGTTCCTCACTCGTCGACTCAGCCAAGAACTCCGTTTCGGCAGCCGGCGTCGCTTTGATGAGGGCCTCCGCCTCTGCGCTGGCCCCGACGACCCGGCTCTGGGCGCGGGCGATGTCGCTCCCGGCGGCGATGACGATCTCCACATCGAGGCCCGTCAGCAGACGAATGTCGTCGATCGCCACCACGTTGGAGGGGTCGGTCATCGCGACGACGAGGTGGCCGTGTTTGCGGTTGACCGCGATCACGCGGTGGCGCTGGATCAAGTAGGCCGGAAGAACGTGCATTGCTTCGGGATCGATCGAGTCGTCCGACAGGTCGGTATACGTCAGACCCCATTGTTCCGCGACGGCCCGGGCCAGTTCGCGTTCGCTGAGGGCGCCCATCCCGACGAGGATCTGGCCGAGCGGTCCGCGACCCTCACGGCTGATCGCGAGCGCCTGGTCTAGCTGCTCTTGCGTGATGAAGCGGCGGGCGAGGAGGACATTGCCGATCGGACCCATCCGCCGCTGGGCCGGCTTTCCGAGATCGACACCGCCGGAGCGCGGCACCGGCAGCGGGAGAACCGCCGTGGGTGCGGCCACTTCGTTTGCCGTCATTGCTGGAGCGTCGAGTATTTGCTGCACGGCCTTACCCCCCTTGCCGTCTTTAAGTGCTAAGTGTCACTGATCTTAGGGTGACCCCCTGTCACCCGCGAGAGGATAGGCCCCTGTTTTTCTTGTAGGTGCTGAAACCCGGGCTCGCGACAAATTGGAGTAATGTGGATCGAAGCGCGAATCTACTCGATGACAAGATTGCGGCAGGTCGTTGGCAGTTTCGAGAAGGGCGGGCAACGCACGTTTTCACCGCCGACGGAGGTGGGGGCGAGGCACACGCGGGCCGCGTTGACGTTGTCGCCGTGGGAGGCTTTGCCGGCCGCGTAGAAGACGATAGCCATGGCCGGAGACCTGTGTTTCACGCCCGCGCTCGAGCTGGACCGGCTGATTCGGGCCGGGGACATCTCGCCGGTTGAAATCACGGAAGCGGTGCTGGCGAGAATCCAGCGGCTGAACCCGTCACTCAGGGCTTACATCACTGTCACGGCTGTTCTCGCGCGCGCTCAGGCCCGCGAGGCCGAGGCCCGTGCGCGCCGCGGGGAGCGGAGGGGACCGCTCGACGGTCTTCCGTACTCGATCAAGGACCTCGAGGACACCGCGGGCGTGCGGACCACCTACGGTTCCAAGTGGTTCGAACGTCACATCCCGTCCGAAGACGGCGCTGCGGCGGGGCGGCTGCGGGCGACGGGCGGCGTGCTGCTCGGCAAGACCAACACCCCGCACTTCGGTCACAAGGACATGAGCGACAATCTCATCGGCCCGCCCTGCCGGAATCCGTGGCGGCAAGACCGGACGTCCGGCGGTTCCTCGGGTGGCGCGGCCGCGGCGGTGGCCGCCGGAATGGGACTCCTCGCGCACGGGTCGGACGGCGCGGGTTCTATTCGCTGCCCCTCGTCGCTGTGCGGGGTGGTGGGGCTCAAGCCGTCGTTCGGCCGAGTGCCGTATCATCCAAGTCCCGACTACTGGTCGGCGCGGTCGCACAATGGGCCGATCACGCGTACCGTGCGTGACGCCGCCCTCATGCTCTCGGCGCTCGCGGGCCCCGACCCGCGCGATCCGATGTCGATCGACGCGGCACCCGAGGATTACGTCACCGCCTGCGACGGGGACCTGCGCGGCCTGCGGGTCGCGTGGAGTCCAGATCTCGGCTATCTGCCGGTCGACCCTGAGGTGCGGGCGATCACGGACGCGGCCGCCCGGCGCTTCGCGGAGCTAGGCTGCGAGGTTGAGGCGCCGGCGCTGGGCTGGCCGGATATGCGCGAGCCGCACCGGTTCATCTGGCACGTCGGTGTCGCGGCGCGCCACCAGGAGCGCGCGCGGGAGCATCCGGACTGGATCGATCCGTCCCTGATGCGCATGATCGTCGACGCCGGACGCGTGAGCGCGCTGGACTACGGGAAGGCGCTCCTCGCGCGGGCACCGTTCTACCAGGCGGTGTCGCGGTTCTTCGAGATGTTCGATCTGCTTCTCACGCCGACGATGCCCATCGCTGCGTGGCCGGTCGAGCCCGACAGCGCAGCGGTGATCGACGGGCAGGCCGCGCCGACGCTGCTCGAACGGCTGACGCTTACCTTCCCGTTCAACCTCACGGGGCATCCGGCGGCTTCCGTTCCCTGCGGTTGGACGCGAGAAGGCCTGCCCGTGGGACTGCAGATCGTCGGCCGCTGGCACGCCGACGCGGTCGTGCTGCGCGCGGCCGCCGGCTTCGAAGCGATTCAGCCGTGGGCCGACCGGCGCCCGCCGCTCGACTGAGCGAACGCCCGCCCCGCGCCTCGGACTAGCCGCCGCCGGCCGCGGCGACCGGTCGTGTGTGCGCCCGATCGATCTTTGCGGCCATGACGAAATCGGCTTCGGACAACCCGTTGATCTTGTGGGTCCACAACTCCACGCGGACCTGGCCCCACGCGACGCGAAGGTCGGGGTGGTGATTTTCCGCCTCCGCGATCGGCGTGATCACGTTGACGAACGTGACGGCCTCGACGAAGTTCTTGAAGCGAATGATCTTGACCAGCATCCGATCCTGCTCGATCTGCCAGCCGTCGAGCTGCGCGAGCAGAGGCGCGAACTGTTCGCGGGTGAGCGGCGGCGTGCCGCCCTGACAGGGGACGCACCGTCGATCTGCCAGACCGGCTTGTTGGGGTGTCTGGTCGGGGCCTGCGGGGTGAGCCGTCATTGATGACCACTCCTCTCGGCCGACCTCGGCGTCGCGCGTGGACTAGACTCGCGCGCCGGGCCCATCCCCCCGCACTGCGATTTTAGCACGCCGCGCGGGCGAGTTCAGAGATCTTCCGGGTCGACGTACTCCTCGTCCTCCGGAACGAACAGCCGGCCGCAGTGAGGACACTCGATCGCCTCGTCTTCGTCGGGCGCCTCGAGCCGCAAAAACTGTACGCCGCAGTGAGGGCAGAGGAGTCGGATCACGGTGCGTCCTCTGTCGTTGGCGGCGCCGCCGCCAGCCGGAGGATGGTGCGGGTGCCGGGGCGAACGCCTCGACGATGGCCGAGACCCCTCTCGATCCGCGCGCCACCGTCGGGCACGTGCACCTTCGTGTCGCCGATCTGGACCGCGCACTCGACTTTTACCGGGACGCGCTGGGGTTCCGCGAAGCGTGGCGCGGTGGACAGACGGTCATGCTGTCGGCGGACGGCGGCTACCCGTTCGCGCTCGGCCTCACCGGAACCGCCGATCCGCCGCAGGCGCCGCGCCGGCGTTGCGGCCTGTACCACGCGGCGTTCCTGCTGCCCGGCCGTGCCGAGCTCGGGCGGCTGCTCCGGCGGCTGCTGGAGCGCGAGGTGGTACTGGACGGGGCGTCCGACCACCTCGTAAGCGAAGCGCTGTACCTCCACGATCCCGAGGGCAACGGCGTCGAGCTGTACGCCGATCGGCCGCGGGAGCAGTGGGGCTGGCACGGGGACGAAGTCCAGATGGACACCCGTCAGCTCGACCTCCGAGATTTGCTCGCGGCCGGCGGAGACCGGTCGGCACCGGCGGCCGCGGGCACACGGCTCGGCCACGTGCACCTGCGCGTCTCCGACCTCGGCCGGGCTGAGGCGTTCTACCACGGTGCTCTCGGCTTCGACGTCGTGCTCCGGCGCTACTCCGGCGCGCTGTTTCTCTCGGCGGGCGGGTACCATCATCATCTCGGCACCAACGTGTGGGCCGGGCAGGGCATTCCGCCGGCGGCGACTGCGGGGCCCGGGCTGTGGTATTTCTCCGTCGCGCTCCCCACGCGGGACGGCCTCGAGACCGCGGCCGCACGCCTCGCGTCGCACGACAGGCCGCCGGGGTCCGTCGCCGACTGCGGGCCCTGTCTCGGCGCGGGGGTCGCCGATCGCGACGGCATTCTCACGCTCCTGACGGCCGACCACTCGCCGCTCCCCGAGCGGCTCACGTGGGCGCCGCCCCGCGAACCGCTCGGCGTCGCTCGCGTCTCATAGTTTTGAGCGCAACCGCGCAGGCCGCCCGCGCGACGGCCCAGGCCGCCTCGCACCCCGAGTTGCGAGATCTCGTGCGCGAGCTGCGCCGGCGCGTCCGCGGCGAGGTGCGGTTCGACGCGGTCTCGCGCGCGATTTACAGCACGGACGCCAGCATCTACGAGATCGAGCCGCTCGGCGTCGTCCTGCCCCGCGACACGGACGACGTGCAGGCCGTGATCGAGATCGCGCGCACCGCGCACGCGCCGCTGCTGCCGCGGGGCGGCGGCACGAGCCTCGCCGGGCAGACCGTCGGACGCGCGATCGTCCTCGATTTCTCCAAGTACATGAACGGCGTCGTCGAGGTGAACGCGGAGGAGGGCTGGGCCCGCGTTCAGCCGGGCGTCGTCCGCCACGAATTGCTGCGCACCCTCGCGCCGACCGGCCTCTTCTACGGACCGGAGACCTCGACGAGTTCCCGCGCGACGATCGGCGGGATGATCGGCAACAACTCGTCGGGGTCGCGGTCGATCGTCTACGGCAAGACCGTGGATACACTGCTGGCGACCCGGGCGTGGCTCGCGGACGGGACGGCGCTGACGTTCGAGGCCATCCCGCCGGACGAGGCCACCCGGCGCGCGCGGGGCGACGGGGCGGAAGGCCGTCTCTACCGCGAGGTCGCCCGGATCGTCGCGGCCGCGCGGGACGAAGTGGCGAATCGGTTCCCCCACGTGCAGCGGCGGGTCGGCGGTTACAACCTCGACGCGTTTCCTGAGGGCGGTCCGGTGAACCTCGCCAAGCTCGTCTGCGGCTCCGAGGGGACGCTGGCGATCGTCACTGAGGCGACCGTCCGGCTCGCGCGCCGGCCGGCCGCCACCGTGCTGGCGGTCTTTCAGTTCGACGACATCATTCCGGCCCTCGAGTACGCGCCCGAGATCCTGGAGACGAAGCCGTCCGCGGTCGAACTGACCGATCGTTATATCATCGAACTCGCCCGCCAGACGCGCGACCTCAGCCAGCGACTGACGTTCGTCGAGGGGACGCCCGGGGCGATCATCGCCGTCGAGTACGCGGGCGACAGCCACGCCGCGCTCGCGCCGGCGCTCGACGCGCTCGAGGCGCGGATGCGCCGGTCGGGCTACCGCGGCGCGATGCGGCGGATCGTCGACCCGGCCGCGCAGGCTAATCTGTGGGCCGTGCGAGAGGCCGGCGTGGGCCTGCTGCTCGGCATGAAGGGGGCGCGCAAGCCGGTGGCCTTCGTGGAAGACAGCGCGGTCGACCCGGCGCGGATCGCCGAGTACACGCGGCGATTCCGGGAGATCGTGCGGCGTCACGGGACGGACGCCTCGTTTTACGGCCACGCGAGCGTCGGGTTGCTGCACACACGCCCGATTCTCGACCTGCACCAGCCGCGCGACGTTGGCGAGATGCGGGCGATCGCCGAGGAGATTGCGGCGCTGGTAGCCGAGTTCGGCGGCGCGCTTTCGGGCGAGCACGGCGACGGGCTGTCGCGCGGCGAGTTCGTGGCCAGGATGTTCGGTCCAGGGTTGTACCGAGCGTTCCGTGAGGTCAAGGCGGCCTTCGACCCGGACTGGCGGATGAACCCCGGCAAGATCGTGGATGCGCCGCCGATGACGGAGTCACTGCGGTACGGGCCGGAGGCGGTGCCGGCCCCGGCGACGGTCCAGGACTTCAGCCGGGACGGCGGCGTCCGTGCCGCGATCGAGATGTGCAGCGGCATCGGCGCCTGCCGGAAGCCGCGCGCCGGCACGATGTGTCCCTCGTACATGGTGACGCTCGAGGAGGCGGACAGCACCCGCGGCCGCGCCAACGCGCTGCGGGCCGCGATCTCCGGGGCGCTGCCGGTGGACGCGCTCACGAGCCGCGAGCTCTACGACGTGATGGACCTCTGCATCGGCTGCAAAGCCTGCAAAGCAGAGTGTCCGAGCAACGTGGACATGGCCAAGCTGAAGCACGAGTTTCTGGCCGGGTATTACGGCCGCCACGGGTTGCCGCTGCGCGCACGGCTGTTCGGCCACGTTGCGGCGCTCGGGCCGCTCGGGTGCGCCACGGCGCCGGCGGCAAACCGTGTGCTCGCCAGCGCCCCGGCGCGCTGGCTGCTCGAGCGGGTG
>DATEGA010000059.1:0-8662 GCA_035280345.1 bacterium | reverse complement strand
CGCAGCGCCCTCCAGGCGAGCCAAAAGAGGAGCGCGACGCCGAGGGCACCGAGCGCGGTCGCGGCCGGCCGATACACCGTGAGGTACGCGACGCCGGAGAGCGCGAGCGCGCCCCAGGTCGCGTCGCCGACGAGGGAACCGAACTCCGTCAGCAGCGCCCCGCTGAAGCCGCGGTGCAATCCGCGCCGCAGGGCCTCCGCCAGCACGGCGCCGGGCGGGGCGCAGAAGACGATCCCGAGCGCAAATGCCGTCCAGAACAACGACGCCGTCACGCGGGCGCTCCGCCCCCCGCGCCGCCGCCGCGCGCGGGCAGCGCGGTGAGCGTGTCCACGGTGACGTCGAGCAGGCTTCCCACAACCAAGTCGGCGGCGGAGAAATCCATGCCGCGTGTGAGCTCCGACGGCACGGCGATGCACCACATCCCGGCGTCCTTCGCGGCGCGCACCCCCGACGCGCTGTCTTCAAGCGCGGCGCAGGATCGTTCCGCCACCCCGAGCCGCTGCGCCGCCAGACGGTAGACGTCCGGCGCGGGTTTGGCCCGCGGCACTTCGTCACCGCCGGCCACGGCGTCGAATTGGCCGGTGAGCCCGATCTGCGCCAACCGTTCCCGGACGCGCGCCACCCGCGAGGAGGATGCCACGGCGGTCCGCAGCCAGTGGGCGCGAACGCTCTGGAGCAGCGCCACTACACCCGGCAGCGGTCGCAGGTACTCCCGCTCCAAGCGGTCGTGGTGACCCTGCCATAACGCGCGCGCGGCCTCCGGCGCCATCGGACTGTCCGGCTCGCGAAAGCGCCCGAGCGGATCGAACGGACTGTCGCCGCGCCCGATGTTGAGGCGCCATGACTCGACCGGAAACGGCCAGCCGTGCGCCGCGTGCACGGCGCGCCATGCGAGGTACTCCGGCGTCTCGGTGTCGACGATGAGGCCGTCGAGGTCGAAGATAACGGCCCGGAGCGGTTGAGGCGCCGCGTCCTCGCACCGGTTCACGGGCGGACGAACGTCTCCGAGGCGGCGGGGCCCTGCCATGAGATCGCGGCGCCGTCGATGGTACCGCGCACCACCGCCTCGCCGCGCAGTTGCAGGAAGATCGGCATCGAGCGCGCCGCCGCGCGCCCGGCAGAGGCACCCAGCGGCCGGGCCCCGAGCGCGTCCGCGACCGCGATCCAGACCGTAGCCGCGTCCGCTCCGTTCGCTGCGCGGATCGTGACCTCGGACGGCGCCCGCACGCGGCGTCCGCCAACCACCGGTCCGGGCCGCCATCCGCCGTAAGTCACATCGGTCACCGGCAGGGCCGCGACGAGCCCTCCGGCCTCGCGCAGCGGCGCGGCGGCAGGGCGCCCCCCCTGCCACAGGAATAGCGTCGGCCGCGATCCGCCGCCGGACGCCTCCCCGTTCGGCAGGTGGACGCTCGCATACACCAGCGCGCCGGCGGCGCTCGAGGCCTGGCCCCATTCCCAGGTCACGCCCGTCCAGGTGCCCCAGTTGTGGTCGTGGTAGGCCGGTGCGTTCTTGAACGCGAGCGTCCGCCCGCCCGCGCGAATCACGCCGTCCGCCCGCCCACGGGCCACCGGTACGACGTATCCGCTGACCGCGGCGCCAACGCGCACTTCCGTCGCCGGCAGCACGAAGCCCCCGTCCGGCCGAATGGTGAGATCGACGCGAAGCCGCGGATCCTCGACGGTGACGTGGTATCCGCCCGCGCCGGCTGTGAGGCGCGCCGGACCGACGTGCTGCTCGGCGGCCGTCGTCGAGATATCGCCCGGCAGCACCGCCCTCGGAATCAGGACGTCATCCACGGGCGCGCCCGGCGCCTTGACGCGCGCGAGCACGACGCCGAGCGGTTGGGCCCCGGTGAGGAGCGTGAGGTACGCGTACGTGCGCGTCGCCGGATCGAAGACGTTGAAGTAGTCCCACTCCACCCACACAGACCGTACTGGGGCACGCGCAGGCGGCCGCGCGGCCGTCTCGGCGACCGGCGCAGCCGGCACCGAATGGAAGTGGTCGAGGGCGTCGGCCAGCGACGCCCTCGGCGGATTCAGCCACGCATTGTCCGCCGGGCTGTCCGTTCCGGCCTTCACGGCGCGCGCGGCGCGGGCCGCGCGATCGAGGGACGGGATGCCCGCGGACGCGCTCGCGGTCACCACGCGTCCGTGCGCACGCACGTAGAGCAGGCGGGAGGAAATTTGCGGTGCCGCGGCGAGGACGTCGCTCCGGAAGCGCGGGCCCTCGAGGACGTCGCGCACTAAGAACCCCGCGTTCGGCAGCGTCAGGAACATCCCGGTGACGCCGTTCACCTTGATGACGGCAGGATCGATGCCCTCCGGCAGGACCACCACGTCGCCGCCGGCGACGAGGTTGCGGTCCTGCGCCTCGAGCAACAGCGCGTCGCCGACCGAGAGCAGCGCGATCATAATCGCCACCCCGGTCCCGTAGCCGAGCAGCAGCAGCGCCGAGCGCCACGGCCGGTCGAGCAGCGCCCGCCGGGCGACCAGCCAAGCCGCCGGCGTCATACGACGGCTCCGTTTCGCATGCGGAGCTGCTGATCGGCGAGGGCCGCGAGCTCCGCGTTGTGGGTCACGACGACGACGGCGCAGCCGTCGCCGGCAGCCTCGCGCAGCAGCCGGATGATCTCGCCCCCCGTGGCGTCGTCGAGCTCGCCGGTCGGCTCGTCGGCGAGGAGCAACGCCGGCCGGTTCGCGAGCGCGCGGGCGATTGCGACGCGCTGCATCTCACCGCCGCTCAATTGTCCCGGCCGGTGCTTCGCCCGCTCCGCGAGGCCCACCCGCGCGAGCAGTGCCGCCGCCCGCGCGCGGCGCGCGGACGCCGGCACTCCCGCTTCCAGCATCGGCAGCGTTATGTTCTCTTCGGCCGTCAGCATCGGCAGCAGAAAAAACCGCTGAAAGATGAAGCCGACCGATGCGAGGCGGAGTTTGGCGAGCCGCGCGTCGGTGAGACCGCGGGTGTCGTACCCGAGCAGCGTGACGGCGCCCTCCGTCGGAACGTCGACGCCGCCGAGCAGGTGCAGCAGGGTCGACTTGCCGCAGCCGCTCGGGCCGACGATCGACACCATCCGGCGTCGCTCAACGCTCAGGCTGACGCCCCGGAGAGCCCGCACGGTGCCGCCCGCGGTGGGGTACTCCTTGACCACCGCGTCGGCCGCGACCACCGCGCCGCTCACGACTGCACCTCGGCGTGCAGGGTGGCGGCGACCGCGGTTCTCGAGGCGATCGCGGCCGGATACACCCCGGCGGCCGCCCCGGTGGCGGCGAGCAGTGCGACCGTGCGCACCGCGGCGGCGGGCGTCAGGACGAAGAAATGCAGATCGACCGGAAGCCCGGGGGCTTGCCTGAGAATCGCGTCGAGGTAGCGCGCGATGACGAGCCCGAGGAGAAACGTGCCGGGCAGGCTCGCGGCGCCGAGGGCCGCGCCCTCCAGCACCACGAGCGCCGCGATCCGCGTGCGTGTGAACCCGATCGCGCGCAGCATCGCGATCTCCCCCAGGCGCTCGCCGACCGACAGGGTCACGATTGCCGTGATCAGGAGAAACGAGATGGCGACGCTGAGCGACCCGAGGATCAGCGAGAACTGGTTGAAGTAGGTCAGCCGCGTGGCGAGCCGCGCGAGGAAGTCGGCGTTGCTGAGCGCGTCGACCCGCGGATCTTGCGCGGCGATCCACCGGACGAGAGCTCCCGCCCGTGCGGGATCGCTGAGGCGGACGAGAATCATGGATGCCGCCCCGGCCGGGCGGCCCTGGAGCGCGCGCAGGTCGGTGGTGGGGATGGAGATGGACCGCTGCCCGGCGAGATCGACGTAGAAGTCCGCGATGCCCGCGACCCGAAAGGCGCGGGGCGCCGCGAGCGGGGCAAGCCCGCGAGCCGGGACGCCGGAGAGCACTATCGTGTCGCCGACCCGTACGCCGTCGTCCTGCGCCATGATCGGATTGATGATCGCCGCCGGCATCCCCGCGCCGGGCCCAGGCGGCAGGTCCCGTCCCTCGAGGAGTGCGTAGGCGCCCGTGCCGCCTTCGGGGACCGCGAGGACGAACGCGGGAAACCGGGCGCCGCCGTGGCGGACGTACACGTTGGTGGCGACGACCGGCACCGCCGCGGCCACGCCGGGTTGCCGCGCGATCGCCTCCGCCAACCGGTCCGCGCCGGCCAGTTCCTCATCCCCCGCGAACGGCAGCGCGCCCTTCGGCAGCACACGGATCGCGAAGCCGATCCGGCTGAGCACGGCACCCAGGCTCGTCTCGAGCCCGTGCGCGAGCATGGTCATGTCGAGGAGGAGCGCACCGGTCACCGCCAGGCCGAGTAGGACGAGCCCGCTGCGCACGCGGTTGCGCCCGAGGGTCCGGCCGGCGAGAAAGACGAGCGACGTCACGCCGCTACCGTCCGATCTGATCGAGCGGGCGCCGGCGCAGCAGCCGCCACGCCGTGAGCGCACCGGCCGCGACGCCGAGCAGCACCGAAAGGGCCGCGGCCTCGCCGACGAGCCGCCACGTCACGCGCGAGAAGAGAATGTCGGTCTCGAATAGGTGCCGGTAGTACGCGTTGATCACGAACGAGATCGCATACGCGAGTCCCGCCCCGGCGAGGCTCCCGGCGACCGCCACCGCCGCCGCGACGAGCAGGACCGCGGACGCCACGGTGCGGGAGCCGAGGCCCATGAGCCGCATCATCCCAACCTCGCGCCGCATCTCCTCACCGCGCAGCGCCATAATCGTCACGAGAAAGACGCTGCCCGCGAGCACTGCGACCGCGCCGATCGCGCGATGAAACCGGGCAACGACCTCGAACGAGCTTGAGTTGCGGCGGGCCAGTTCGGCCGACGTATAGGCATGCACGCCGAGGCCCATCGCCGTAAGATCCGCCGCCACGTGGGGGGCCCGGGATGCGTCGCGGAGGCGAACGACGACGCTGTCGACCGCGTCGCCGGCGCCGGCGAGGGCCTGCAGGTCGGGCAGGTGGAGCCGGACGTCGGCGTCCCGGTCGGCGACCTCCGTAGGGTACAGGAGCGGCCGGTAGAGGTGCCCGATCCGGACGCGCCGCCACGGCCCCGCCGCGGTCGGGGCGATCTCGATCACATCGCCGGCCCCCACGCCGAGCGCGTGCGCCGTCCGGTCGCTGACGGCGACGTCAGTGGCGGGCGCGAGGGACTCCGGTCCGGGAGAGGCGGGTTGTGCCCGGACGGCCCATGCCGCGGCACCCGCCAGCAGCACCGCCGCCAGGAGGCCCGCGGCGCGA
Source organism: bacterium (assembly GCA_035280345.1). Lineage (GTDB taxonomy): Bacteria > Sysuimicrobiota > Sysuimicrobiia > Sysuimicrobiales > Segetimicrobiaceae > DASSJF01. The sequence continues at coordinate 3,418 of DATEGA010000059.1, read as the reverse complement.
CGTCTGATCAGGACTTCGGGCCGCGTTCCCCAGCGCCCGGGGGCGGGGCCGCGCGGAGCACCGCCGCGAGCCGGTCGTACGTCACGGTGAGCTCCTCGGGCAGCACTTTGGTCTCTCCGAGGATCGGCATGAAGTTCGTGTCGCCCACCCAGCGAGGCACGACGTGGGTATGGAGATGGTCGGCGATGCCGGCGCCGGCGGCCCGGCCGATGTTCACGCCGATGTTGAACCCCTCCGGCCGGTAAACCTCGCGCAACGCCTGGATCGAGGCGACCACGAGCTGCTGCATTTCGAGCTGCTCGTCGTTCGTGAGGTCCGCCGGGTCGGCGACGTGGCGGTGCGGCACCACCATAAGATGGCCCGAATTGTACGGATAGATGTTGAGAATGACGAAGGCGAGCCGGCGTTGCACGAGAATCCCGCGCTCGCGGTCGCGGCCTTCACGGGGGTACGTGCAGAAGATGCAGTCTGGCATCGGCGGGCCCTTGATGTACTGCAACCGCCAGGGCGCCCAGAGATGCTTCACCCGGCCCGGCTCCGCCGGAGGTGCTCGAGCGCCTGCTGGGCCGCAGCCTGTTCGGCTTCCTTCTTGCTCTTGCCCCGGCCCTCGCCGATGACCCGGCCGCTCACCTCCACGACCGCGACGAACGCCCGGTTGTGCTCCGGCCCTTCCTGTCCGGTGATGCGGTACCGTGGCAGGCGGCGCTCGCGCTGCTGCACGAGCTCTTGGAGCAGGCTCTTGTAGTCGCTGCCGCCCGGCTCCTCGAGCCGTGAGAGGTCCTCCGCGAACCACCGCGTGACGCAGTGGTGTGCGACGCCGTAGCCGGCGTCCACATACACCGCGCCCACGACCGCCTCGAGTGCGTCGGCGAGCAGCGACGCGCGGGACCGCCCCCCGCCCTTCTCCTCGCCCCGCCCCAGCAGCATGTAGCCGCCGAGATCCATCGCCCGGGCGATCCGCGCGAGGGGCCCTTCGCTGACCACCGACGCGCGCAGCCGCGCGAGATCGCCCTCGAGGCGCGTGGGGAACAGCCGGTAGAGATGGTCGGCGACGACGAGGTTGAGAACCGCGTCGCCGAGGAACTCGAGGCGTTCGTAGTTGTCGCCGTGGCGGCTGCGGGCTTCCGTGCCGACCGACCCGTGCACGAGCGCCGTGTGCAGCAGCGTGCGGTCGCGGAAATGCACGTCGAGGCGCCGCTCCAGCTCCGCGAGCTGCGCGTCGCGGTCCGGTGCGAGCGGCTCGATCACCTCGACCATGCTACGATGGACTCCGCACGATCAGGATCGAGTTGTGGCCGCCGAAGCCGAAGCCGTTCGACATCGCGGTGGCGATCTTGGCCGGCCGCGCTTTGTTCGGCACGTAGTCCAGGTCGCACGCCGGGTCGGGGGTGTCGTAGTTGATCGTCGGCGGCAGCATGCCGCGGGCCACGGCCAGGACCGACGCGATCAGCTCCACGCCGCCGGCGGCGCCGAGCAGGTGCCCGGTCATGGACTTCGTCGAGCTGACCGGAACGCGCTTCGCGGCCTCGCCGAAGACCCGCTTGATCGCGAGCGTCTCGAACTTGTCGTTGTACTCGGTGCTCGTGCCGTGCGCGTTGATGTAGCCGATCTCATGCGGTTCGAGGCGCGCGTCCTTGAGCGCGCGCCGCATCGCCAGCGCGGCGCCGTTCCCCTCGGGATCGGGCTGCGTGATGTGGAACGCGTCTGCGCTTGCTCCGTAGCCGACGAGCTCCGCGTGGATGCGCGCGCCGCGCCGCTCGGCGTGCTCCCAGGCCTCGAGCACCACGACGCCGGCGCCCTCGCCCATCACGAAGCCGTCCCGGTGCAGGTCGAAGGGCCGGACGGCCTTCGCCGGGGCGTCGTTGCGGGTGCTGAGCGCCTTCTCCGCGGTGAATCCCGCGAGGCTGAGGGGCGTGATCGCGGCCTCGGTGCCGCCGCAGATCATCGCCACCGCGTCACCGCGCTGGATCTTGCGCATCGCCTCGCCGATGGCGTTGCCGCCGGTCGCGCAGGCGGACGCCACGGAGAAGTTGGGGCCGCGCGCGCCGGTCAGCATGCTCACGATGCCGGAGGCGCTGTTGTGCATCATCATCGGCACGAAGAATGGGCTGACGCGTCCGGGCCCGCGCTCGAGCAGCAGCTGGTGCTGCGCTTCCCACGTCATCGCGCCGCCGGTCCCGGTGCCGATGATCACGCCGACATCGTCGCGAATCTGCGGGGTGACGGACAGGTGCGCTTCGTCGAGGGCCTGGCGGGCCGCGGCCACGGCGAAGTGCACGTTGCGGTCGTTGCGGCGAACTTCCTTCCGGTCGAGGTAGGCGGCGGGGTCGAAGTCGACGACCTCCGCCGCGATCTGGCAGTCGTAGAGCGACGGATCGAACGTCGTGATCCGGCGGACGCCGGACCGGCCCTCCATCAACGCATTCCAGAACGCCTCAGCGCTCGTGCCGATCGGACTGACGACGCCCAGGCCGGTCACGGCCACCCGGTGTTCGGTCATTACGGGACGCGCCCCGGCTATTCCGCCGGCGCCTCGACGTGGCCCTCGATATATTTGACCGCTTCGCCGACGGTCGCGATCTTTTCCGCGTCCTCGTCCGGGATCTCGATGTCGAACTCTTCTTCGAGCGCCATCACGAGCTCTACGACATCGAGCGAGTCCGCGCCCAGGTCCTCAACGAACTTCGACTGCGGCGTCACCTGGGCGGCGTCCACGCCGAGCTGCTCCACCACGATCGCCTTCACCCGGTCAAATGCCGATGCCATCGCGCACCTCCTCGGTGATTACCGCATGACCAGTCCGCCGTCGACGTTCAAAACCTGCCCGGTCACGTACGAGGCGTCCTCCGCGGCAAAAAACGCCGCCGCGGCCGCGACCTCTTCCGCCCGGCCGGTGCGCCCCACCGGGATGTGTTCGACGAAACGCGCGCGTTGGGCGTCCGTGAGCTTGCCGGTGAGTCCCGTCTCGATGTAGCCGGGAGCCACGGCGTTCACGGTGATCCCGCGCGTGGCCACTTCCCGCGCGACCGCCTTCGTAAAGCCGATCACGCCGGCCTTGGCCGCGATGTAGTTCGCCTGCCCCGGGTTTCCGACCTCCGCCACGACGGACGAGATATTGATGATGCGGCCCCACCGGTGCCGCAGCATCTCACGCAGCACCGCGCGCGTCAAGTAGAACGTCGCGTGCAAGTTGATCGCGAGGATCTCGTGCCAGTCCTCGTCGCGCATGCGCAGCAGCAGCCCGTCGCGCGTGAGCCCCGCGTTGTTGACGACGATGTCGAGCCGGCCCCGCCACGCGTGCGCCGTGTCGGCGAGCTGCCGGCACGTCTCGGGGTCGGTGAGCTCCGCCTGCAGAATCGTGCCCTCGCCGCCCGCGGCGGTAATCTGCCGCAGGGTCTCCTCGGCGCCCTGCGCGTTG
>DATEGA010000058.1:0-3908 GCA_035280345.1 bacterium | reverse complement strand
ATCTGAGTCATCCAGTCTCGCAGGTCACGATAGCTCATGCGGTCGATCTCCTCTCCCGTCGCCGCGGGACCTCCGCCGCCTTCGCGGCTCCCGCCGTCACGCGGTGCCCGCACGCGCTCGCCCGCCGAGCTGCGCCCGCTCGAGCAGGGTGTCGAGGCGGGCCGCCAGACGCTCATCCGCCGGGACCATCGGCAGCCGGTGTTCGTTGCCCGGAATCAGCCCCAGCCGCTTCATCATGTACTTGATCGGGATCGGGTTGGTGTCCCAGAAGACGGCGCGGTTCACCTCGAACAAGGCGGCGTGCAGCGCGCGGCCGTCGGCGAGCGAGCCGGCCGCAACCGCCTCGTAGAGCTGCGCCACCTTCCGCGGCGCTACGTTGCCCACTGCGTTCATGAGGCCCGCGGCGCCCACGGCGAGCATCGGGAAGCTCAGTTCTTCCAAGCCGGCGAACACCCGGAACTCCTGCCCCAGGCGGTCGAGCAGCTGGCTCACGAATCCCAGGTCGTTCACGGCCTGCTTGATACCGACGAGCGTCGGGAGGCGTGCGGCGATCCGTTCGATCGTCTCCGCCTCGAGCGCGACGGCCGCCCGGCCCGGGATGTGGTAGAGCAGCAGGGGCAGGCGCGTGCGCTTCCCCACGTCGACGAAGTACTCCACGAGCCCGCGCTGCGGCGGGCGGAGGTAGTAGGGGGTGACGACGAGCACCGCCGAGGCGCCCGCGGCCTCGGCCTGCCCGGTCAGCCAGACCGTCTCGGCGTGGGACTGTGAGCCGGTTGCCGCCACCACGGGGACCCTGCCGCGGACCGTGTCGACGGCGACCTGGACGAGCCGGGCCCGTTCATCCGCCGTGAGCGTGCTGGGCTCGCCCGTTGTGCCGTTGACGAGGATGCCGTGCGAGCCCTCGGCGAGCTGGAACTCGACGAGGCGGGCATAGGTCTCGTAGTCCACCTCGCCTCGCGTGAACGGCGTAACGAGCGGCGGGTACGAGCCCCGCAGAAACCCCGGCTCGAGGGTGATCATCGCCGTGCCTACCGCTTCGCCACGGTTTCGCGATTGGTGGCGAACCCCGCCTGGGACCCGAGAACGCGCGGCGCTTCGCGCAGGTCCTCCTGCCAGATCAGCGAGTCCATCGCCAGGTTGAGCGGCTGGTCCTGGATCGTCATCTCGTAGACCGGCTGATCGTCCGAGCGGTGGTTGTGCACGGCGAAGCCGGGCGCGGTCAGCATGAGATCACCGGCCTTCCACTTGTAGGTCTGCTTCTCAACCACGCTGCCGCCGGTGCCGCCGAAGAAGTAGTTGATCGCCGCGGACGTGTGCCGGTGCGGCTTGTCGACGATGTGGGGCGGCCGGATCGTAATGGCCGAGAAGAAGTTGTTGGTGGTGCCGTTGGTACGTCCGGTCGCCGGATTATACAGCAGGTAGAGACGCCGGCCGACGTAGTCCTTGCCCAGCGAGGCGAGCTTGTCGAGTTCTGCCCGCACCTTCGCCCACGGCCAGTGCAGCGGCCGCTGCTCCACAACCGGCGGATTGACGAGGCGCTCATATGTCATCAGCTGCGCGCCGCCGTCGAGCGTGATCGGCTCGGCAAACGCCTTGACGGTGCCGGCGCCGTGGCCGCCGTGCTCCTCGTGGCCGTGGCCGTCCGGCGCGTGCCGCGGCTCGTCGGTCGGCGGGTTGTCCTCGACGTAGTGAATGTTCAGCTTCTCGAGCAGCGCCGCGTTGCTGTAGGTGAGGCGGACGTGAAGGTCCGTCGTGTCGTTGTGGTGCGTGTACACGGCCATCGACGGGTGCACCCACACGTCGTACTGCGCGAAGCGGATCGTCTGTCCGTTGACGATCGTGTGGCCGCCGCCGTTGATGCAAAAGTTGACCTGCGTCGAGTTGTGCCGGATCGGCGCGGTCGACTCGCCGGGCAGCAGGACGTTGAGGGTGACCTGGATGCCGGGGGCCAATCCGAGGCCCGGCTCGTGGGCGTTGGGATGCACGATCATCGTGGTGCGCCGGCCGTTCGCCGGACGGGTCAGGCCTGCCAGACGCCGAACTTCGTCTTCGATCTGCTCCTTGGGAATAACAACCGGCGGCCACAGGTCGATCGGGTTGGACGTGAACCCCGTCCGGTCCGCGAGAATCGCGCGCACTTCACTCATCGTTCTGCACCTCCCCTGTCTCGGCCGCCGTCGCGGCCTGTCCGCAGGACCTCCGGCGCATACGCGCCTCCTGCCGGCGTTTTGATCATGTGCTCCAGTGGTAGCTCGGCCCGTTCCGGTTGCGGCATCGCGCGGCCCACGCCGCGCTCCACCGCCCTCCGGTAGCACCGCAGGCCCACCGCGAGGTCGGAAATGCCCATCCCCATCGCTTTGAACACGGTAAGGTCCGCGTCCTCCGGCCGCGTGTGCCCGCGCGCCAGCAGCGCGGACAGCGGCGTGACGCGCGACGCATCGCGCCCGGGGGCGCTGAAATACGCCCGGAACTCCGAGGACAGCGCCCGGACCTGGTCGACGTTGTCGACCGCGATGACCGCGCAGCGGTCGAGCAGGCCGGCCTCGAACTCCGCGCGCTCCGGCGTAATGGCGCCGACCGCATTCACGTGGGCGCCGCGGGCGACCATCGCCGACGTGAGGAAGGGCGCGCTCGCGCGCGTGGCGAGCGTCACGACGTCGGCGTCCCGGACGGCGTCGGCCACCGTAGCGGCGGGCGCGGCGTCGACACCGAGCGTATCTCGGACCCGGCGGGCGAACGCTTCGCGCCGGCCGGCATCGCGGCTGAAGGCGCGGACCGAAGCGATCGGCCGGACCGCGGCCACCGCGGCCACCTGGGGCAGGGCCTGCTCGCCCGTGCCGATGATCGCGAGCGTCCGCGCATCGTCCCGGGCCAGCGTCCGCGTCGCGATGCCCGAGATCCCGGAAGTGCGCAGCTGGCCAAGCGCGAACGCTTCCAGCACCGCGAGCAGCCGTCCGGCGGCCGCGTCAAAAAGCAGGAGCAGGGGCGTCGAGCCGCGCGGGGTGTTGACCCACGTCTTGGTGACGGCGACGTGGTCGCGTTGCAGGGTGGCGCCGATCGCGTGCAGGGTGCCGCCGGCCCATGCCGCGTGCGTCTTCGTCATGTTCGCGGCGTCGCCGGCGGCCTCGAGCCGCAGCGTCTCGTCGAGCGCTCCGATCGCCGCGTGCATGTCGAGGAGCGACGCGGCCTCGGCTTCCGAGATCCAGAGGAACGAGCCGGTCACCGGGCAGCGCGTGTTCTGCTGTGCAGAATGGTCGTCTGCGCCACGGATCGATAGTACCGATCCGGCGGACGCGGTGTCAACGAAGCCCCTTCATTCGGGGCGCAGCACGACGTCAACGAGCGCCGGGCGGCCCTCGTCCTTCACCACGCGGAGCGCCCGGCGAACAGCCGGGGCGATCTGCGCCGGGTCCTCGACCGGGCCCTCGCCGTGGACGCCGAACGCGCGTGCCATCGCGGCGAAGTCGACCGGCGGTTCCTCGATTCGGATGCCGACTACGCGATGCTCGACCGGCCGGCCCCGTCCTTCGGCGATGAGCGCCTGGTGATCTTCGTCGTTGAAGTACGAGCGGTTGTTGCACATGACAAACAGCACCGGGACGCGGTGGTGCGCCGCGGTCCACAGGGCGCTCGGCGTGTAGAGAAGGTCGCCGTCGGGCTGCAGATCGACGCAAATCCGGGCGGTCCCGCGGTAGGCGAGCGCGGCGCCGATCGCGGCGCCCGCCCCGTAGCCGAGCCCGGCGCCGCCGCTGCCGCCGAGAAATTGATGCGGACGCGTCCAGTCCCACAGCTCGCGCGCCCATCCGTCGAGCGCGCCGTGCGCGAGGACCCAATCCTCGGCGTGCAGCGCTTCCCACACCTCGCCGGCGAGGCGGGACGGCGCGATCGGGCGGGCGTCGGCGTCAGCG
>DATEGA010000057.1:0-11538 GCA_035280345.1 bacterium | reverse complement strand
GTCCGGAGACGCCTCTGACGCGGCAAGCGCCGCGCCAAGCACCACGGCGCGTGGAGCTGCCGCGCCGAGCGCCCCAGTGCCAAGCGCCGCAGCGCCAAGCGATGCCGTCTCCCTAGCGGGAACGGCAGCCACGCAGCCGGCGACCGGCAGGCCGGATCCATTCTCACCACTTGCGACGACGGCGGTCGGCGCACCATCGAACCCGCAACTGCCGCCCGTGCCGCCGCTCGCCCCAGGCGCCCTTCCGCCCGGCGCCCTCGCGTCCGCACCGGGGGTGCCCGCCCCGCCGGGACCTGGGACCTTCCATCTAATGGGCATCCTCTATGGTCCGTCGGCTCTCGCCATCTTGGGCGACGGGGCTGGCTCGTATATCGTGCAACCCGGCGATACGGTCACGCCCGGGATACGAATGGTGGCAATTGATACGGCGAACCGCACCGTCACACTGGCGTCGAAGGATCACTCGTGGCAGCTTGCGCTGCTTCCGCTTGGAGGGGGGACAGCTCGATGAAGGGTGCACGCGTAACCTCAGGACGTAGACACTGGCCCTACGCAGTGGCGTGGGCCGGTCTTCTCGCGCTCTTGTGCGGCACCTGGCCGGTCGGCGCGCTCGCGCAGGCTTCCGATGCCCCGGTCACCGTGCAGCGGGTCACTGTGATGGAAGAAGCGGGCGCCGTCGAAGTCGGCATCGAGGCGACGGGACCGCTCAGCTACCGGACGATGACGCTCGACGACCCCGTTCGCTATGTCATCGATCTTCCAGGGAGCCGGAACGGCCTCGCGTGGGCGACGCGCCATGTGGGACTCGGCGCGCTTCAGACCGTCCGCGCCGGCCAAGTGACCGAGACGCCGCCGGTCACGCGAATCGCGATCGATCTCACCCAGACCGTGTCGTGGTCGGTGCGGCGTGCGTCGCCGCAGGTCGTGGTCGCGCGGTTCGTGGTTCCGGAAGCCCGCGGCGCCGCGGCCAGCCCGTGGGCCGGCGGTGCGCCGGTCTCGTCCGCCGATGGGAGTGACCCGGCGGGCCCGGCCGCGCCCGAGCGGCCGTACGGCGCCCGTCCCGCAGACGCCCCCCAGACCACCGCTCTCGGCGCCACCGGCGGCCGTCCCGCGCCGGGCGCCATCCATGCCGGACCGCCCGCGGACACACCCGGCATCGTCGTTGCCCAACAGGCAGGCGGCGCCGGGCGCACGCTCACCCTCGATCTGCGCGACGCGCAGCTCGGCGACATTCTCGACGCTCTCGCCCGGCTGTGCAACTTGAACCTTGTGACCGACAGTTCCGTGGGCGGCGCGCGGGTGACCGTGCACCTCGTGGGCGTGACCTGCGAAGAGGCACTGCGGTTCGTGTTGGATGCCAACGGGCTGGGCTACCGCCGCGTCGGCGAGACGCTCGTCGTGCAGCCGATCAGCCGGCTCACCCCGCCGCCGCCGGGTCCTGTCCTGCGGGTCTACCGGCTGCAGTATCTGCAGCCGCCGATCAGCACGCCGGAAGCCCTCGTCGGCGGCGCCGGAACCGGCGCCACGCTGACCGGAGGCGCGGGACCCGTGAAGAAGGACGTGATTGCGCTCGTCGGCCTGTTTGCGGGCACGGGGGCGCAGATCGGCTACGACGACCGGACGAACTCGCTCGTCGTCACGGGGACGCCGCCGCAGCAAGAGGCGGTCGTAGCGCTGCTGCGGCAGCTGGACGTACCGATCGCGCAAGTCGTCGTCCAAGCCCTGGTGGTGGACGTCAGCAAGACCGTGAACGAGAGCCTCGGCATCACGTGGTCGCTCTTCAACCCGGGCGTTGGGTTCTTTGAAACGCCGCCGGGGGCCGGCCAATTCGCGATTGGCCCGATCACGCGCTCCGCGCTGACAGCCACGCTGCAGACTGCCGTGACGAACGGCACCGCGAAGGTCCTGAGCGACCCGCGCGTGGCGACGCCCGATGGTCAGGAGGCCCTGATCTTCGCCGGCGACCAGATTCCGATCGTCAATACCACGACATCCGGCAACCCGCCGGTCACGAGTCAGAACGTGACGTTCCAGCCGATCGGCGTGACGCTGAAGATCACGCCCAAGATCAACTCCGACCGGACGATCGTGGTGCAGGTGCACCCGCTCGTGACGACGGCGACGTCGTTCACGCCGGGCAACAGCACGAACCCGAACGGCCTGCCGATCATCGCGACCCGCGAAGCGGTCACCAGCCTTCGCGTCGCGGATGGCGACTCTCTCGTCCTGGGCGGGTTGATGCGCTATTCGGACGTGAAAAACATCCAGAAGATCCCGCTCCTCGGCGACCTGCCATTTCTCGGCGCGTTGTTCCGGTTTGCGACGATCAACCATTCGGAGTCCGAGGTCATTATCGTTCTCACGCCGCGGATCATGTCGACCGGCGCTCCGGTCACGCAGTAGGCCGAGGACGCGACGAAAGTTCTGACGATCGAACGGCGGGCAACGGAGCCGTGACGCGGTCGGGGGGACGTGCGCGAGGCGGGGTGGTAAGCCTGCTGCTGGCTGCGGTGCTGGCCTTCGCCGCCGCGCGTCCCGCGGCGGCGGGCGACGCCCGTGATTTCCTGAACGCGGGGTGGCGCTCCTACCAGGCCGGCGACATGGCCTCCGCTCAGACCGCGTTCGCCCGGGCGACGGAGGCGGCCCCAGAATCCGCCACCCCGGCCGTCTGGCTCGGCGCTGTGCTCGTCGTGCGCGGTGATCGAGGCGACGCACGGCGCTGGTTCGAGGCGGCGCTGCGGCGGCACCCGACCATGGCCGAGGCCGGCTACGCGCAGGCCTGGCTGTCCCGGCTCGGCATCGAGACCGAGCGGCCACGCTGGCGCGTCGGCACCCTCGAGGGGCTCGCGCAGTTTGTCCGCGCGTCCAACCCGCGGCTGTCCTGGCAGCAGGCCCTATGGGTTGCCAACGCCATCCGTACCGCGGCACGCGGCGAGGGCATCGACGAACGGATCCTCGCGTCGGTCCTCTATATCGAGAGCCGCTTCAATCACCAGTCGATCTCTTCGGCGGGGGCGGAAGGCATCGGCCAGTTGATGCCGGATACCGCGGCCGGCCTCGGCGTGGATCCGCGCGATCCATGGCAGAACGTGCTCGGCGCGGCGCGCTTGCTGCGGGCCGACTACGGCGAGCTGCGCAGCTGGCCGCTTACACTCGCGGCCTACAACGCCGGCAGCGGGGCGGTTCGCCGGTGGGGCGGCATCCCGCCGTACGCGGAGACACAGTGGTACGTCTGGGCGGTGTTGTGGGTGTACGACGGCCTCGCCTCGTAAGTGACAAAGGAAATCGAAGATACGGCTACTTCTGCGTCTGAGCCGTCAACATACGAGTGCCTCGAGCCTGTAATGAGCTAATCTGAAACGCATGGCCTGCCTCATGCTCGACAAGGTGGAACACGGCCCACTCGGGGGTAACTTCGTAATTGACCTTCGGGAAATCATGGGGCCGGCGCAACCGGCGCCAGTCGTCGCGCGAGATGCTCTTGAGTTCCCGAAGGAATATCTCACGGCTGCGGTCCAGGCGGCCGATATGCTCGGTAATTGAGACTCCCACCACGCGGGTGAGGTGATTTCGGTCCTGCTCCCGACCGGGAAATGGGAAGTCTTGTTTGACCGCCGGCGGTAGCTCGGGCATCTGCTTCAGGTCTTCGTAGAGCCAGCCCATCTCTACGAGAGCGATGTGATAGAGGAGAGACCCGATCGCGTTCTCCTGTCCGTCCGGTCCCTCCCAGTCTACGAGGCGCTCGTCGAGGTCCTTGACGAAGCGCAACGTATACCGATCCCGCACATCCTGTAGCGCCCACAGCCAGCGCCCGATCTCCGGATCGTAGCCGTCGGGCGGGAGTATCTGAAGCTGTCTCATCTGGTATCTCCTGTTCGTCATTCTCCTCATTAAGTCCGGATGCGTACGTCTAGCATATCCAACCGTCGCCTGACGACCCAAATGTAGACGCGCCGGGCGATTCGCCCGGCGCGTCGGGTCGCGCGTTTCTCTAGATCGGTGGGCGGGCTAGGGCTGGGTCAACCGTTGCGCTCCCCGCATGAGGCGGTCACTGTCGTCGGGAGTGATCCACGTCTTCGATGTATCGTGAACGAGGTACCGAAGATAGCCAGAAATCGAGAGGTAGTGGGTAGCAGACGTGTAGGCCTTCAGGCCGCTCAGGTCGGGAAGTCCGCCGTCGCTGTGCGCCGCAGGAGGCGCGGCCGCGACGGTCTGCGCAGGGGCCGGCTGCATGAGGGCGACCGCGGCGTCAGTCGACGCGGCGACCGGCGATCCCGGGGCCTCCTGAGAAGTCACGGGCCCGCCGTTGCCGCTAGGCGCACCCGGCTGAGCCGGAACGGCGGCCGCCGGCCTGAAGACCAGAATCGCAGCGACCGCACCGTGGTCCATACCGAAGGCGACGCCGGCCCCGCCGTACACGACGCCGGGGTATCCCTCGACGGCGCCCCTCGAGTACCTTTGGCCGAAGGCGCGCACGACGTCGCTCAGCGGTGCCCCAAGGGCGATGCCGTTGACGCCGCCGAGTACGCTGTTGGTCGTGGCGACCGCCTGGACCAGGTCGCCGTGCGCGTACACCGTAATGCCGTAACGGTCGAAGCCGTACCCGAGGAGGCCGTCGCCGCCCGTCAGGCGCACGACGCTCGGCGAGCCGAACCGGTTGAGGACCTCACCGATCGGCGCGCCGATCGGGATATCCGCGAGCGCGACGCCCGGGATCACCGAAGAGCCGCCGACCGCCGGACGCCAGGGATGTCCCGCCGCCAGCGGAACGATGGCCGCGATGACGACCAGCACGAGCAGGATGCGCTGTCGCATGCACTCTACCCCCGTTTGCTCGGGTTTCTGCCTATCATGGCTCCACATGCCCCGGTGCAGCGGGGCTTAGACCTCCATTCGGCGGCCCAGGGTCCGTCTGACAAGGGAATCACCGCGGCCACGCGAAAGGCGGGCATATGGTCCGATACACGCCGATGTCGCGGCCCGACGATGTCGAGCGTCTGCCGTGGCGCGGCGGGCGTGCCGGTGGTTGAAGCGGTCGCGTTCATCATCGGGCTAGTCTTCGGCAGCTTTGCCAACGTGTTGATCCACCGGCTGCCGAGGCATGAGTCCATCGTGTTTCCTGGGTCGCGGTGCCCCTCGTGCGGCACGGCGATTCGGGCGTGGGACAACATCCCGGTTGTGAGTTTTCTCGTCCTTCGGGGCCGGTGCCGCGAGTGCGGGAGCGCAATTTCGCCTCGCTACGTCGTCGTCGAACTCGCCACCGGTGCGCTCATGGCCGGAGTGGCCTGGCGGTTCGGCCCGTCGCTGGCGGCGCTGCGATATGGCGTGCTCGCCTTTGCGCTGCTCGTCGTTTTCTTCACCGACTTGGAGCACCAGATTATCCCGAACGCCGTGACGTATCCGGGCATCGTAGTGGGGCTGGCACTCAGCGCGGCGGCGGGGGACTTGAGGCCGTCGCTCATCGCCGGGGCGGCCGCCGGCTTGGTCTTTCTGATCTTGGGCGTCGTCAGCAGGGGCGGGATGGGAGGCGGGGACATCAAGCTCGCCGCGATGATCGGCGCCTTCCTTGGCACCCCCGCCGTGATCGTGGCATTGTTTCTCGCGGTCGCCCTCGGCGGGGGCGTCGGTCTCGTCCTCCTGGCACTACGCCTTCGCAGCCGGAAGGACATGATTCCTTTTGGACCGGCGATGGCTGCCGGGGCGCTAATCGCGGTCTTTGGCTCCAACGCCATTATTAATTGGTACGTGATGACGATGTTCCGATGAATCGACCTCGCCGGCGGGGCCCTGAGCCCGTGGTCGGTTGAGTTCCCCTACGGACAGCTCGCCTGGTTTCTCGCGAACGTGTCGGAGGACGTGCTGGCGCCGGCACTGACGGCGTTCGCTGTATCGCTTACCAGCAGCGTTACCTCGTACTGTGATGGATAGGCGCTGGTGCCGCGGCGCGACGGAACACACCGAATCACCGCCACATTGCCGCCGGTCCGTGACACCAGGTACGAGGCGGCGCCGCCGCCGTTCGCGGTCCGCGTGCCGGAGAAGTCCCAATTGGTGGCGCTCGGCCGGGCAAAGCCGATCGCGCGGTCGGTGTCGCAGGTGCCATGGCCGCGGTGGGTTGGCGGTCCCTGTGCGAGGATGCAGGCCCATTCGAGATCTAGCCACTGGCGCCCGATGCCGCGGGCCTCGTCGCGCGCCGCGATCCGGCGCGCCTGACGGTAGCTCGGCAGCGCGACCGCGATCAGGAGCCCGAAGATCAAGAGCACCACGACAAGCTCGATAATCGTGAACCCCGCGCCGTACCGGTGCTTCGTCAGCAATAATTTAGGGGACGCCCGTGACCGTGAGCGCCTCGAGTATGCCTTCGCTGCGGCCCCGCGACGTTGCCGCCTCGCTGTAGAAGAGGCCGGTCACCTGTACCGGCTCGCCGCCCCGGAGGGCAGGCGCCTGGCCGCCGACGAGGACGAGGATCGCACGGTAGCCGTCCGTGAGCCGGAACATCAAGTACGGATGCCCCCAATCGTCCACGAACTGGCCGAGCGCCGAGACCGTCCCCGTCGTGCTGAGCAGCCGCTCGTTGTACAGCTCCGGTGCGCGTGCGATGTTACCCACGGTGTCGGCAGACGCGGCCGGAAGCGATGACGTCGGCGGCGCGTAGAGAGGCGGGGCGCTCATCGGTACGGACGGCAGGATCGAGACCCCGAAGGGCACCTCCGCCGACAACACGACGAGCGCGACCGGCACGATCGCTGCCCGCCGGCGGCGGATCAGCACGGGTTGCAGGATCACCGGGAATACCGTCGGCCGGCCGAACAGGATGATCGGCTGAGCGCTGAACCCCGACGCGACGAAGAAGATGAGATCGGGTGCCACGACCGGGAACTGCACCACGGTCTGGGCGGCGGGTGCCGGCAGTGCCGCGGCGGCGATGAGGCCCGCGGCGAGGATCGCGGCGAGGGAGCGGCGCATCTACGGCCTCGGATCGGGCAGCACGCCGCTCAGCAGCCAGCGGACCTTCGCCCGAATGTCTTCTTGACTGGGGACCCAAAAGTCGAGGCGCTGGCGCGCCAGCGTGTCGTAGAGGACGGCGGCGCGGCCGTCGATCGACTCGGTGGTGATCTGCTCGGGCTTGAGCGGCTGCACGCGCTCGAGCCAGCCCAGCACCTGCGACGCCGTCAGATCAGTCTCGACGTCCGCGCGTGCGGTCTGGATGATCTGCGGCATGCGAACCACCAGCGCCGGCTTGTGGGTCTGAGCCACGGCGGCGCGGAGGAACGCCTGCTGGCGGCGGATCCGGCCGATGTCGCCCTCCGGATCGTGGCGGAACCGGAGATACTGCTCGGCGTGGGCGCCGTCGAGCACCTGGTAGCCGGGGTACAGGTTGATGAACAAGCCCTGCTCGCGGTCCGTATAGACCATGCGCTTTTCTACATTGACGGGCACGCCCCCCAGGAGGTCGACGATGTGCCGCATCGCCGGCAGGCTGAAGACGACGTAATGCGCGATCGGCACGTTGAGGAGGCGGACAACGGCCGCGCGGGCTCTGCCGATGCCGCCGGTGGAGTAGGCGTGGACGAGCTTCGTGTTGCTGATGCCGGGGAGCGAGACGTTGATGTCGCGCGGCACGCCGAGGATCCGCACACGATGGTGGGCGTCGTCCCAATGGATCACCTCGATCGTGTCGGTGCGCATGCGGTCCTGCGTCAGCCCGACGACCAAGAACCGCGCGTCTCCGCGCGGAATCGCGGCGGGCTGGAGCCCCGACGGCGGTGGCGGCGTGGTGCGCGAGGTCGGCCGTACGGCGGGCAGCAGGAAGAGCGCGAGCAGCACCGCGAGCACAGCGACGCGCGCGATCCGGCGGAGACGGACGGTGACGAGCCGAGAGAGGAAAGGTATCTTCACAAGTAATTGGTCCCTGGTGGCCTCTCAGTTCGCGCGTCCAGGGAGGATACCCTCCGCGGCCGCCCGGCACAAGCTCACCGCGATCCCCGTGAGCACCCAAAAGACGTTCGCGTTTCCGATGTGGCTCCACAGAAACTGGAGCCACAGGACATACGCGATCAAGGCGGCGAGAACGCCGGCTGCTTCCACGCCTCCCGGCGCGCGGCTCGAATTGCGAGAGGCCCGGGCCGCCGCCCGAAGCGCCGTCATCCATACCCACACGTAGGCGGCGAGTCCCAGGACCCCCATGGTGACGAGGACCTGCAAGATGTCGTTGTGGGCCACGTCGATGAGCACCGGGGCGCCGCCGCCGAAGATCTTGTTGTAACTGGGCGTGCCGATGCCCGGGATGCGGCCGAGGATGCTGGAAAAGCCCCAGCCGAGCATCGGCCGCTCGCGAATCATCGGGAGCGTGTGCTCCCAAATCCACAACTTGCCTTGCATCGAACTGTCCCCGGAACTGAGCGCCGACGCGGCGCGGCCGGCGAAAGAGACTTGCGGGTGTTCACCCATCATAACGACGGTGACGGCGGCGAACGCGAGGCCGAGCATGGCGAAGCGCCGGTACAGCTGCGCGGAGCGGGGAAGACGCGCCAGCAACACGGTGACGGCGAGCGCCGCCGCCGCCCACGCGGACCGCGTCTCCGAGGCGAGGAGCGCCGCGTAAAGCAGAGTGCACGCCACGCCGTAGCCCCACCGCTGCCGCGGCGCCGCGGCGGTCGCCGCCAGCGCGAGGCCGATCGGCAAGGCCAGCGTGACGTAGCCGCCCAGGAAATCCGGGTTGGCGAGGGTGCCCCAACTGCGCGCGCCGTAGAAAAATCCTCGGCCGCCGATCCAGACCGTGGCGTCGAGGCCGTAGTACTGGGCCGTGCCGATGCCGCCGATCAGTGCTGAGACGCCGAGCAGCACGCCTAGCAGCTCCCGCACCTCCGGCAGCGTGAGCCGTGCCGCGGCAAGCGCCATCGGCACGTACACGAGGTAGTCCAACAGCCCTTCGCCGCGGGTGACGTTCGGGAAAAAACTGACCCGCGGGTTCACCGCGAAGATCGTCGACAGGACCGCGAAACTGAGGAAGGTGAGCGCAGGCCCGTCGAGCGGGGTCGGGCGCAGGCCCTCGCCCGATCGCGCGAACACGTAGGCGCCGACCACCAGCACGCAGCCGCTCAGCAGCGTCCCGGCAACTTTCATCCCGTTGGTGGGGAGGAGAGGAACGCCGGCCGCGCAGAGTACGAGCGCCATGATCACGACGCGCCGGGCAAACGTCTGCCCGAGCGGGCGCGTCGCGATCGTCTGGACGCTACTCGACATCGAGAACCGGCGGGTGTGCGGCGCTCTCGCCCATGCGGCCCTTACGATAACGTGCCCGCGCCGGATCGGCAAGCGGATGCTCGTTGACACTCGTTCAGCGCGAATGCTATCCTCCTCTTTGCCCTGCGATGCTCGCTGCGGGACACGCCGCACGATCGTCAGGCCAGGAGGCCCCGAGTGGGCGAGAACGAGGACGTAATCACCCTGCTGGACGAAGACGGCGTCGAGCACGAGTTCAGCATCGTCGATGTCCTGGAAGTCAGCGACCAGCGCTACGCGATTCTGCAGCCCGTCGAGCCCGGCGAAGAACCCGACACCGCGGTCATTTTCCGCATGGAAGGCGACGCACTCGTCACGATCGAGGATGATGCCGAGTTCGAGCGCGTACGCGCGGCTTTCGAAGCCGAAGACGACAGCGGCGACGGCGAGGCGGTCGTATCGGAGGGCAACGGCGCGGGCGACGTGTCCACCTCCGGCGGCGGGCCCGATCTCCCGGGCGACCGCGACAGCAGTCGGTCCCACTGACGCGGCGGGACGCGGAGTGGGGCGGTGGCTGCGGCCGGACGCCGAAGCCGATTCGATCTACGCGATTGACATCGCTGGACTGCACGCCCGCGGCATCCGTGGCGTGATCCTCGACCTCGACAACACGATGGTACCCTGGGGCGATTGGGATATTCCGGGGACCCTCCGTTCCTGGGTCGCGGCGGCGCGGGCCGCCGGCCTGCGGCTCTGCATCGTCAGCAACAACGGCGGCGCGCGTGTGGCGCACATCGCCGCATCGCTCGACCTGCCCACGGTCACCGGCGCCTGGAAGCCGCTCCGGCCCGCGCTGCGCCGCGCGCTGCGGATCATGGGGACGGCGCCCGAGGTCACCGCGCTCATCGGCGATCAGCGGTTCACCGACGTGTTCGGCGGCAACCGGCTCGGTCTGCACACCATCCTTGTCCGCCCGCAGAGCCCCCGCGAGTTTCCCCTCACGCGGCTCACGCGGCTCGCCGAGCGGCTCGTCGCCGGCCTCGGACGGGTAGGGCGGCGCGCGTGATCACCGCCGTTGCCGGCCACCTGGAACGCACGCGCGCGTACCTGGCCACCGCGTCCGTGGACGCGCTGCTCATCGCGCGTCCGGAGAACCGGCGCTACGTGACGGGGTTTACGGGCTCCGCCGGACTGGTGGCCGTCACACCGTCCGAGGCGCTGCTCGCCGTGGACTTCCGGTACTACGAGCAGGCGGAGGCGCAGACGGCGAGCCGGGTGATCCGCGGCGGGGCGGATCCCGCCAAGGCGCTCGGCGACGCGGTGAAGGCGCTGTCACCCGCCCGCATCGGCTTCGAGTCGGAGTTCCTCCCGTACGCGCAGGTCGACCGGCTGCGCGAGCGGTTCGCGCCGTCCGAGCTCGTGCCGCTTGCGGACGTCGACCGGATCCGGTGGGTCAAGGACGCCGCGGAGATCGCCGCGATCGCGCGGGCGGGCGAGATCGCGGACGCGGCGTTCGAGCATTTGGTCGGGGTGCTCCGGCCGGGGATGACCGAGCGTGACGCCGCGCTCGAGTTGGAGGTGGCGATCCGGCGGGCCGGCGGGGAGCGGCTGGCGTTCGACACGGTGCTCGCGAGCGGTCCGCGCGGCGCGCTGCCGCACGGACGCGCGACCGAGCGGGTGATGCAGCGCGGCGAATTCGTGACCGTCGATTTCGGCGCCGTCCATGACGGCTACGTGTCGGACTGCACCCGTACGGTGGGCCTTGGGGCGATCGACGGCCGGCAGCGCGAGGTATACGACGCGGTGTTGGCCGCGCAGCAGCGCGCCCTCGAGGCGGTCCAGCCGGGGGTGGCCTGCCGTGACGTGGACGCGGCGGGACGCGCGGTCATTGCCGCCGCAGGGTTCGGCGAGGCGTTTGGCCACGCAATCGGCCACGGTATCGGCCTAGACGTGCATGAAGGGCCGCCGGTGTCGCCGCGCACGGACGCCGTGCTTGAAGCCGGGATGGTGGTGACGATCGAGCCGGGAATTTATCTGCCGGGTTGGGGCGGCGTGCGGATCGAGGATGCTGTGGTGGTCGGGGAGCGCACGCCGCGCATCTTGACGCGTCTGTCGAAGGAATTGTTGCTGCTTCCGGGTTCATAGATTCCCACGCCGCGCGCTCGCGGCACCGCGTGATGCCTCAAAACTAAGCGTTACCGAAAGCCGCGTGATGCCTCAAAAGTAGGGTTACCGAGAGGCTAGGGTCGGTCCTGTTTTGGTGTTGCCCGCGGCGGGCCCATCGGCGAGGCGCCAGAGGCGCTGCAGGCGGTC
>DATEGA010000056.1:0-4276 GCA_035280345.1 bacterium | reverse complement strand
CTCCGGAGAGAGCGCCGGCAACAGCGCCGCGCCGGCCGCGCCGCCGGCCACGAGCACCGCCTGGAACAGGTCCCGCCGCGTGATCAGCCCCTTGCGATAGAAGAACCACCACCGGTCCAGGTTCTCGAGCGCGAGCGTGTCGGCATCCACCCGGCCATCCCCCCTGTACGGCTAGCGGCTAGCCGGCCTGAAGGCCGGCACGGTGCATAATTACATCCGCGCGGGCGCCGTCCCTGGCGTGGAGTTCTCGGCGGCCGGCGCGGCCGTCGGCCCGACGGGCGGTGCTATACTTTAGGTTGCCATGCCTGGATTCACGACCCTGCTGACCCCCGGAGCGGCCAAGGAGCGGTTCGCGCGCGCCTATACACCGCGTCCCCGTGGCATCGAACGCGTGCCGCTCGACGGCGCCTACGACCGCGTGCTTGCGGAGGAGGCGGTCGCCCGCGAGGACCTGCCGCCGTTCGACCGCTCGACCGTCGACGGGTTTGCCGTGCGGGCGGAGGACGTCGCGGGGGCCGGTCCCGACAGCCCGGCGACGCTGCGTCTCGTGGACGAGGTGGAAATGGGCGAGACCGCATCCGTGCCGGCCGGCCGCGGCGAGACGGTGCGCATTCCGACCGGCGGCATGTTGCCGGCGGGGGTGGACGCGGTCGTCATGCTGGAGGACGTCGACGAACGCCAGGACCGGATCACGGTGCGGCGCGCCGCGCGTCCCGGCGACAACATGATCCGGCGGGCGGAGGACGTGCGCCGCGGCGAGGTGGCGCTCCGGCCGGGCATCCGCCTCAGGCCGCAGGACGTCGGGCTCCTCGCCGCGATTGGCGTAACCGAGGTTCCCGTCTTCCTTCAGCCGCGGGTCGCGATCGTGGCCACCGGCGACGAAATCGTCTCCGCGGACCGCATGCCCGAGGGCGGACAGGTGCGGGACGTCAATACGTACACGCTTGCCGCGCTCGTGCGTCAGGAGGGCGGCGTTCCGCTGATCGCCGGGATCGCGGAGGACGTCTACGACGTGCTTCTATCGAAGCTGCGCGACGCGCGCGCCGCGGCGGATCTCGTGCTCGTGAGCGGCGGCAGTTCGGTCGGCGCCAAGGACGCGGTCGCCCGCGCGATCGCAGAGCTCGGCCGGCCCGGCGTCATTGTCCACGGCGTCAGCATCAAGCCCGGCAAGCCGACGATCCTCGCGCTCGTCGACGGGACGCCGGTCATCGGGCTGCCGGGGCATCCGGTGAGCGGCATGGTAATCTTTGACGTCTTCGTGCGCGATGTGCTGCGCGGACTCGCCGGCCGAACCGATGTCCGGCCGTTCGGCCGGGTGGTGCGAGCGCGGCTGACCCGCGCGATTCCCTCAGCCGGCGTGCGGGAGGATCACATCCGGGTCTACCTCGAGCGCCGCGACGGCGAGTTGCGGGCGGTGCCGGTGCTCGGCAAGTCCGGCATTATCACCACGATGACCCGGGCCGACGGTGTCGTGGTCGTGCCGATCGGGCAGCGGCTGCTCGACGAGGGCGCCGACGTCGACGTGGAGCTCTTCGAGCCGTGACGCGCCTTACGCACGTTGGCCGGGGCGGCGCCCGCATGGTGGACGTCGGCGCGAAGCGGGAGACCATTCGCGAGGCGGTCGCGCGCGGCGAGGTCGTGATGCGCGCGGCGACGCTGCGCACGATCGTGCGCGGCGAAGGCCGGAAGGGCGACGTGCTCACGGTCGCACAGATCGCCGGCATCGCGTCGGCAAAGCGGACCTGGGAGTTGATTCCGCTCTGCCACCCGATCCCACTCACCGGCGTGGACGTCACGCTCGAACCGGACCCGGCCCGGGGCCGCGTCGTGATCGAGGCGCGGGTGCGGACGCGCGGGCGGACCGGCGCGGAGATGGAGGCTCTGGTCGCCGTCGCGACCGCCGCGCTGACCGTCTACGATATGGTCAAAGCGGTCGAGCGCGGAGTCGCGATCGAGGATATCCGCCTCGTGCGCAAGTCCGGCGGCAAGTCCGGCACCTACAAGTGGAACGGCGCGGAACCGCGGCGCGGCGGATGAGCGAAGACGGGCTGCGCGGCGTCCGGTGCGGCATTCTGACCGCGAGCGACTCGGTCAGCAAGGGGCGGGGCGAGGACGGCAGCGGCCGCTACCTCGCGGACACGCTCCGGGCGCAGGGGGCGGAGATCGTCTCGCGCGTCGTCGTCCCCGACGACCTCGACGTGATCGCGCAGTCGCTGACCGACATGGCGGACCGGCTCGGCGTGGACCTGATCCTGACCACGGGCGGGAGCGGGGTGGCGCCCCGCGACGTAACGCCGGAGGCGACGCTGCGGGTGGTCAACCGGCAGATGCCGGGGATTCCGGAGGCCGCGCGGATCGCGACCGCGGCCCACACGCCGCTCGCGATGCTGTCGCGCGCCGTCGCCGGGATCCGCGGCCGGACGCTGATCGTCAACCTGCCGGGCAGCCCGAAGGCCGTGCGCGAGTGGATGGACGTGATCCTGCCGGTGCTGCGCCACAGCGTCGAGCTGCTGCAGGACCGCAAATTGGAGTGGGGCCGGGAACACCGGCCGTAAATGGGGTTCACGAACGCATGCCGCTGGTCAGCGCGGTCAACCTGACGAAGTCGTACGCGGGCGTGGCCGTGCTCGTCGGGGCGTCGTGTGCCATTGAGCCGGGCCAGAAGGTCGGGCTCGTCGGCCGCAACGGCGCCGGCAAGACGACGTTGCTGCGCATCATCGCCGGCCTGGAGAGCCCGGACGATGGCCAGGTGGCCTTCGCGCCCGGCGCCGCCGCGGGATATCTGCCGCAGCTGCCCGAGGTGGACGAGAGCCGCACCCTCTGGGAGGAGGCCGCGTCCGCGTTCGCCGCTACGCGCAGCGCCGAGCGGCGCATGCAGGAGGCGGAACACCGGCTCGCGCTGCCCGAGGTCCACGGCGACGCGGCGGCGCTGGCCGGCGCGCTCGAGGAATACGGCCGCCTGCGTGAGACCTTCGAGCGCGGCGGCGGCTTCACATACGAGGCAGAGATCCGCCGGACGCTCGCCGGGCTGGGCTTTCGGGAGGAGCAGTGGGACCGGCCGCTCGCGTCGATGAGCGGCGGGCAGCGCGCGCGGGGGGCACTCGCGCGCCTTCTGTTGACCGCGCCCGACCTGTTGCTGCTCGACGAGCCGACGAACCACCTGGACCTCGACGCGCTCGAGTGGCTGCAGACGTTTCTGCAGGGGTTCCGCGGCGCAGTGCTGGTCGTCAGCCACGACCGGTACCTGCTGGACGCGGTTACGGCGCGCACGTTCGAGCTCGACGCGGGACGGGTGGAGGACTATCCGGGAGCGTACACGGCCTACGTGGCCGAGCGCGAGGCGCGCCGGACCCGACAGCAAGAGCTGTTCGAGCGGCAGCGGGAAGAGATCGCGGCGCTCGAAGAATACATCCGCCGCAACCGCGCGGGTCAGAAGAGCCGCCAGGCCAAGTCCCGCGAGAAGCGGCTGGAGAAGATGGTGCGGCTCGAGGCGCCCCGCGTCGTCCGCGGGCCCGCGTTCCGGCTCGACGCGCCCCGGCGCGGCCCGCAGGTCGTCGTGCGCCTCCGGAATCTTGGTAAGTGCTACGGCGACACCGCCGTCCTCTTCGGTGTGTCCCTCGAGATCCGGCGCGGCGAGAAGGTCGGTGTGATCGGTCCGAACGGCGCCGGCAAAACGACGCTGCTCCGGATTATCGCGGGCCTCGAGCCACCGACCGCCGGGCTCGCGAAGTTAGGGCCGGGCGTGCGGGTCGGGTACTTCGCGCAGCACGCGGAGGGGACGCTGGCGCCCGAGCAAACGGTGCTCGACACAGTCCTCGGCGACCGCGCCATGTCCCCGGAGCAGGTGCGTCGGGTGCTCGGCCGGTTTCTCTTTTCCGGCGAAACCGTCTATAAACGCGTCGGAGACCTCAGCGGCGGAGAACGGCGCCGCGTCGCGCTGGCCCGCCTTGTGCTCGACCGGCCCGACCTGCTGCTGCTCGACGAGCCGACGACGCATTTCGACCTGCCGTCGCTCGACGCGCTCGAGCAGGCGCTCGCCGGGTTCGAAGGCGCCATGCTGCTCGCTTCGCACGACCGCTATTTGCTGGACCACGTTGCACGGCGGCTCCTGATCGTGGACGCGGGGAGCGTCCGGGACGTCGCCGGGCCGTACCACGCGTACCGTGCGTCGCTCACGGGAGTGCCGATCGACCGTCAGGCGGTGGACCCGCCGCCGCAGGCGGCGCGGTCGCGCCCTGCCGATGCGGCGGCGCCCGCGCGCCAAGTCGAGCGGATC
>DATEGA010000055.1:0-2340 GCA_035280345.1 bacterium | reverse complement strand
GACAGGACCCCAACGGGGCACGGAGAACAGCACGGCATGAACGGCCCCGCGCATCGCCGTCTCGTTCGCACGGCCGCGCGCCTCCTGGCGCTGGTACTGCTTGCCGCGCCCGCGGCGGTGCTGCTCGGCGGCGGCCTCGGCCCCGTGTCGGCGGCCGGCGCGTCCCCGCAGCCTGCGGGCGTCCTCGTCGACGTACTGCAGCTCGACGGCATCATCGGCCCCGCGACCGCGCGGTACGTCCTGCGCGGGCTGCGCCAGGCGTCGGCCGACGGCGCCGAAGCCCTCATCATCGAGATCGACACCCCCGGCGGGCTGATGACGTCGATGGACCAGATCGCCAAGGCGCTCTTGGCCTCCCCGACGCCGACGATCGCCTACGTTTGGCCGAGCGGCGCCCGTGCGGCGTCGGCCGGCGTCTTCGTCACCTATGCCGCCAACATCGCGGCGATGGCGCCGACGACGCACCTCGGCGCGGCGCACCCGGTCAACGTGGCGCCGGGCGGCGGGACCACCGCGGAAGACAAAACGATGATCGCCAAGGTCACCAACGACGCGGTCGCGGAGATCCGCGGCTTCGCGGCGCGCCGCGGCCGCAACCCCGATTGGGCGGAGAAGGCCGTCCGCGAGAGCGTCTCCATTACCGACGAAGAGGCGCTGCGGCTCCACGTCGTCGATCTGATCGCGGACACCCCGCAGGCCCTGCTCGCCGCAGTCGACGGCCGGACGGTGCAGACGCCAGGCGGGACGCGCGCGCTCCACACACGCGGGGCGCGCCTCGCCGAAATCCCGATGGACGTCACGGAGCGCTTTCTCTTGCTCCTGAGCGATCCGAATATCGGGTTCGTGCTCATGACGATGGCGATCTACGGCATCATCTTCGAGCTCAGCAACCCGGGGTCGGTCTTCCCCGGCGTGATCGGCGGGCTGGCGCTCATTCTGGCGCTCGCGTCGTTCGCGGTGATCGAGGTGAACCTCGCCGGCCTCCTGCTGATCGGCTTCGCCCTGATCCTGTTTATCGCGGACCTCAAGGTGCCGAGCCACGGCATCCTCACGGCCGGCGGCCTCGCTGCGTTCATTCTGGGGTCGCTGCTGCTGACCGAACGGCAGGCGCCGTTCCTACGCATCTCCGTGACGCTGATCCTCACGATGGCCGGCCTGACCGCGGCGTTTTTCGCGTTCGCGGTCGGCGCGGGCATCCGCGCCCAGGCGCGCAAAGTGCACACCGGCCGCGAGGCGCTGATCGGGGCGATCGGCGTCGTCCGCAGCGACCTTGCGCCGTCGGGCACGGTGTTCGTGGAGGGGGAGCTCTGGAGCGCCGAAACCGAAGACGGCGCGATTCCGTCCGGCCAGCGCGTTCGCGTCGAGCAGGTGCGCGGCCTGCACCTGCTCGTGCGCCCGGCCGGGGCCGGGGCGTCTGGAACACAGGCGCCGGAGCCGAAGGAGGGCACATGACGACGTTTCTGGCCCCGTTCCTGGTGGCGGTGATCCTCGTCGGTCTCTCGCTGCTCGGGGCGACGGTCAAGATCGCGCGCGAGTACGAACGCGGGGTCATCTTCCGCCTCGGACGCCTGATCGGCGCGAAGGGGCCGGGTGTTATCATCCTCATCCCGGTGGTCGACCGGATGATCAAGATCGACCTCCGCGTCGTCACGCTCGACATTCCGCGCCAGGAGATGATGACTCGCGACAACGTGCCGGTGACGGTGGATGCGGTCGTCTACTTCCGGATCGTCAATCCGCAAGACGCGATCGTCAAAGTCGAGAACTTCAGCCGCGCGACGTACCTGCTCGCGCAGACGACGCTGCGGAGCACGCTCGGTCAGCACGAACTCGACGAACTCCTCGCGCAGCGCGACAAAATCAACCAGCAGCTGCAGACCGTGATCGACGAGTCGACCGAGCCGTGGGGCATCAAGGTAACGCTCGTGGAAGTCCGGGACGTCGTGCTCCCCGAGAGTATGAAGCGCGCGATGGCCCGGCAGGCCGAGGTCGAGCGGGAGCGGCGGGCCAAGATTATCAACGCCGAGGGCGAGTTCCAAGCGGCGGAAAAACTGGTCCAGGCCGCCGCGCGCATTGCCGAGCAGCCGGTGGCGCTCCAGTTGCGCTACCTGCAGGCGCTCACGGAAGTTGCCTCCGAGCAGAACTCCACCACAATCTTTCCGGTGCCGATCGATCTCATCACGCCGTTCCTCAAGCGCCTGGGCGGCGGCGACGGCGGGAGCAAGGCCGCCGGCTAAGCGCGGCGGCCCGGTCATGTCCGGCGACGGCGCATCCCGCCGCCTCGTCCCCGAAGGGGGCGACGGCGCGCTCGTGGTTCGGACGGCCAGCGCGGACGAGACC
>DATEGA010000054.1:0-10487 GCA_035280345.1 bacterium | reverse complement strand
GGGCCATGAGGCTCACCGCGGCCAGCACGAGCCCGGTCATGCCGAGTCGCCGCGTGCCCGGGGCCAAGAGCGACCGAACCAGCATCGAACTCAGGCTGACCGTCGCGAAGACGACGCCGATCAGGCTCTGCGACAGACCGGTGCGGCTCAGGTAGATCGGGAAGAACGACTGCTGGAGCTGCTGGCCCACGACCACAAGGAACGAGATCAGGAGGACGGCCGGGATGCCGCGATACCGCAGAATCGGGCCGACGAGATGGTAGCCGCCCGAGAGCGACGCGATCTGCCGCGACGGCGCGCGGACCGTACCCAGCGACCTGGCGAAGAAGAAGCACGGGACCATCAACGCGCCCACGAGCACGAATGCGGCGACGTACCCGAGCCCGCCGGCGACTGCGCCGCCGACGATCGGACCGATGACGGCGCCGCCCGAGCTCCACAACGAGTAGTAGCCGAAGTTGGCGAGCCGGTCGCGTGGGGCGCTGACCGACGCGACGATGCCCTGCGCCGATAGAGCGAAGCCGATGTTCGCGGCGCTGAGCAGCGTGTAGGCGATCGTGACGGCCCAGATGCTGTGGAGCAGCGTGAGCGTCGCACCGGCGGCGGCGTACGCAATCACCGAGCCCACGGCGACGACGGATGGGCCGTACGCGTCAACGATCGCGCCGGACGGCACGGCGATCAGCAGCGGTACGATGCCCGCGACGCCGACCACGAGGCCGATCACCGCCACGGATGCGCCGAGCGTCGCGAGATAGAGCGGAATGAACGGGCCGACGACGTACCAGGCGCCGTTTGTGACCGCTGAGAGCGTATTGTTATACCGCAGAATGCGCCGCACGTCCGCCGCGTCGTGGCGGGCGGCGTTCGGGGTCACCGGCGTGCGTCCTCTCCCTGGCGGTTTCATCCGATCGGGTCTCGGTCTGATGCACCTTTTCCCCGTCCGCCCGATATGCCTCCCGGCCTCCCGGGTCTCTGCTTACTCGGTGGCGCTTGAGCGAGGGCGCGCCGTGTTGGAGAATGAGAGGGTGGGGATGCGGAGGCGGTCATGAAGACACTGGCCATCGTCGTAGGCGGCGGACCGTCGCCAGGGATCAACGCGGTGATCGCCGCGGTCACGATCGAGGCGCGCAACCACGGTCTGCGGGTCATCGGCGTGCAGACCGGCTTCCAGGCGCTCGTGGCGGGCGACGTCAGCAAGGCGCGCGCGCTCGACATCAACGACGTCTCGCGTATCCACTTCGAAGGCGGCTCGATCCTCGGCACGTCACGGGTGAATCCGGCGAAGACGGCAGAGGATCTCCGGCACGTTACAGAATCGCTAAGCCGACTTGAGGTCTCGTACCTGGTCACGATCGGCGGCGACGACACCGCGTTCGGCGCCTCGCGGGTGGCCGCGGCGATGCAGGGCCGTCTGGCCACCGTGCACGTGCCGAAGACGATCGACAACGACCTGCCGCTGCCGCCCGGGATCCCGACGTTCGGGTTCACGACCGCGGTGAACGTCGGCAAGGACCTGGTGCACAACCTCATGCAGGACGCTGCGACCGGCGGACGGTGGTTCTTTGTCACGGTGATGGGCCGGCATGCCGGCCATCTCGCGCTCGGGGTCGCCGGCGCTGCGGGCGCCACACTCGCGATCATCCCGGAGGAGTTCCGGGCGGAAGAATTTCCGGCGTCGCATCTGCCGCTCGAACGGCTCGCCGACATCCTCGAGGGCGCGATTATCAAGCGCCTCGCCGACGGCCGCGAGCACGGCGTTGCGCTGATGGCCGAAGGGCTGCTCGAAAACCTGGATCCGTCGACACTCGGCCCGGTGGAGCGCGACAGCTACGGCAACATCCGCCTCGCCGAACTCGACCTCGGACGGCTGCTGCGGGGCAAAGTGACCGAGAGCCTCGCCGCCCGCGGCCTGCGCGTACAGATTCAGCCCCTCGATCTCGGCTATGAGTTGCGGTGCGCGCCGCCCGACGGCTTCGACATCCAGTACTGCCGCGGGCTCGGCTATTCGGCGATTCGTTTTCTGCTGCAGGGCGGCAGCGGGGCGATGGTCACGGTGCAGGGCGACCGGCTGGTGCCGATTCCCTTCGCGGACATCATGGATCCGGCCACCGGACGCATCCGCGTGCGCCGGGTCGACGTCGAGTCTGAAATGTACGCGGTGTATCTGTCGTACATGATCCGGCTGCGGCCCGAAGATTTCGCCGACCCCGCGCGGGTGCGGGCGCTCGCGGCCGCGGGCCGGCTGGCCGAGGCGGAGTTCGTGAAGCGGTTCCGTCCGGTCGTCGAGGCGCTGCCGCAGGCGGCGGCACGCGTGGGGCCGATGGCAGGATAGGCGTGATTCGAAGACCCGCGGGCAGGTCAAGCCATCCCGCGGGCACGACGGCTGGAGGCGGTGGTGCAGATGAACCTGGACGCGATGATCGGGACGACGTGGGCGCTTACGGCGAGCGGCAAGGGCATCCTGGCCGCGGACGAGAGCCACGGCACGATCGGCAAGCGCTTCGCCGCGATCGGTGTTGAGAACACCGCAGAGAACCACCGGCAATACCGGCAATTGCTCTTTACGACGGCCGGCATCGCCGAGATCCTGAGCGGCGTGATCCTTTATGATGAAACAATTCGCCAGAAGGCGGACGACGGGACCCCGTTTCCGCAGCTCCTCGTGCGGCTGGGGATCGTGCCCGGGATCAAGGTCGACGCGGGCGCGAAGCCGCTCGCCGGCGCGCCGGATGAGATGGTCACGGAGGGCCTCGACGGTCTGCGCGACCGCCTCGCCGAGTACCGAGGGCTCGGGGCGCGCTTTGCGAAGTGGCGCGCCGTGATCTCGATCGGCGAGGGCCGGCCGAGCGCATACTGCCTGGAGGCGAACGCGCACGCGCTCGCGCGCTACGCGGCGCTGTGCCAGGAGGCCGACATCGTCCCGATCGTCGAGCCGGAGGTGCTGATTGACGGCTCGCATACGATCGAACAGTGCTTCGAGGCAACGCAGGCGTCGCTCGACACGCTGTTTAGATCGTTGCGCGACCAGCGCGTGGTGCTCGAAGCGGTGCTGTTGAAGCCGAACATGGTGGTCTCGGGCGCGAAGTCCCCGCGGCAGGCTGGCGTCGAGGAGGTCGCGGAGGCGACGGTGCGGTGTCTGCGCCGCGCGGTCCCCGCGGCCGTCCCCGGCGTGATGTTTCTCTCCGGCGGACAGACGCCGGAACGCGCCACCCAGCACCTGAACGCGATGAACACGCTGGCAGGGTCCCGGCCGTGGGTCTTGAGCTTCTCGTTCGCTCGCGCGCTGCAGCAGCCGGCGATGGACGCGTGGCGCGGGTCGCCCGCCGCGGTGCCGGCCGCGCAGCAGGCATTCCTGCACCGGGCGAAGCTGGTGTCGGCCGCGCGCGAGGGGCGCTACACGGCGGCGATGGAGCAGGCCGCGGCGGCGGGACCCGGACGCCGTTGATCCGCTAGCCCGCGAAGAAACGTATAGCCGCCGCTCCGGCGGCCGTGCCAGCGCTGTTGATCCGCAAGGGATAGCCGCCGGCTAGACGCTGGCGGTCTTCTGCACGCTGATCTCGATCGGCTCGAACCCCGCCTCGCGCAGCGCGCGGATGAGGTCCCGCGGGTCTTGCTCGTCCGCGGTCAGCACGACCGCCGGACCATGCCGGTCGACATAGGTCGCGACGCTGGTGAGCGGCGCGCGAGCGCCGCGAGCACGGCGCTCACTCCAGTCGTCACGTGCGCCACCGGCACGACAAGATGCGTGCCGGCGCGCCCCGCGCCCAGCAGCTCAAGGAACGCAGCAAAAATATCGCTCTCGGTGATAATGCCCACGAGCTGGCCGCGATCGAGGACGGGAAGCGCGCCGAACCCGAGCGCGCGCATCTTGGCGGCCGCCTCCACGATCGGCGTCTCGGGCGCTGTCGTGTAGGGAGCCGGCGTCATGAGGTCGGCCACCGGGGTCGACGCCTTGCCGTGCTCGTAAAGGGTCCGCTGCGTCACGATGCCGACAAGCGCCCCCCGTTCGTCGACGACCGGAAGCCGGCGCACCTTGTGGACGTACATCGTCTTCAGCGCTGCGCTCGTTTCCGTCTCGGGCCTCGTCGTGATCACCGGGCTCGTCATCCGGTCGCGCACGAGCATCCCAATCACCCCGGTCTCCGTTAAGTCGTCGGCTGCATCTCTACGGTACTGCCCGCCTGCAGCCCGCGCCATGAGACCGAGGCCCGATCCTGAATCGGCTGCGTACCGGATGGGCCGGTGCGCGCGCGCGGCGCTACCGTACAGAGGGGTGGTGTTTCAGGAAAATCGAGGAGGTGAGCCGCATGACCGAGATCGAGTCGAGGGGTCCCGTGGCGCTAGGCGCACACCCTGCTTGCAACGTCTGCGGGAGTATCTCGACATGGCGGGGGTGGCCTATCAGGTGACCCGCCATGCCGCCCGCTATACGGCCCAGGAACTGGCGCAGGAGGAGCGCGTGCCGGGTAAGCTCATCGCCAAGGTCGTGCTCGTCATGGCCGACGAGCGCCTTCTGATGGTCGTTGTTCCGGGCACGACGAAGGTGAACGTGCCGTGGGTGCGGCGGGCTGCCGGCGCGAAGAATGCGCGGCTCGCGACCGAGGCGGAGTTCCTGCGAGCCTTCCCCGACTGCGAGGCGGGCGCGATGCCGCCGTTCGGCAACCTCTACCGGATGCCGTTGTTCGTGGATCGCGGTCTGATGAACGATCCGGTGATCCTGTTCAACGCGGGGACGCACGATCTGCTGGTCACGATGACATACGAGGACTTCGCGCGGCTCGTGCAGCCCAAAGCCGGTATTTTCGCGGTGCAGCCGGAGTTCGCGGCGACGTAAGGCAGATTCCCGGCGGCCGGCAGAGAAGCACGTGGTGTGCCGATCACACGGCCGCCGTACCATCTGGTGCGGGCGCTATTGCGCCGCGCCTTCCGCCGTCACCGGCCCTCCAGCCTGTCGCTGCGGGAGGTCGTCGACGGTCGAGCATGGGCCTGCGTGGATCTAGGCGCCTTTCCGCGGCCGCTGCCGCGTCTCGAGGGCCTCGAAGGGGTCGTCATCATGGAGGACCGCGACCCCGAGTTCGTGCTGTCCTTCCAGCGCTACGAACCCACGCGCCCCGCAGGGTTGAACCGGCACGGGCCGCTGCGCGTGTGGACGACGCAAGAAGATTTGCGGACCCTCGTCGCCCGGCTGCACGAACAGGGGATCAGGGTGGCGATCGGTTTCTGGAACTACGGCGGCTGGCGGTTTCATCGCGGGCCGGCGTGGGTCCGCGCGCACCCCGAACTCAGGCAGCTGCCGTTGAGCAGCCAATTGTATCCGTTCGTCCAGCTCCGCGCGGAGGGCATCACCTACGCAGAGTACATCGGCGGACAGTACGACCGCGTGCGGCAGGCCTTCGGGTTTGACGGCCTCATGCTCGGTGACGGGTTCTGCGGGTTCGGCAGCATTTGGGATCCGGATCTGTACGACGATCGGGAGAGGACGGTCGGCGACTGGACTGGGTTGTACCGGACGATCGCTCAAGCAGTGCACGCCGGAGGCGGCGTCCTGTTGGGCTACGATCAGATGGGCATGTCCGCGGCAGACGCGCGCCGCCATGGCGCAGGCTATCGGGAACTGGCCGGGGCGGGGCTCGACATGCTCGTCTATCAGTCGTATCCGCAGGCGTGGGCGGGGTTCTGGCTGGAATCGTACCATACGCGGTTCGATCTCGCGGCGAACGCTCGGAATTTGCAGACGGTGACCGCCGCGGTCGCCGGCACCGGACTCCGCGTCCTCTACACGCTTGAGTTGGGCGACTCTGTGGAGCGGTGGTGGGCCGACCCCGCCGGCACCGCGGCGCAAATGCAGGCCCTCGACCCGCTTGCCGGGGGCCGCTTCCTGGTCTGGGCCAACGATCTCCTCGCGCGAATGAGCACACCAGAGCGGCGCCCGATGGAGAATAGGACACGGCACAGCGTATAGGTTTGGAGAGGGATTCCGGGTCGGGGGAGGACCCGATCCGGACTCAGGCGGCTCCCGGAGCCGCGAGCGGCAGTTCCGCGACCACCTCAGTGCCGTGGCCTTCGCCGGACCAGACGGACACCGTGCCGCCGATCAGCGACGCACGTTCGCGCATACCGCCGAGCCCGAGGCCGCCGCGCAGCGGGTCGAACGGCCGCCCGCCGTCGAGCCGGAAACCGCGGCCATTGTCCCGCACCTTGAGGCGCACGCGGCTGTCTGCGATACTCAATTCGACATCCGCGTGTGTCGCGCCCGAGTGCTTGACGACGTTCCACATCGCCTCCTGGGCGATCCGGAAGAGCGTGGTTTCGATGACCGGCTCCAACCGCGTCTCCCCGAATTGGATGTTGAACGTCACCTCGACTCCGCGCGGCTCGAGCTGGGCGTGCGCATACCACCGCAGCGCCGCGGTGAGGCCGAGATCGTCGAGCACCGTCGGCCGCAGGTCGTAAATCAGCTTCCGGATCTCTTCCAGGGTGCTCTCGGCGAGATTCTTCAGCCGATCGAGCGCCTCCACGGTCTGCGGCTGCTCTTGCACGCCCGCGCGCACCAGGTCCAAGTTTACGATCAGCGCGGACAGGGCCTGGCCGGTCTCGTCGTGGAGCTCGCGGGCGATCCGCCGCCGCTCGTCTTCCTGGACGGTGAGGATCCGCTTGA
Source organism: bacterium (assembly GCA_035280345.1). Lineage (GTDB taxonomy): Bacteria > Sysuimicrobiota > Sysuimicrobiia > Sysuimicrobiales > Segetimicrobiaceae > DASSJF01. Next base: position 3,826 of record DATEGA010000054.1, on the reverse strand, counting down.
TCAGCTCGCTGCGGATCCGTTCTTTGATCGCCAGTTGCTCGAGCAGCTGCAACTTTTCGATCGCGAGGCCCACCTCGCCGCCGACCGTTGCCAGCAGCGCGAGTTCCCGGTGGCCGAACAGCCGGCCGGCGGGCAGCACGAGGTTCATCAAGCCGGCGATGCCGGTGGACGTGCGCAACGGTACGCTGGCGTGTTGGGCGGTTGCCCCGGCGCGCTCCAGCCGCAAGCAGTTGACGATGTTGACCGGCTCGGTGAGTTGCTGGCCCGCGAGGAGGTCGAGGCAGCGGCAGGAACCGCTCATCGCGTCACGGTTCCGTTCTTCGAGCGCCCGCGGCAGATGGTAGGCGGCCGCAAGTTCGTAGGTCCCCGTGGCCGGGCGGCGCAGGAACACCCACCCGGTATGGATCTGCAGCAGTGCCCCCGCGCTCTCGAGCACGTCCTGCAGGAGCTCATGGACGCCGCTCGCGCGCTGGAGCGCGCCGCTGAGCTGGCTGAGGATGACCAGGCGGCGGGCGCGGTCCACCGACCTCGCGAGCGCGCCCGCGCCGAACACCAGCACGAACAGGCCGCCCAGCAGCTCGAACACGGTCTCGACCGCTACCGTCTTCGGTACCCAGGCCCACGCGACGTAGTTCACACCGGCGATCGCGAGCCCGGCGAAAATCAGCCTCGTGCCGGCGTCGTCGAGGACCTGCTCGGCCCGCCGGTAGCCTTCGGCCGCCAGCACGAAGGCGATGCCCGTCGCGGTGTCGCCAATGCCGTTTGCCACCGCCTGAGGGGCCGCCGCCGGGCCGCTCAGCAGCAGCGCCGCAACGACCCCCGCGAGCAGCGCGCCGAAGCCGAGGGTGCCCACAACGGCGATGCCGCGTGAGCGCGGGTCGCGCGAGGCGGAGGCGGTGAGGAAGAAACCGGCGCCGGCGAGTTGGAGCGTATTTTCCAGAAGCAGCAGCGGGAGCGGCGCCCCTCCGCTGAGCGCGGCGAGATCGGCCAGGGCCCGCGCGGCGAGCGCCAGGGCTCCCGCCGCCCACCACAGCGCGTAGGTTGCATGCAGCTCGACGTAGTGCGCGATGAGCAGGAGCGCGACCGCGAGATAGAGGCCGGTTGCGATCGCGTGAATCGTGGTCAGCGCCGGCATCGATTCGTCTCCTTCGCCGGGTGTTCGTGTCGACCCAAGGGCGCCCCTCCGGACCCGGGATCAGATTTCCGCCGGGGCCGAATACGACCTCCATCGGATAGGCGGTGCCGCGGGGCGGTGGTACGGTACAAGCGGAGCGCACGCGGCGAGTCACCGAGCCAAACGCCGGCGCCCGGGGTCCGACGGTCGGCCACGTCCACTTCGAGGAGCGCGCCTCTTCGGAGAGCACCGGACGACGGTAGGCCCGGGATGACGGCCGAAGATGGTGCAGTGCCGCTCAAACAAGTGCGCTCCTTACTTGTTCGCGAGAAGGTTGCGCCATCGTCGGAGGGTGGATCGCATGGAGTCAAACGGGGACGGGCGGAAGGGCCGGAGCGCGCACGGAGCGGCGCTTTACACGGAGTCGCTCGGATACCATGCCGGGGGACGGCCCGGCAAGCTCGAGATCAAAGTGACCAAGCCGTGCGCGAGCCAGCACGACCTGTCGCTCGCGTATTCGCCCGGCGTCGCCGCCCCAGTGCGGGCGATCGCCGCCGACCCGGCGGCCGCGGGGCGCTATACCGCCCGGAACAATCTGGTCGCCGTCGTGAGCAACGGCACGGCGGTGCTTGGGCTCGGCAACGTTGGGCCGCGCGCCGCGAAACCGGTCATGGAAGGCAAGGCCATTCTGTTCAAGCGGTTCGCCGACATCGACGCCTTCGACCTCGAGGTGGCCGCGGCGGAGCCCGAGGAGTTGGTGCGCGTGGTGCGCGCGCTCGAGCCGACGTTCGGTGGCATCAATCTCGAGGACATCAAGGCGCCCGAGTGCTTTGCCGCGGAGGAGGCGCTGCGGGCGGCGCTGTCGATCCCTGTGTTTCACGACGACCAGCACGGCACGGCGGTGATCATCATCGCCGCGCTTGAGAACGCGCTCGCCGTCGCCGGCAAACATCCGCGCACGGTGCGGGTCGTGATCAACGGCGCCGGCGCGTCGGCCATCGCCACCGCGCGGTTCCTGACGCACCTCGGGATGGCGAAGGCGCAGATTACGATGGTCGATACGAAAGGCGTCATCTACGCCGGCCGGCCCGGCGGGCTGACGCCCCACAAGGCAGCGTTTGCCGCCGAGACCTCGGCCCGCACGCTGGCGGACTCCCTGCGCGGCGCGGACGTCCTCATCGGCCTGTCGGTCGCGGGCGCCGTGACCGCGGAGATGGTGCGGTCGATGGCCGCGCGGCCGATCGTCTTCGCACTCGCCAATCCTGATCCCGAGATCGGCTACGAGGAGGCGAGAGCGGTACGGCCCGATGCGATCGTGGCCACGGGACGGTCAGACTACCCCAACCAGGTCAATAACGTGCTCGGCTTTCCGTTCATCTTCCGGGGCGCTTTGGACGTCGAGGCCCGCGCGATCACCGACGGGATGAAAATGGCCGCGGCCGAAGCCTTGGCCGCGCTTGCCAAGGAGCCGGTGCCGGCGGGCGTGCTGCGCGCGTACGAGTCCACCGCGATGCCGTTCGGCCCTGAATACCTGCTGCCGACGGCGCTTGATCCGCGGGTGGCTCTGTGGGTGGCGCCCGCGGTTGCCGATGCGGCGGTCCGCGAGGGCGTCGCGCGCCGGACGGTGGACCGGGCGGCGTACCGGGAGGCGCTGCGGCGGCGACTGGCGCCCGAGGTCCAGGATCGGGTGGCGGCACGAGCCGAAATCGGATAGCCGATGGATGGGCCGGTCGGCCGGTCGGTGCTACCGTGAGGCAAAAGAGCCGGGGCGCCTCCCACCCGGTCCGTAAGGAGGATGACGATGAAACCAAAGTATGAGGCGTGCGAGAAGTGCGGCCTTCGCGAGGTGCGCCACGAACTCGAGAAAAAGGGTGTGACCATCCGCTTTTGCGAGGAATGCTACTGGGGCGAGCTCGAGGACATGAGTCCTGAGACCGCGCCACCGCAGAACAAGAGCGCCGAGCGGGCCGCGCCCGGCTCAGGACCGAGGTAGGCGGGCGGCCGGCGTCGGGTCGCCGGCGATGCCACTCGTTTAATTAGGGGACGCTGCCATGTGGCCGACATTGCTGGGATCGGGATGGATCTGGAGCGTGCTCGTCGCGGGTGCACTCGTCTGTTTCATCGTCGGAGGGCTCGGCTTCCTGTTCTTCATCACCGTGAAACCGCCGCGGCAGACGTCCGACGAATTCGACCAGGTGTGGCATCGATACGAAGAAGGAGACCTGACGGCGTCCGAGTTCACGCGGACGCTCGGCCGGCGGCCGGCCGGCGGGGGACTGAGACACCGGATCAACGGCGAGGCGGCGGGCGGCGGCCTGTAAGGCTTTGCTCGAATATGCCCGGGCCAGATGAGGCGCGCCACCCGACGGGGGCGCACCTCGAGTTGGGCCGGTCTGCGGCTGGGTGGCCCCGGCGGCGCTGACCTCGGACGTCCAAACCGTCTGGACGCGCGGCCGGCAGAGCTACGAGTCGCACTGCAGCACGTGCCATTCGCTGTACGCGTCGGATCAGTACACGGCCAACCAGTGGCCGGGGTTGCTGAGCAACATGTCCGACCGCGCGGGTTTGAGCGGGCCGGATCTCGCGCTCGCCCTGAAGGATCTGCAGACGCACGCCAAGGCGCCGTAACCGGCGGCGCCGCGGTCATGACGCCGCGAGGTCGACCTGCTGGCCTCGCGCGGGCACGCCGGCCGCGTAGCCGCGGCTCCGAAG